>JBKKCR010000259.1:0-15257 GCA_046712825.1 Actinomycetota bacterium | reverse complement strand
TCGGTCGTGGTCCTCGACGGCACACTCGGCGGCGCGAGGATCGAAGTCACGCTTCCCGAAGCCCGCGACGCCTGAACGCACTTCCAGGAGCATTCAGCCCCGGGTCAACGGCATCCATCCTCCGTTGCGTGGGGCCGCACTCCGGCGGCCCACCATTGGAAGAGGGCTGATAGGTTGAGCGTCCCGCACGTCACGCTCTCAACGGAGGTGCATCGCATGTCGGTTGTCGTCATCAACGCGGTCGAAGTGCCGGCCGAGCGCCGGGAGGAGTTCGAGGCGCGGTTCGCCGCCCGTGCCGGCCAGGTGTCGAAAGCAGAGGGATTCGAAGCGTTCGAGCTGCTCCGGCCCAACGGCGAGGAGAAATACCTCGTCTACACGCGCTGGCGCGGCAAGGCGGATTTCGAAGCCTGGATGAGCTCAACCTATTTCGCGGAGGGCCACGCACAGCACAAACAGCAAGGCCCGGTTTCGACCGCGAGCGAGGTGTGGACGTTCGAAGTCATCGGGTCGGAACGCGCCTGACTTCATGTCCTATTCGGTGACGTCCTTCTAGAATCCGCAGACGTGCCTACGACGGAGCGGAGTCGCTCTCTGGCTCGCGCCGGGACGGGGGCCTTCGTCGCGTTGCTGTTCGTCGCTCCACTCCTGATCATGGTGACGGGGTCGCTACGCCGGCCCGGTCTCCCACCGCCGCGATCGCTGGAGGTCGTTCCGCGCCCGGTCACCGTCGAGGGCTATCGCGAAGCCTTCTCGCTCTCGCCCTTGGCAAGAGCGATGGGGAACTCGCTCTTCGTCGCGTCGGTGTCCGTGCCGCTGGCGATCGCCACGTCCTCGCTTGCCGGCTTCGCCATCGCGCGGATGCCGAACCGGCGACGTCGCAGGCTCGTTGCAACCGCCGTCGTGCTTCTCACGGTGCCGGTGACGGCGCTGTGGATCGCGCGGTTCGCCGTTTTCCGATCCGCCGGGATCCTCGACACGCCGTGGCCCCTGATCGCGCCGGCGCTGATGGGCGGCAGCCCCTTCGCCGTCCTTCTCTACGTGTACGCGTTCCGACGTCTCCCCGACGACGTTTACGACGCGGCTCGCCTCGAGGGGGCCTCCGCGCTCAGGGTGTGGCGGCGCATCGCGATGCCGCTCGTTCGCAGGACGACGGTGGTCGTTGGGATGCTGGCTTTCCTGGCGGCCTGGAGCAACTTCATCGATGCCCTCCTGTACCTCCAGACAGAGTCGCGGTACACGGCTCCGCTGGCGCTCCGATACCTCGAGCAGCTCGGCGCGACGAACTGGCCCGTCCTGCTCGCGGGATCGGTGATCGTGACGGCTCCGGTCGTCCTCGTCTTCCTCGTCGCGCAACGTCGCTTCCTGCAGGATGACGTGGGGATCGGATGAACCGGTCGCTCAGGGTCGCCGTTTCATCCCTGTTCTTCGTCCTCGCCGCATGCACCCAGACCGACGGCGGCGCCGATTCGATCACCGTGCAGATCTCGGGGAGCCCCGACGAGGCCGACTCATACCGGGTGCTGACCGATGCGTTCGAGGAGGCGTCGCCGGGAGCGAAGGTGAACCTCGTCGTCGTCCCGAATGCGGGAGATCACATCGCCAAGCTGGTCACCTCGTTCTCCGGCGGGAAGCCCCCCGATCTGTTCCTCGTCAACTACCGGCGTTTCGGGCAGTTCGCCGACCGGAAGGTCCTCGCACCGATCGGTCCCCTGCTCGCCGCGAGCGAACGCACGCGAGAGGAGGACTTCTATCCGGAGGCGCTGGATTCGTTCCGGCGGGCAGGCGTCCTACAGTGCATGCCGACGAACATCTCCAACCAGGTCGTCTACTACAACAAGACTCTGTTCGCGCGCGCGGGGCTGGCGGCTCCGCAGACTGGGTGGCGATGGGCCGATTTCCTGGCCTTCGCCAAGCGGCTCACGTCCGACACGAACGGGGACGGGAAGACGGACGTGTACGGCCTCGGCGTCGAGCCCCAGCTGGTGCGCGTGGCGCCGTTCGTTTGGCAGACCGGCGGAGAAGTGGTCGACGACGTTGAGGATCCCACCAAGACGACGATGCTCGGGCCGAGCGAGCTTCGAGCGCTCAAGTACTTCATCGAGCTGAGGCGGGTGCACAAGGTCGTTCCCAGCCTGGCCGAATTCGAGTCCGAGGACCTCGAAGCTCGCTTCGCAGCGGGACGTCTGGGCATGCTCATCGAATCGCGACGCATCACTCCTGCGTTGAGGGATGTGCCGGATCTCGAGTGGGACGTCGCGCCGCTCCCATCGGAACGCCAAACAGCGACCATGCTGCATTCCGATGCGTTGTGCATGGCGAAGACGTCGACGAAGAAAGATCTCGCTTTCCGTTTCATCGAGTTCGCGACCGGCCCCGAGGGCGCGCCGATCCTCGCACGAACGGGCCGGACGGTTCCCTCGCACATGGCCGTGTCACGCTCCCCCGACTTCCTGGCCCCGGGCCAACAGCCGACACACGCGCAAGTCTTCCTCGACCAGATCCCGCACATCCGCCGCTTCCCCAACATCGGGCCCTGGAACGAGATCGAAACGAAAGCCGATCCCATCGTCGAAGAGTGGTTCTTCGGCAACGAGCGCATCGAGGCCCTCGGCATCGAGATCGACATCGCGACTCGCGAGCTGTTCGTCGAAGCCCGGCCCGCGCCGTCCCCGTCCTAACCGATGCCGAGTCTCCGGCTTGACGGCGTCTCGAAGTCGTTCGGCGCAGCCTCGGCGCTCCGCGAACTGTCGCTGGAGGTCGGCGACGGTGAGCTCCTCGTCCTCGTCGGCCCGTCGGGCTCCGGGAAATCCACGACCCTGCGGGTCATCGCCGGCCTGGAGGCGCCCGACGCCGGCCGCATCCTCGTCGGCGATCGGGACGTCACTGCGGTGCCGCCGAACGACCGCGACGTCGCCATGGTGTTCCAGAGCTACGCGCTGTTCCCGCACATGAGCGTGCACGACAACCTCGCGTTCGGGCTTGCGACGCGTCGCCGGCCGGCGGAAGAGATCCGCGAGCGGGTCTCGACCGTGGCCGCTTCGCTCGGCATCGCAGACCTCCTCGATCGGCGGCCGCGCGAGCTGTCCGGTGGAGAACGGCAACGGGTTGCGCTCGGCCGCGCGATGGTCCGCCGGCCGGCGATCTTCCTCATGGACGAGCCGCTGTCGAACCTCGACGCCCAGCTCCGCGTCGCGACCCGCGGCGAGATCGTCCGCCTCCAGGCCGGTCTCGGAACGACGACCGTCTACGTCACTCACGACCAGAGCGAGGCGCTGTCGATCGGCCATCGTGTCGGCGTGCTCCGCGCCGGCGAGCTGATCCAGCTCGGGACGCCGCGCGAGGTCTACGACGAGCCGGCCACGACGTTCGTCGCTTCGTTCATGGGGAATCCGCCGATGAACCTCGGCGAGGCCCGGCGAGCAGGCGACCAAGCGCTCGCGTGGGGGCCAGTCACCGTGGCCGTGGACAGCCTTCCAGCCGGCGAACGGTTCGTGCTCGGCGTCCGCCCGGAACACGTTCACATCGAGGGCTCCCGGTGGTCGGGAACGAGCCGCGCCGATGGAACCTTCGACGCGCTCGTCGACGTCGTGGAGTCGATCGGCGACCAGATCCTGCTCGAGCTCGACGCCGGCGGCCTGCGGCTCATCGCGCGCGTGGAGCCCTCGTTTCCGGCGGTGCGCGGTGATCGGGTTCGTGCGTGGCTGAACCCCGACCGGCTCCATCTCTTCGACCCCGAGACCGGCGCCGCGATCCGGCACGGAAGCGTCCAGTGACGAAGTGGGATCGCCACCTCCGTCGGATGGCCGTGCCGCTGTTCGCCGCGGCCGCGGTTCTGGTCGTCCTTCCCGCGCTGATGACGCTCGGTCTCGCTTTCACCGACTACGACGGCCTGAGCAGGCCCCGGTGGTCGGGGCTGGCCAACTTCCGGCGGATGATCGGCGACGACCTGTTCTGGACCGCCTTGTGGAACTCGCTGATCTTCGCCGCCATCGCCGTGCCTTTGCGGCTCGGCGTCGCGCTCGGGACCTCGCTGCTGTATGCGCGCCGCCGCCGCGGCGTCGGAGCCGAGCGCGCGGCCGTGTATCTGCCGAGCGTCGTCCCCGACATCTCTTACGCGTTGCTGTGGCTCTGGGTCTTCAACCCGCTCTACGGACCGTTACCGCTACTCGCCGGGATGCTCGGCCTCCCGGTCACCGAGTGGCTCCTCGGTCCGTGGAGCGCGCGCTTCGCGATCGTGATCATGAGCCTGTTCCAGGTCGGCGAAGCCTTCGTGGTTGCCCTGGCCGCCCGGAACGACATCCCGAACGACCTCTACGAGCTCGCCGCGATCGACGGAGCGCGGCCGCTGTGGATGTTCCGACGGGTGACGCTGCCGCTGATGGCGCCGGTGCTGATGCTTCTGGCCGCACGCGACATCGTCTACAGCTTCCAGGCCAACTTCGTTCCGGCGCTCGTGCTGACCGACGGGGGCCCCTTCTACGCGACCACGTTCCTTCCGCTCTACACCTACCGGAACGCGTTCGAGTTCTTCCGATTCGGCTACGCCGCATCGATGACGCTCGTGATGTATCTGGTCACGCTGACGCTGGTGGGCCTGCAGCTCAGGGTCGTCCGGAGGCGCTGGGCGACGTGACCCCGCCGACCCGGATGCCTACGAGTACATGCCCTCGATCGTGTCGGCGTACTTCTCCGTGATCGCCTTGCGCCGCACCTTCATCGTCGGCGTCATCTCGTCGTGTTCCTGAGCGAAGTCGCGCTCGAGCACGATCCACTTCTTGATCTGCTCGACGCGGGCGAGGTTCTCATTGACCTCCGCGACGGCGACATCCACGAGCTGCTGGATGTCGGGGTGGCGGGACAGCTCGGCGAAGTCGGAGAACGGGATCGCCTTCTGCTCGGCGAACTGCGTCACCTTCTCTTGATCGAGCGTGATCAGCGCGGTCAGGAATGGCTTCGCCTCGCCGACCAGCACGACCTGTGAGACCCACGGCGAGTGCTTGACCATGTTCTCGATGACCTGCGGCGCGATGTTCTTCCCGGCCGCGGTGATGATCAGGTCCTTCTTGCGATCGGTGATGCGGAGGTATCCCTTCTCATCGAACTCCCCGACGTCGCCGGAGCGCATGTAGCCCTCGTCGTCGATGAGCTCGGCGGTCGCTTCGGGGTTCTTGTAGTAACCGGGGCCGACGTTGCCGCCGCGCACCAGGATCTCGCCGTCCTCGGCGATCTTGACCTCGACGCCCGGGAGCGGCGGGCCGACCGTGCCGATGCGGATGGCGCCCGGCGGATTCATCGACGTCGGGCCGTTGTCCTCGGTCTGGCCGTACACCTCGGCCACCGGGAGCCCGATCGCGTGGAAGAACCGCAAGATCTCCGCGTTGATGGGCGCCGCGCCCGACACCAGCGCATTGGCTTGATCCAGCCCGAGCGCGGCGCGCGCGATCGCGAACAGCCGCGCGTCCGCCTGCTGGTACTTCTCCTCGAGCTCCGGCGGGAGCGACGAGCCGGCCTGGGTGGCCTCGACCCGCTTCAAACCGAGCTGCAATGCCTGCTGCGCGGCGTCGCGCTGCTCCTCCGGCAGGCCGTCCAGCAACGCATTGATGCCCGCGTAGAACTTCTCCCATACGCGCGGAACCCCGAAGAAGATCGTCGGCTTGCACGCGCCGAGATCCTCGCGGAGCGTGTCGATCGACTCGGCGAACCACGTCTCGCCGCCGCCGTAGATGTGCGTGAAGTGGCCGACCATCCGCTCGGCGATGTGCGAGAGCGGCAGGTACGAGAGCTTCCGCTCCTCCGGCGTGACGTGAAGGATCTGGTCGAGCGATCCGCAGGTCCAGACGATGTTCGCGTGGGTAAGCATCGCGCCCTTGGGCGGTCCGGTTGTGCCCGAGGTGTAGACCAGCGTCGCAAGGTCCTCCGGCTTGATCTGCGCGAGGCGTTCGTCGAACGCTTTCGGGTTCGCGTCCGCATGCTTGAACCCCGCCGACAGAAGCTGATCCCAGCTCATCACGAAGTCGTCGAGCTTCACGCCTTCGGGGTCGAAGATGATGACCTTCTTGAGATCGGGCAGCTCGCTCTTGGTCTTCATGACCTTGTCGAGCTGGCCGGCGTTCTCGACGAAGATCGCCTTCGATTCCGAGTGGCCGGTGATGTAGGAGAGCTGCGGAGGCGAGTTGGTGACGTAGATCGGCACGGTGATGGCGCCGGTCGCCTGCGTGGCGATGTCGGACACATGCCATTCCGGCCGGTTGAGTGAGATGAGCGCGACCCGATCGCCGCGCTCGATCCCGAGCGCCAGCAGGCCGTTCGCCGCGCGCCGGACGAGCTCCTCGTACTCGCGCCAGGTGATCCCCGACCATTGGCCGTCGCGCTTGACCTTAAGCGCGTCGCGGTCCGGATGAACCTTCGTCCGCTCGAGGAACGTGCTCACGATCGTGTCGCCCATGACGGCTCCCTTCGGTGCGTTCGTGCGGGGTCTTTGTATAGCCCGGCGTGCGGCCGCCTGGCAATGGGGTCAGGTGCGGTCGAGCATCCCCCGGTACCGGGCTACGACGTCGTCCCAGCGGTGGTTGGCCTCGACGAACCGGCGCCCGGCTTCCCCCATCGTGCGGGCACGAGCCGGGTCGCCCAACAGCTCGACCAGCCGCTCGGCGAGCACCCGGTGGTCGCGGCCGGGGACGACGAAGCCCGTTTCGCCGGGCACGACCGCCTCGGGAGCGCCGCCCGAATCGCCCGCGATCGCGGGCCGGGCGCAGGCCTGGGCCTCTAGGTAGACGAGGCCGAGCCCTTCGATCTCGAGGTCGGCCCAGCGCGACCGGCACGGCATCGCGAAGACGTCGGCCGCGGCGTAGTGGGCCGCGAGCGCATCCTCCCGCACCTCGCCGGCGAAGACCACGGCATCGCGGACGTCGTGCTCCGCGGCGATCCTCCCAAGGCGAGCTTCTCCGGGCCCGCCGCCGACGATCAGCGCCGCGGCGTCGGGAACATCGCGCCGCACGATCTCCATCGCTCGGATGAGGACGTCCTGTCCTTTGCGCGCGACGAGGCGGCTCACGTGAGCGACGACGGGACGCCCCGCGAGGCCGTGGCGCTTTCGCACTTCGGATCCGTCGACGCCGGGATGGAAGCGGTCGAGGTCGACGCCCGTGCGGAGCAACTCGACCGGCACGCCGGTCCCGAGCGCGCGGTCGATGAATCGGCGCGTGTACTCGCTGACTACGGTGACGAGCATGGCCTGCTTGCCGATCCGCCTGAGGAGCTGCACCAGCGCCGGCACGCGCGCCCACGCGACCTCGAACCCGTGGGTATGCACGATCGACGGAACGTCGAGACCGATGAGGTTCATCGGTAGCACGGCGCCGAAGGCGACCGCGTCGGCGTGATGCGCCTTCGCCAGCTCTCCCACGCGCCGGGAGAGCGCGGGCGTCGGCCAGTAGACGCGGCCCGGCCATCGATGGATCGCGAACGGCTGGGAGCGGTCGTAGGCGACGTCGCCGGGGAACGCAGGCGCGAGCACCGCGACAGAGTCCGGATCCAGGCGCGAGTAGATGTTCCAGAGATAGTTCTGGATCCCGCCGACCCGGGGCGGGAAGTCGTTGGTGACGAGCAGGACCCGCCTCACGGCCGCCCTTCCGCGGCGGCGCTCTGCGGCCCGAGCCGCGCCTTCGCGTCGAGCGCGATCTGGATCCGCTCGAGGACGGGCGGGTGCGTGAAGAACGCCCACCGAACGAACCCGTTCGGCTGGACGTCGGCGATGTTCGATCGAGCGAGGTTCACCTCGACCGAGATAGCCGTATCGGGGTCGCCGGTGTTCTCGATCGCCGCGCGATCGGCGGCGGCTTCGATGCTGCGCGAGTACCAGTTCTGGAGCGGCAGCGTGACGAACGACGTCACCGCGAGCACGAGCGCGAGGAACGGCAGCCACCGCGGGTCGCCCGACCCGCTCGCGCCGAGCCATTCGCGCAGCGCCTCCCACGAGACGAGCCGCCAGATCAGGAGCACCAGGAGCGCCGCGCCGGCGGAGCCGATCACCGTCGACTTCAGGACATCGCGATGCGCGACGTGGGCGAGCTCGTGCGCCACGACGAGGTCGACCTCCTTCGGCGTCGACTTCGCCAGCAACGTGTCGTACAGCACGACGCGTTTGGTCGCGCCCAGGCCAGATACATACGCGTTCTGTCTTGTCGTGCGACGGCTGGCGTCGGCTACGAGCACGTCGTCCACGCCCACGTCGGCTCGTTGCGCGATCGCGAGAACGCGGTCGCGGACCTCTCCCTCGACGGGCGTGAAACGGTTGAACAGCGGTTCGTAGACGACGGGAAGCAGGTAGACCAGCCCGACGGTGAGGACGACGGCGAACCCCGCGGCGGCGGCCGGCCACCCGCGCGGCAGGGCGCGAACGATCTTCAGGAAGCCGATCGCCGTGATCGCACCGATCACCAGCTGGAAGCCGAGCCCCTTCGCGGCGTCGGCGAGGTATCCGGTGAGCGGCTGGGTCACGAGCTGATAGCTCCGGTCGTGGTAAAAGCGGGCGATCCCGAACGGCAGATGGACGAACGCGATCGCCGCCGTGACCACGCCGGTGAGGACCAGGGCCTGGACCCACCAGCGACCTCCCGATACCGAGGCGGACCAGCTTCCGAGCCGCCGGAGGCCGGGACCCAGGCCGAGCGCCGCACCGGCGAGCAGCCCGGCAGCGATCGCGGCGAAGCTCAGCGCGTATCGGGGCCCGTTGTACCGGCGCGACCGCTCGCTCTCGTCGCGCGTGAAGTGATCCTCGAGGCGCGCGCGCGGTCCTTGTGCGTGCGGGGTCGCGAACGCGGCCGCGGCTGCGATCCCCGAGGCGGCCAGCAACAGGGCGATGATCGCGAGATGAAAGGGGCGCCCGCGCATCGCCGTCATCCTACGCACGCAGTACCCTGGGCAGGAGATGACGGAAGAGACCCACGACGTCTCCCAAGGTCCGCCGGCCGAGGGGTCCACCCGCTCTTCGCCGTTGTGCAAGAGATGCGGCGAGGCGACGACGTTCGCGGAGGGCATCTCGACCCACGATCTCTACGCCGAGAAGTTCCTGTGCCCCGCCGGCCACGAGACGTATCGCTCGTTCGGCCGCGGTTCCGTTTCCTAGGTCACGGCCAGGAGCTCAGTGCCTTCGGGCACGGTCACCAGCATCGCGAGGTCGGGAGCTCCCGTCGGCGTCGGCCGCGTCGCGAGGACGACCATCGCGTAACCGTGGGCCGCTTCCTCTGAGATGACGGTCACCGGGGGCCCGGTGCGTACACGACCCTCGGAGTGAACCCCCGCCTCACCGAACGACTGACGGGCGCGGCGGACCTGCTCGTGCGCGAACTCCTCGTCGTGCTTCTCGGGCGGGATCACGAACTGGCCCTGTTTCGCCCGCCACAGTCGCGGTGGAACCACGCCGAGAACGGTGACGCTTGCCTGCAGCTCGAGGGCACGTTCCACCGCGGTCCGTAGCGCGCGATCGGCGACGCTAGACCCGTCGTAGACGAGCAAGAGCTTGCGGGGCAGGCCGTCGTCCATCGCGCGGAGAGGCTAGCGCCTGCCGCGCTTCGAAGCCCGCCGAGCCGTCGTCCGGCGCTTCGCCGGCGGCCGACGCTTCGTGGTGGCCTTCCGAGCCGCCGGCCGCCGTTTCGGCGTGGCTCGCCGCTTCGGTGTTGAGCGTTTCGTGGTGGGCCGCCGCTTCGGTGTTGAGCGCCTCGCGGGCGCGCGGCGCTTCGCCGGGGCCCGCCGCTTCGCCGTCGTCTTCTTCGCGACCTTGCGCCTCGGCGCAGCGCGGCGCTTCTTGGCGATCGACTTTTTCGTCGCCGACTTCCTCGCGGGAGCTTTCTTGGCCGCCGGCTTCCTGCTTGCCGGAGCGGCCGGGCGTCGCGAGTCCGCCACCCAGCCGACATCGCTTCCGAGCCGGTTCCCTGCGGAGACTTCCCCCGTCCGCGGGTCGAACCGCCACACGGCGCGCTGCTCCCTCCCCCGGTAGGGGAAGGTCAGCGAGATCACCCACGGCTGAGAGTCGGACCGCGACGCGTCCCATGCGGCCCGGAGCTCGTCGTCCGAGATCCGGACACGGCGGGCGCGCAGGTTGCGGGCAACCGCCTCCCCCAAGGGCAGGCTCGACAGCCCCAGGCGCGGCTTCTCGAGCCGCGCGTTCTGCGAGTCCCGGATCGCGACGGCCCGCTCATCGAGGACCGGGCCCAGGAAGCGTTCGATCCAAGCGACGTCCACTCCGGCCTGCTTCGCGACCTGTTCGACCGGTTTCCCCGCGCGCAGGAGCCGCTGCACGTCGCGCGGCGCCAGCTTGGAATCGGCCGATACTCGCCGAGCCGGTTGCTCGCCCTTCTGCTTGGCGCGGCGTTTCCGCACGACGTCCTCGAGGACCCGGAACATCTTTTCGTCGATCTGAACGACGTGGCTCCCCCGGCGGCCCTGCTTGCGCGAGGTGAGGATGAGGTTCTCGAGGTCGTTCGAGGATCCGACCACCCGAAGCTTGATCAACGGTCGGCTCCCCGGCCGCCGGGTGGGGTCGCTGATGCGAAAGCGCTGCTCACGCCCGGCATTCAAACCCAGGGCGGTAGGGGGTCGCAAGCACGTTGGGAGGGCCGGGCGGGCGGCCGCTGCCCGCCACGGGCCCTGGGGGTCTTGGGGGTCCGGCTAGCCGGTCTCGGATCGCCCCTGCCATTGGACGGGCGGAAGGAGCCCGGCCTTGTTCATCTCACGCAAAGCGCGCTCCTCCGCGGCGTCGAAGACCACAGCCCCATCGGGTCGATCGAGCAGGAAGGTCACGAGGCAGTCCTTGCATGCGTCGGTGTTCTGCATGCGGCAGTCGTCGCAGGAGATGAGCATGCCCGTTAGATCGATCCGGTCGTCCTTGGCTTCCATCGCTCTCCCTTTGATCGGAGGTGCCGTGGAACGATCTGAACCTAACAGCGAGGTACGACACGAACGTCTGACCTGGGGAAACGAGAAGGGCCCCCATGCGGAGGCCCCTCTGTGATTACTGGTTTGGTCAGCCGGTCCGGGCCGTTCGGGTCGCCCAGCGGCGGACCGCCAGCGCGCCGACCAGAGACAGCACCCCGATCCACACCGGCGCGCTCGGCAAGCCGGTGGCCGGAAGCGGCGCGCCTGCCGGAGCGGGCTTCGGGGCCGAGACGGGCTTGGGCTTGCCCTGGGCGGCGCTCAGCACCTTCACGCAGTTCTTCGGCGAGGAGCTGAGCGAGATCGTGGCCTTGGCAGCGCCGAGCTTCCCGAGGCCGCTGATCGAGCTCACGTTCATCCCCATGCAGTCGTAGCGGAACCCCCACGGATTGCCCTGGGCATCCTGATAGTTGTCGGTCCACGCCTTGTCCGAGTACCGGTTCAGGCCGGGCAGCGCGAAGAACGAGGCGTCCCTGAGGTTCGGGCTGTTGTCCCCCATCTCACCGCGCGGGTCCATGACGCTCTGGGCAGGAGGGTCGGACACGCCGTTGTTGCCGTAGCCGTGCGCCTCGTCCGTGTACCAGATCGAGATCCCCGGGATCCAGTCGATCGGATGCCGGTCGCCCTGACCCGCCGCGTTGAAGTCGTTCCCTACACGGTCCCGGAGCTCGATGTAGTAGCCGTGATCGAACGCCGTCGGTCCGGTTGCGAAGCGGGTCCAGCCGTCGAACAGATACGGTCGCTGACTCTCGGCGTCGTCGTTGAAGTAGGTCTTCCCATCGTCGCCCGCGACCTTCAGATCATCGACGACCCAGCCCCGCATCGCGACACCGACGTCGGTCGAGTAGGCGAGGCGGATGACGCACTCCTTCGCCGCGCAGGCGGAGATGTCGTAGGAGTCGTCGATGAACTCGGGGGCCGCCATGGGACCGTTCGTGCGCTCGACGACGTTCAGCGGGAACGTCGGCGAACCCGACGAGCCGGTGATCCCGTTGCCGTACTTCTCCTGACACGCGCTCGTGAACGGATTGAACTCCCTCGGCGTCGTGCGTCCTTCCTCGGACGCAACGCTCTGGAACGTCTTCCCCTTGTCGGTCGAGATCATCACGAAGCCGTAGTCGAAGTCCCATTCGATCTCGTACCAAGACGTGAACGACAGCGTCAGCGCCGTGCCGGCCGCCGCCGTACGGGTGGTCTCCAGATCGATGTCCATGGTCCT
The DNA here is from genome assembly GCA_046712825.1 of Actinomycetota bacterium. Taxonomy (GTDB): domain Bacteria; phylum Actinomycetota; class AC-67; order AC-67; family AC-67; genus DATFGK01. Next base: position 3,106 of record JBKKCR010000259.1, on the reverse strand, counting down.
GCCCGGACACCCGAACCCGTCGCCGGCCGTCGAGTAGAACGCATGCTTCCCGCTCGGCACCGTTTCGAAGAGCGTGCGGTGCGGAAGCTCGACGTAATACGCGTCGGCGTTATGAACGTCCGGGCCGGAGAGCGTGTACGGATCGCCGTTCGCATCGATCGCGTCGATGCGGTGCGTATCGATCTTCGACTCACGCAGCGTCGCGTTCAGGCTCGCCGTCGTCCGCCTCGGCACGATCCAACCAAGATCTTGGCGTGAGAAGACGCTCATGTACTGGAAGTTGTCGTTCGCCATCAGATCCCAGTTCCCGATCGTCTCGCGGTCTCCCGAGTAGAAATCTGGGAGGCCGAGGGAGTGTCCGTACTCGTGGGCGAAGACGCTCGTCGTGCCGTTCTCAGGGTTGACGTTGTACGGGCCGACGCGCGAGAACGCGCGTAGCTCGTCGCCCATGTCCTTCGTCGTCTGCTCGAGACGGAACTCATCCGTCCACCAGAGCGGGCGTTCCAGCCGATCCCGGCACTGATCGTTCGATTCGTACCCCGACACGCCGGTGACCGGATCGATGTAGCTGTCGGTCAGGTCGCCCGAATGCGGCCAGACGTTGTCGTAGCCGCCGTTCGTCTGCGAGTCGCCGTTTCCGCCACGACCCTGGAACGCGATCTCGAAGAAGTCGACGAGGCAGTTCCGGTCGGAGTCGAACTCGTTGTAGTCGATGTCCGGATCGGCGATCGACGCGGCGTCGTACGCCGTCTTGCCGGTGGGGCCGCAACCGGCGTCGATACTGCCGACGGCGAGGCCCGTGCCCTTGTCGTCGGCGCCGTAGTACTGACGCTGGCCGGGCAGCTGGTACCAGCCGTCCACGATCCGATCGGTAACCGGAGTGAACTCGGTGTATGGGCCGCGGCCGACGGCATCGGGCGGTATCGTCGTGACGCCGGTGCATGTGTTGCCCTTGAAGTACGGGTTCGACCACTTGTAGGTGTCGTCGGTGAATGCGGTGGTCTCGGCGTTCAGTGCGGCGAGCTCACCCTGCGGGTAGAGCTGCCCGAAGCTCATGTTCTGGAAGTGCGTGTGAACGCTCGCCGGATTGTTCGGGTTGGAGATGCGGTTGTAGAAGGTCCAGCCTGCCGCGGCGGGCGAATGCTTGAAGTCGACGTAGTCCACGAGCACGACCGGGAACGGCCGGTCGCCGAACCGTGCGGACTCCTGGGTCGTCACTCGTGGCCCGTGCGTCGTCGAGCTGATCGCCGACTTGCCCACCTGCGTGAGGACCGCGGTCGCCGAGAGGTCGTGGTGCACGACCTTCGGGTTCTCTTTGAACGACTTGGCGCGGGCGGTGACCAGGATCCGGTTGGAAGCCTTTGCGCCCGACGGCCACTCGAGCCCGGAAGCGACGCTGCCGACGTTCCAGGTGATCGTCTTCCCGCTCACCGACGCCGGCGCCGGGACCGCCGACAGGAACACCGCGTTCTCGGGGAGTGTCTCGATGATCTTCACTCCACTTGCCGAACTGCCCGACACGTTGCGGTACTCGAGCTCGTGGATGTACTCCTCGCCGGGCGCGACCCATCCACGCTCGGAGACGAACAGAGCGCGAACCTGTGCCCGGTCCGGGGTTGAAGTGAAAAGCGCCACGGCTTCGCGCTCGGTGTCGGAGACGCCGCTCGCCCACTCACCGGTCACCGGATTCGTGTAGGTCCCCGTGGTTCGGATGCGGATCGGGGTCTCGAAGTTGTCGGCAGCTCCACTTCCGACGTTGCCGATCTCGGCCGGGGCGAACGTGACGCTGAAGATGCCCGTCACGCTCGAGGTCGCCGTCTTGATGACCTTCGTCCCGTCCTTGCGCGTCAGCTCGACGCTGACGTCGGCGGGCACCAGATCGGTGTTCGAAGGAACCGGGTCGGTCGGCCCGGCCGGACCGGCCACCTTCGTGTCCTTCATCCAGGTGGCGCCGGTGACCACGAGCGGCTCCGCGGGCAGGCCGGATGACGCGACTTCGAACGAGGGCCGTTCCAGGATGGTGCGGGTTCCAAGCTGGTTGACCGTGAACTCGTACTTCGGCTGTCCGGTGAGAACGTCGGTCTTCACCTTCGAAACGAGCTCGAAGCCGAACGTGCCGGGTGTCCAACCGGTCTCCCACGTGCTGGGGTTGATCTGGAACGAGTTGCCGGTCACGTCCGCTGTGTGCACGAGCTTCCCCGTCTCGTCGGTGAATCGGACCTCGAGCTGAGGAGCCGGATCCAACGCCGGGGCGCCGCCCTCCACGGTTGGGCCGCCTCCGTCCACGATGAAGTCCACCGTCGCGCACTCGTTCGCCGCGTAGGAGGCCGGGCCGATGCTTCCGAGCACGGTGCCGAGCAGGCACGGCTCCGGTGCCGCTTCCAGGAAGTCGTAGCCACCCACGCGGATCACCCGCGTGGCGGCTGCTTGGGCGGGCATCAGCGTTGCGGCGAGGACCGCGCACGCCGTTGCAGCGAGTGCGATCCGAGCTCGAGCAGGCGCGTTCGGTCCTAGGCGTCTCATGATCCGCATCCCCTGGGTCCCCTCTCGAGAATTCGTTCTGGCGTTTTGGCCAACTCAGACTTCGCCCCGACGCACCGTTTTCCCTGCTGACGGGCCGTGAAGGGTAACCGCGTCGGGCGTTCCCGACAAAACGGTACGATGCCGGGCCGTGACGGTCTCGACGCATCACCTGTCGCTATCCACGCGGGGCGATAACGACGTCCACGACATCACCGGTGAGGTCGCCAAGACCGTCCGTGACAGTGGCATTCGGAATGGCATCGCGACCGTTTTCGTGCCCGGCTCTACGGCCGGGATCACGGCCATCGAGTACGAGCGGGGGATGATCCGGGACCTTCAGGAGTTCCTCGAACGCGTGGCTCCGACCGACGCCCCGTACCACCACAACCACGGGGGCGACTCGAACGGCCACGCGCACGTGCGCTCAGCCTTCATCGGCCCGTCGCTCACGGTTCCGCTCGTCGACGGCGAGCTCGCGCTGGGGACCTGGCAGCAGATCGTGCTGGTGGACTTCGACGACCGCCCTCGCAAGCGCGAGGTGTTGGTGCAGCTCGTCGGGGAGTAGCGAAAGGCCCCCCCGCAA
>JBKKCR010000258.1:0-4573 GCA_046712825.1 Actinomycetota bacterium | reverse complement strand
TCGTTGGGCAGCTCTCGCTGATGCCGGCGAGCTTCGTCGGGCTCGGCGCCTACGTGTCCGGCCGGCTGGTCACCGGTCTCGACACGCCCTTCTGGGGCGCGGCTCCGCTCGCCGCGCTGCTCGTCGTTCCCGCGGCACTCGTGATCGGGATGGTCGCCCTGCGCCTGCGAGGGTTGTATCTGGCGATCATGACGCTCGTGTTCGCGAACGTGATCGAGGAGTTCGTGTTCAGCCAGAAGTGGCTCATCGGTCCCGAACGCGTCGTGGAAGCGCCGCGGCCGACGCTCGGCGGGATCGACTTCTCCTCCGACAAGGCCTACTACGTTCTTGTCTTCATCCTCGTCGCGATCGCGCTGCTGGCCGTTCGCAACCTGTCTCGCAGCCGGACCGCCCGCGCGTGCTATGCCGTTCGCGACAACGAGGACGCCGCCCAAGCGTGGGGCATCAACGTTGCGAAGTACAAGCTGCTCGCCTTCGCGCTCTCCGGCGCGATCGCCGGTTTCGCCGGAGCCTTGTACGGACATTGGCTCGAGACCGTGCCGACCGGCGGGCAGCGTCCCCTGTTCGGTCTGGAGTTCTCGCTCACGATCGTCTTCTTCACCATCGTCGGAGGGGTGCGGTCCATCTGGGGGCCGGTGATCGGCGGCACCGCCTGGATCGTGCTCGTTCGCCGGCTGCTCGCCGGTAGCCCGAACGGGGTCAACATCGCGATCTCTATCTTCGGCCTCGTCGTGCTGCTCACCATGCTCTACCGGCCGCAAGGATTGGTGGCGTGGATCTCGGACGCGCGGGACCGGATGCGAGCCCGGCGCGACGCATCGGCGTCGCCGGAGTCACTATCGTGAGCTTCTTCGCGGTGGAGAACGTTACGATCCGCTTCGGCGGCCTGAACGCAAACTCCGACGTCGACCTTCACGTCGAGCGGGGAGAGATCGTCGGGCTCATCGGGCCGAACGGTGCCGGCAAGTCCACGCTCTTCAACGCGATCTCGGGGTTCATCGAGCCGGAGCGGGGTCGTGTCCTCTTCGAGGGCGAGGACATCCTGCCCCTGCTGCCCTACGAGCGTGCCGCGCGCGGCATCGGACGCAGCTTCCAGAACGCGCGTCTGTACCCGTCGCTAAGTGTTCTCGAGAACCTGCTCGTCGCCTTCCACGCGCATATGCGTGGAGGCATAGTCGCGAACACGATCCGCCTCCCGCGCGCGACGAGCGCCGAGAAGCGGGCACGTGAACGGGTGGAAGAGGTGATGGAGGTCGTCGACCTTCGTCCCTACGCCGCCGTCCAGGCCGGAGCGCTCTCGTTCGGGACACTGCGCATGACCGAGCTCGCATGCCTTCTCATGCTGACGCCCCGGATGATCTTGCTCGACGAACCGGCGTCGGGCATCGCCCAGCGCGAAACCGAGGCCCTCGGTCCGCTGCTTCGACGCATCCGCGAGACGCTCGGCGCGACCATCCTGCTCATCGAGCACGACATGCCGCTCGTGATGAGCCTGTCGGACCGGATCTACTGCCTCGATCTCGGACGCGTGATCGCGGAAGGGACGCCGGCCGACATCCAGAAGGACGCTCGGGTCGTGCAGGCCTACCTCGGTTCCAAGGCCGCCGAAGCATTGCACGGGGAGACCAACAGTGACAGCTGAGAACGACGCGCTGCTCCGGATCGACGGCATCGACGTCTTCTACGGTCGCGTCCAGACGCTGTACGGGGTCACGTTCGAGGTGCAGGAAGGCGAGGTCGTCGCGCTGCTCGGCGTCAACGGCGCAGGGAAGTCCACCTTGCTGAAAGCCATCTCGGGGATCCTGCCGATCGACAAGGGCCGGATCACCCTCGCCGGCGAGCGCGTCGACCGTCTCTCGTCGCACGAGATCGTTCGCCGTGGCATCGTGCAGGTCCCGGGCGGGCGCGGAGCGTTCCCCGGCCTCACCGTCGGCGAGAACCTGAAATTGGCCGCCGCGATCCACGGCCGCGACCGCCGCACCGCCGCGACGGAGATCGAGCACGTGATCGAGACGTTCCCCTGGCTCGCCGACCGGCGCTCACAACTCGCCGGCACGCTCTCCGGCGGCCAGCAGCAACAGCTCTTGCTCGCGAGGGCATTCATCGCCCGCCCGAAGCTGATGATGATCGACGAGCTGTCGCTCGGGCTCGCGCCGATCATCGTCGAGCAGCTACTCGAGATCGTGCAGCGCATGAACCGACGCGGGGTGACCGTGGTGGTCGTTGAGCAGAACGTGGACCTCGCCCTGTCCTTCTCCGACCGCGCGTACTTCTTGGAGAAGGGCGAAGTGCGATTCGAGGGTGCGGCCGCCGATCTCCGCGAGCGCGGGGATCTCCTGCGATCGGTCTTCCTCGCCGGCGCGACGGAGGCGGCGCTGTGAGCGGGGCGAAGCGCGTGAGCGCCGCGCTCGCGATCGCCTTCCTGTTCGTGTCCGCGGTCGGGGGAGGCGCGAGCGCCGCAGCGAACGAGGAGCTGGTCGGCGAGGCGGTCGCTCAGGCGTTCACGCTACGCGCCAGCGCCGACCAGGGTGGCGCCTCGCCGCTTCACTTCTACTTCGGCTCCTACGCCGACGCGTACCTCACCACGCCGCCTCCGGAAGCCGACGGCCAGGCGTCTTGGTACAACTTCGGGATCGCCGAGACGGCGCTGTTCAAGCCGCCCGAGGAGTGCACGCCCGAGAAGAACGCCGAGCGGGTCCGAGAAGGCCTGGAGTTCGTCTCCGACTGGCTCGTCGGGCAAGTTGCCAGCGGGGAAGCGCTCGACACGCTCCTCCAGGGAAACATCCCCGCGCCTCCGGCACCGACGCTTCCGTGCGGCGGCGGGAGGTTCCCCGGTTTCGCGCAGTCGCGGTATCCGTCCACGTCATCGATCGGGCCATCTGCCGAGGACGACCTCCTCGCGAGCGGGGCGTGCCAAGGTCAGGCGGCTTGCCTGGATGCGGTCGAGACGGCGACCGGCGGCATCGTCGAAGGCGGCTCCTTCCGCGCTTCGGCGACCGACGCGCCTTCGCAATCATCCGATGCGATCGTCGTCGGGCTGAAGGTCGCCGATCTGGTGCACATCGGCGCCGCGCAATCGACGGCTTCGACGCTCCTCTCCAAGGACGGACGCATCGTCTCGAAAGCCACGTGGTCGCTGGGGGACGTCTGCTTCCTGCCCGGGCCGGGTGGCTGCGCGCTCGCGATCGAGCAGGTCCGTAAGACGGCGACGGTCATCCGCTCGGTCGATGGCAAAGTCACCGAGCGCGACGCGCAGACCGTGATCGTAGGGGTGCACGGCTCCGGCACGGCGGAAGACGTGACTGCCGGCGACCTCGGACCCGGCTTGCCCGCCGTCGACCTCGGCAACCTCGACGGCTGCGTCGGCTGTGTGATCCAGCTCCAAGCGGTGGCGGCCACGGCCGGGTGTGGCGACCCGGCCAGCGATCTCGTCGCCGACGCCGGCGGACTGCGCCTGTTCGCGCGTGGCAACGGCGAGCTCACGCTCCCGATCCCGATCGCCGGCAACGCCGCCGGAGGCGGCCTCATGCTCGGCGGGGCCTGCGCGTCCGGGCGAGTCTCCTCCGTCGCTCTGGGTGGAACGGGTTCAGAGGACGGCGGAGAAAGCGGCCCGCCGGGAACGTCGATCGTCGTGCCGCCGATCGCCGGACCACCCGCGGGAGGACCGGTGATCGTGGGGCCGCTTCTCTCGCCTCCGCGGGTCGTCCAGCGGCAGGTCGTTCGCTACGTGCTCCGACAAGCGCCGGCGTGGCGGACGGCGCCGTACTGGGGAGGCGCGCTGGGGGTGCTGATCCTGCTGGTCGCACTCGGGATCGTCTTCCGCCGAACGACCGTGGTGGCTCCGGTCGCACGCAGGGTGGATCGTTTCGCTCGACAGTTCGTGCGGGGTTAGCTCCGTTCGGAACGACTATCATCGCGTCCATGTGCCGAGCGATCTGGGCTCTCGCGATCGGACCGGACGAAGAAGCCTGCGGTCGCATCCGCCGTGCCGCCGGAGCCGACGTTCAGGTGATCGCGATGGCGACGACCCTCGCGCGCGCCCAAGAGCTGATCGGCGATTCGCCGATCGACGTCGCCTTGATCGACGCCGCAACGCAGGACGCCTACGGCATCGTGCGGGCGCTCCGCCGGGCTCACCCAAAGGTTGCCGTCGTATGGATCGGAGACTCGCCCCCGGACACGGCGCACACGCAGATCGCGCGCGAGAAAGCGGACCTCGATCATCTGCCGGGCGCCGTCACGCGTGCCCTGATCGCGCGCAAGACCTGATGATCTAAGCGAGCCAGCGCACCGGCGGCCCGTGCGCTTGGGCGATCGCGCTCAGATCGTCGGTCCCCGCGGGCCACATCCGCAGCCGGATCTCGAAGACCGCCGGCAGGGAGTCTGTGGTTCCCTCGAGGGAAAGCACCGCCAGTGGAGCGTCGGGCGTGGAGCGCTCTCCCGCGCTCCGGAACGTCTCGTCGAGACGCACGCGGTCCTCGCTCGACAGATACGGAACGAACATCGAATGGAAGACGACCGTCGCGGCGCCGGCCACCAGGTCGTGCAGCCGCTCCGGCAGCCACTCCAGCGC
>JBKKCR010000257.1:0-3724 GCA_046712825.1 Actinomycetota bacterium | reverse complement strand
CGGCGGCTCCGCGAGCGGTTCGGTTTCGAAGGAACGTCGATGCGGGTGGTCGTCCGGGTCCAAAGCGGGCGCTCGGGAGACAAACGCAAGCGCTAGGATGCGCCCTACGGGACGTGGCGCAGCTTGGATAGCGCGCTTGACTGGGGGTCAAGAGGACGGGAGTTCAAATCTCCCCGTCCCGACGAGAGAAACACGCAGGTCAACGGCTTGGCGCTTCGCGGTTCGGTGAGGGACTCGGACGGCTCTGCAACCTAACTGCAACCCAACGCGGCGCGGCGTTCGCTCATACCCTGGGGGTCAAGAGGCCGGGGGTTCAATGCCCGCGGCCCGACAGTGCGCCTGACCCGCCTCTAGGATGCTGTTCATGACCACAGCCGAGGACGCATTGGACCGCGCCCGGGTCGCCATTGGGAGACATTCCTGGCGCGAGGCTTTCGACCTGCTCGCGCCGAACGCCAATCTTCCCACCGATGGGCTCGAACTACTGGCGGAGTCAGCGTGGTGGACGGGCCGGCTGCAGGAGTGCATCGACGCGCGCCAGCTCGCCTTCTCCCAACGTAGCGAGTCGGGCGATGCGCGCGGCGCTGCAGCGATCGCGCTGCTCCTCGCCAAGGATCACTTCGTTAAGGGCGCGGGCTCGATAGGACTGGCGTGGATGGGACGCGCCGAGCGCCTGCTCGAGAACGAGGAACCCTGCATCGAGCTTGGGCAGCTGCGACGGTTACAGGCGGTCGTGGCCTTCGAGGCACACCGGGACTTCGACTCCGCCCTCGAGCGCGCGCGCGAGACTGTCGAGCTCGGCGAGCGCTTCGGGGACCGCGACCTGGTAGCGCTCGGGCTGCATGACCAAGGCCGCATCTTCGTCGCGAGCGGACGGGTCGAGGAGGGCATGCGCTTGATCGACGAGGTGACCGTCGGCGCCATGTCGGGGGAGCTTGGCCCGATGACGACCGGGATCGTGTACTGCAACACCATCACGATTTGCGAGGACCTCGCCGACTTCCGCCGCGCCAGCGACTGGACCGACGCGGCGAAGCGATGGTGCGATCGCATGGCGATCGCGGGATTCCCTGGGATGTGCCGCGTCCACCGGGCCGGAGTCATGCGCCGGAGCGGAAGGTGGTCCGACGCCGAGCGCGAGGCGCGCCACGCATACGACGAGTTGCGCAGCTGGAACGTCGAATACGCAGCCCAGGCGATGTACGAGGTGGGAGAGCTTCGGCTGCTGCAGGGGGACCTCGCCGGGGCGGAGGTCGCGTTCCGCGAGGCGCACGAGATGGGACGCGAGCCCCAGCCTGGCCTCGCATGGCTTCGTTTGCTCCAAGGGAACACGGATGCGGCGATGGCGTCGATTGCGCGCGCGGTCGACGAGGAATCTCGCGAACTTCCCAGGGCGCGGCTCCTGCCGACCCACGTCGAGATCACGCTCGCCGCGGGAGATGTCGCTACGGCGCGCGCCGCCGCCGAAGAGCTTCAGCAGCTCGCCGAAGCGTATGGCACCTCCGCACTGAACGCGGCCGCGGCCTCCTCCCGCGGCCTCGTGTTGCTCGCTGAAGGAGACGCGGCGGAGGCAGCGAAGGTCTTGCGTCGTGCCCGCACGACCTGGGCAGAGCTCCAGGTACCGTGGGAGGAAGCCCGGACTCGCCTCGCGCTGGCCCAGGCCTACGCCGCGATGGGGGACGAGGACGGCCGCCTCCTCGAGCTGCGGACGGCGCGCGCCACCTTCGCTCGCCTCGGTGCCGTCCTCGATCTCCGACGAGCCAACGAGCTGTTCGGCGCCCAGGCGAGCGAGGACGACCGCGCGCGAATCATTCGCACCCTGATGTTCACCGACGTCGTCGGCTCGACCGATCTCGCCGGGCTCCTCGGCGACGAGGCGTGGGGCGAGCTCTTAAGGTGGCATGACGAAACGATGCGCGCGCTGTTCGTCGAGCACGGTGGGGAGGAGGTCAAGCACACGGGGGACGGCTTCTTCGTCGCGTTCGACGATGTGGTGCCGGCGATCGATTGCGCCGTCGCCATTCAGCAGCGCCTCGTCGATCACCGCCGCCGACATGGCTTCGCGCCCGACGTGCGTATCGGCATCCACGCGGCGGAGGTGACACGCACGGGCCTTGACTACAAAGGCATGGGCGTCCACGAGGCCGCGCGGATTGGTGCAGTCGCCGCCCGAGGCGAGATCGTCGTTAGTACCCAAACGCTGGAGGGAAGGACCATCCGCTGGCCAACGGGAGATGCCCGCATCGTTGACCTGAAAGGGGTTGCGACCCCGGTTGAGGTCTGCCCGGTCGCGTGGCGGTGATGCTCTCGGCCGGGCCGGAGACCCTCTCGTCTGTGGTGCCGCAAGCTAGGACGACGAGTGCCACGAGCCCTGCGATCGCTTCGCGCTAGCCGGCCCGGCGCTCCCAGATCACGATCGTGTTCCCGCCCTGCATGAAGACCTGCGCGACCTTCCAGCCGTCCTTCCAACGGTCGTTCATCTCGTCCTTGAAAGAGCGCATGTTGAGGTCGCCCTTGTTCACCGAAGTGTCGTAGTGGTCGTCCGCCATCAGCTACCACCTCCTAGGGAGAGGCTACACCGCTGGTAGCATCGCGAACGTGAGCGACCAGATCGATCCGAGCGCGCCGAAGGGCTCGACCGAGAATCCCTCCGACGCGATCCTCACCGCTCCCAACATCGTCACGTTCGCTCGCCTGTTGCTCATCCCGATCTTCTTATGGCTCGCGCTCGGCCCCGAGAACATCGCGGCGGCATTCGTGGTCGGGTTCTTCTGTTTCTCGACCGACTGGATCGACGGTCGCCTCGCGCGGAAGTACAACCAGGTGTCCAAGCTCGGCGCTGCGATCGACCCGTTGTTCGACCGGCTCGCGGTCGCGGCGGGGGCGACCGTCATCATCATGCTCGACCTCGCGCCCATCTGGACCGTGGTTGTCGTGCTCGCCCGCGACGGACTTCTACTCGCGATGGTCCCGATCCTCACCGCGAAAGGCGTGCCGCGCCCGGCGGTCACCTGGAACGGAAAGGCCGGCTCGTTCGGAACCATGTTCGCGTTCGGGTTCTGGCTCGGCGCCGCGATCACCGATCCGCCCATGAAGTGGCTCCAAGTGATCGCCTGGCTCTGCTACGTGCCGGGCGTGGTGTTCTCCTATATGGCGGCGGTTGAATACGGCCGAAGCTCGCTTGCCTCGCTTCGTGCCGGACGGGCCCCCACAAGCGCCGGGTAGAATCTTCTCGATGCCCGAACCCCAGCCCAATGGGCCGATGAAAGCCGTCATAATGGCCGGCGGCGAGGGTTCGCGCCTGCGGCCGCTGACCTCGAACCAGCCGAAACCGATGGTTCCGATGGTCAATCGTCCGCTGATGGAGCACATCGTCCTGCTGTTGAAGAAGCACGGGCTGACCGACGTGATCGTCACGGTCCAGTTCCTCGCGAGCCTCGTGCGCACCTACTTCGGCGACGGCGAGGACCTCGGCGTGTCGCTCGCTTACGCGACCGAGGAGACGCCGCTCGGAACCGCGGGCTCGGTTCGCAACGCCATGCAGGAGCTCAAGGACGAACGCTTCCTCGTCATCTCCGGCGACGTGCTCACCGACATCGACCTGCAGGGCGTCGTGAAGTTCCACGAGGAGCGTGGCGCGCTCGCCACCATCGGCCTCACCCCGGTGGAGAACCCGCTCGAGTTCGGCATCGTGATCACCCGCGACGACGGGTCGGTCGAGCGC
>JBKKCR010000256.1:0-10804 GCA_046712825.1 Actinomycetota bacterium | reverse complement strand
CCGACCTACGGGCTGGTGTCGCGGTACGGGCTCATCGCGTTCGCCTCCTCGCTCGATCAGATCGGGCCGTTCGCACGGACGGTCCGTGACGCAGCCGCCGGTCTGCAGGCGGTCGCCGGCCACGATCCCCGCGATTCCACGAGCATCGCTGCGCCGGTGCCCGACTACCTGGCGACCCTCGAGCGGGGCGTTGACGGTTTGCGGGTCGGCATCATCCGGGAGGGGATGGGGGAGGGCGCACAGCCTTCGGTCAAGGCCCGCGTCGTGGAAGCGGCAGAGCGCTTCGGCAAGCTCGGCTGCTCGGTCGACGAGGTATCGCTCCCGTCGTTCGACCTCGCGCTGTCCGCCTACTACCTGATCGCGCCGGCCGAGTGCTCCTCGAACCTCGCGCGCTACGACGGCGTCCGGTACGGCTACCGCGCGCCGGATGCCCGAGAAGTGATGGACATGAACATGCGTAGCCGGGCTCACGGCTTCGGCGACGAGGTGAAGCGCCGGATCATGCTCGGCACCTACGCGCTGTCGGCCGGCTACTACGACGCGTACTACGGCAAGGCGCAGAAGGTCCGGACGCTCGTCATCCGCGACTTCGAGGCCGCGTACGAGCGGTTCGACTTCCTGATCTGCCCGACGAGCCCGACGACGGCATTCAAGATCGGCGAGAAAGCCGACGACCCGCTCGCGATGTACCTCTCCGACCTGTTCACGATCCCGACGAACCTGGCCGGGTCGACCGCCATCAGCGTGCCGTGCGGCCTGGCCGACGATGGCCTGCCCGTCGGACTGCAACTGCTCGGCCCACCGCTTTCCGAAGAGCTCTTGTTCCGCGCCGGGCACGCCTTTGAGCGCGACCTCGGCCCGCTGCCGGCGCCGCCCCTGTGGGAGTCGCGATGACCGACGTCGCCCACGCCAAGCCGCCGGCGCCTCCGCTCACGCGCGTCGTGCAGCTGACGGGCCTCGCCGCGGTCGTGTTCGGCGCGTGGATCATGGTCGACGCGATCGACTGTCAGGAACTCGACTGCCTCGCCTCGATCATCGGTGCGATGCTCATCGCCTGGGGCGTGATCGCTCTCCTGAGCGGACTTCGGAACATGTTCGGATTCATCGCCCTCATGGCGGCGATCATCCTGGCGCTGCTCACGGCCTGGGCCACGCCGTGGTTCACGCTGCCGTTCCTGGCGGTCGTCCTGATCCTCCTTCGCTTCAGCAAGGACAAGCTCAAGGGCTTCTACCGGAACGAGCGGGTGGCGTCGTGACCGAGTCGGAGCGGCCGCTTCCGGTGCGCGTGCTGAAGGTCGCCGCGTGGGCGATGCTCGGGTTCGCGGCGGTGGCGTTCGGCATCGGGGCGATCCTCAAGTTCGACGAGCTCGCGAAGATCTGGGCCGCGATCGGCGGGATCCTGCTCGTCACCGCCGCTCTGGCTTTCCTGGGCACCCGCCCGACGCTCGGCGGGCTTGCGGCCGCGCTGGTCGCTTGCACGCTGCTGCTGCTCCTGCCGCCGGTCGGAACGATCCTCACCATCGGGATCGCGGTTCTCGCGAGCCAGAGCTGGCCGCAGTTGCGCGAGTACTACGGGCTCCGCCGGAGGCCGGCATGACCGGCAACGGCTACGAGACGGTGATCGGACTCGAGTGCCACGTCGAGCTGGCGACCGCTTCGAAGATGTTCTGCGGCTGCCAGACGACCTTCGGCGGCGAGCCGAACACGCGCACGTGTCCCGTGTGTCTCGGGGAGCCGGGGTCGTTGCCGGTCGCGAACCGCAAAGCGATCGAGTACACGATGATGATCGGGCTCGCGCTCGGCTGTGAGATCGCCCCGCACTCGCTGTTCCACCGCAAGAACTACTTCTATCCCGACATGCCGAAGAACTATCAGATCTCGCAATACGACCTTCCGCTGTGCGTCGGCGGGGCGCTGGACGTCGAGGTCGAGGGTGCGTCGCGTCGCATCGGCATCACGCGCGTGCACCTCGAGGAGGACACCGGCAAGAGCTTCCACGTCGGTGCGACCGGCCGGATCGCCGACTCGCGCTACTCGCTGGTCGACTACAACCGCGCCGGGATCCCGCTGGTCGAGGTCGTCTCGGAGCCGGACATGCGATCGTCGGCCGAGGCACAGCGATACGTCACCGAGCTGCGTGGGATCCTCGAGGCGCTCGGCGTCTCCGACGTCCGCATGGAGGAAGGCTCGCTACGCTGCGACGCGAACGTTTCGCTGCGGCGACCCGGCGAAGAGTTCGGCGTCAAGGTCGAGATCAAGAACCTCAACTCCATACGGTCGGTCGGCCGCGCCCTGAACTACGAAGTTGAACGGCAACGCAAGGCGCTCGATGCCGGCGACCCGCTGGTGCAGGAGACCCGGCATTTCGACGAGAGCACCGGCGTGACGAAGACGCTGCGCTCGAAGGAAGAAGCGTTCGACTATCGCTACTTCCCGGAGCCGGACCTCGTCCCGATCGAACCAGAAGCGGCGTGGATCGAGCAGATCCGAGGCGGGCTTCCCGAACTGCCCGGCACGCGACGGGTGCGCCTCGCCGCCGACCATGGTCTCACCGCCGAGCAGGCGGCGATCGTCGGAGCGTCGGCAACGAGCCTTCGGTACTTCGACGACCTGATCGCCGCCGGGATCCCGCCGCGTGACGCCGCAGTCTGGATGGCCGGCGAGCTCGCGCGAGCGCTGAACACCGCGGGCCTCGGGCTCGAAGAGTCGCGCATCGGGCCGGCCGCACTCGCAGCGCTGATCCGGCTGGTCGCCGACGGAACGATCAACCTCAACAGCGCGAAGAAGGTCTTCCAGGACGCCTTCGAGTCCGGAGCGGATCCGAGCGCGCTGGTCGCCGAACGCGGCTTGGCGCAGGTCTCCGATGAAGGACCGATCAAGGCGGCCATCGCCGACGTGCTCGCCGGCAACGCGGCCGAGGTCGTGCGGTTCCGCGCCGGCGAGGAGAAAGTCCTCGGCTTCCTCATGGGGCAAACGATGAAGGCGCTGAAAGGCCAGGGAAAGCCCGACGTCGTGCAGCGTCTGCTGCGCGAGGCGCTCGCCGGATAGCTTCTGCCGTGCGAGCTCGCCGGTGGTTCGTAGCCGCCGCGATCATCTCCGCCGTCGGCGCGCTCTCACTGCCGCCGGCGAACGCTCATCCGCAGGGCACGAAGCCCGTCGCCCTGATCCGCGGTGTCACCCGCGCGCAGCTCGAGATCCTGTGGGTGGTCGCGCTCGACGACTTCAGCGCGTTGCTCCGCTCGCAAGGGCTGATCAACGAGACGTACGACCCCGACACGCTTCACCCGAACGCTGCGGCCGCGTCGCTCCGCTCTTACTTCACCGAGCACGTTTCGGTCTCGACCGACGGACAGAGCTGCGTCCAGCGGGTCGCCGGAGCCGGGCTCGCCGGCCCCGGCGTCGCGGTCTCGATGCGGTTCACCTGTCCCGCCGATCTCACGCGTCTCGAGATCACGCTCACGCTGCTCCAAGACATCTCGGCCGACTACGTGACGATCGCCCAGGCGGGGACGCCGGCGGGCCCGGCGCGCGGCGTGTTGAGCGCGGCCGTCCCGACGATCCGTCTCGACTTCAACGCCGCGGAGCCGTCGGTCGAGCCGGTCGCGACCGGAACGGCCGCGCCCGCCGGTCGCACAGGACGGATCCTGTCGGCGTTGCAGGGCCGGACGGGCTCGACCTCGCTCGTCGTCGCGCTCGGACTCGCGTTCGTGCTCGGCGCGTTGCATGCCCTTACCCCCGGGCACGGCAAGACGCTCACGGCCGCGTACGTGGTCGGAGCCGGCGGCAGCACCCGCCAGGCGATCGCACTCGGCGGGATCGTCTCGGTCACGCACGCGCTCTCGGTGGCCCTCCTGGGGGCGCTGGCGGTCTCGCTCGACAGGTTGTTCCTCCCGGACGACTGGATCCCCTGGACCGAGGTCGCGGCCGGGGTGCTCATGCTCGTCGTCGGCGCGATGCTTCTCCGGGGCAGCCGTCACGCTCACGCTCACGACGGGCCGGCGGAGATGCCGTGGCGGCGGCTGGCGGTGATCGGTCTGGTGGGGGGCCTGATCCCGAGCCCCGAGGCGCTCGGCGTGCTGCTCGTCGCGCTGTCGATCGGTCGTCTCGCGGCGGGCATGGCGCTGGTCGGAGCGTTCAGCCTCGGACTGGCTGCCGTCGTTCTCGCGGTGGCCGTGACTGCGGTGGGCGGGGGTCGCATCGCGCGCCGGCTCGGCGGAGCCGGGTGGACCCGGTGGCTCCCGCGCGCTGCCGCGATGATCGTCATCGGGCTTGGACTGCTGGTCTCCGTTCGCGGAATCATTCGTCTGTAGGTCGTCGAAGGTGATGTCATTTCGCCTCCAGCGCGGGATAATGTGCGTCGGGGGTGTTAATGGGGATTTTTCGCAAACGACAGGAACAACCGGAAGAAGAGCCTGAGCTCGGCAAGCTGCTCGCTGGGTACTCGGCGTCGCGTCCACCCACAGCCACACGCTCGAAGGTCGAGAACGTGCTTTGCTGGCGGTGTCACCGAGCAAACGTCTACGACGCCAGGCTGCCTCGTCCGAAGACCTGTAGCTGGTGCCGGGCGCTGATCTGATCGGAGGAGCGTGAGCCAGCAAGTCACCTACGAGCAGCTCGTGCTGGCCGAGGTTCAGCGTCGCGACGCCACCGACTACCGCTATAGCTACGGGACCTATCTCGGCTGGACGATCCTCACCTTCGGCATCTACTCGCACTACGCGACCTACAAGCTCATCGAGCGCCGCCATCTCCACGCGCAGCGCAAGCTCGCGTTCCAGTCGTACCTGTGGCACGCGTTGAACGCGCGCGCGGAGTCGCTGGGAAAGAAGGAAGAGGTCGCGGAGGGGCTCGACAACCTGTCGCGGATCTATCAGCAGATGGAGGCGTTCGAGCGTCGCAACAAGCGCGAGCCGGTGCTGTGGATGCTTCTGCGCTTGGTGTTCAGCGTCGTCGGCGCCTACATCAACCACTTCCTGAACAAGGATCTCCGCTTCTACGACGAATGGGAATCCTCGTTCGCTGCGAACGCCGAGTGGGTCATGAGCCGTCTGGGCTATCCCGTCGCGTTGCCGCAGCGCTCCAAGCCGATCCCCGACCGGAGCACCGGCCTCTACGTTCTGCTGTCGATCGTCACCATCGGCATCTTCACGATGTACTGGCGGTACACGGTGATGAACGACGGCAACGGGCACTTCGACGACGACGCGGCGATGGAAGACGCACTGCTTCGTGGGCTCGGGATCCAGGGCGGCGCGATGTCGCCTCCGTCCGGCGCGATCCCGCCGCCGGCTCCGGCCGTCTAGGGGCTCAGCCCGCGTTCCACGGGAGCGGCGGAGGGCCCGGCGGTCCGGGAGGAGCCGGCGGGGCGATGCCCGGACCGATGACGCCGTCGACGTGGTCTTCTGACGGCCGCCGGCGCACGAGCATCGTCGCGAACACGATGCCCGGAGCCGACGCGACCAAGGCGGGGAACAGCAGCGAGGACGCGTAACCGCCGGCTGCGAAGTTCCGCGCGAGCGCGAGGTTGTCGGCTGGTCCCGCCAGGGCCCCCGCTGCCGCCGTCGCGGCGGCGAGCCCGATCGCTGCAATGCTGCCCGCGATCAGCCCGATCGCTACCGAAGCGGCGGAGCGACGCCGGAACGGGCCGCTGCGGAGCTTGGTCGCGAGCCACCACGCGAATGCGCCGAGCAGAACGGTGCCGAGCAGCACGGCGGCCGCGTACGCGAGGTAGTACACAGGATCCGGCAGGAGCGTAGTCCGGATCCTCGGCTGCCCGGTATCGGACGCCCGGATCGTCCATCCCCGTCCGTTCAACTCGCAGACGGTGTCTAGTGCATCGAGATCCGGGCGTTCCGACGCGCGGACGCGCGTCTCGACGACCGGCGTGCAGATCACCAGCGAGCCCTCGCTGTAGCCGGTCGTAACGAGCACACGCGCAAGCCCGGTGGCGTCCAGGTCGAGTATCCACTCATCGTCCCCGCCGGGCTCGATCAAACGGCCTTCGACTTGGACCGTGGACGTGTCGGGGTAGAGGTCGTGTTCGTGGGCGATCGCGCGCGGGAAGCCGAGCCACGCCGCCACGCCTTCCGCGATCCGTCGCCGGTCGGACGCGCGTCCGTTCATGAACACGTCGATCGTGTCGTCACCCGACGCGTTTATCCAAAGATCGACCTCGGGGACATCCGTCGGCTCCGCAGCCTGGTCCATCCGGTTGCCGGCCTCGAGGGCGACGCGGCCGGCGATGCACCCGGGAAGGAAGACCAGCATGGCGAGGATCGGAAGGACGCGGACCGTCCGCCGCCGGGCGTTCACGGGCACAGCATATTTCACGGGACGCGGGTATCCTTTCGCGCGCCATGGCTCAGCGAACGAAAGCCGATCCCCGGCATCGCAGCCGCGACGTCACCGAGGGGCCCCAGCGCGCCCCGGCGCGCGCGATGCTTCGCGCGGTCGGCTTCACCGAAGAGGACTTCGGCAAGCCGCAGGTCGGCGTCGCCTCCTCGTGGAACGAGGTCACGCCGTGCAACTTCCACCTCAACCGGCTCGCGAACGCCGCCAAGCAGGGCGCGCGCGCGGCCGGGGCAGTGCCGGTCGAGTTCACGACGATCGCGGTGTCGGACGGGATCGCGATGGGGCACGAAGGCATGCGCGCATCGCTCGTCTCACGCGAGGTCATCGCCGACTCGGTCGAGCTCGTCGCCCACGCCGAACGCTTCGACGGCCTGGTGACGATCGCCGGCTGCGACAAGTCGTTGCCGGGCATGGTGATGGGCGCCGCCCGGCTGAACCTGCCGAGCGTGTTCCTCTACGGCGGGACGATTCTCCCCGGCCAGTTCCAGGGACGCGACGTGACGATCCAGGACGTCTTCGAGGCCGTCGGTGCGCACGCCGCCGGCACGATGTCCGACGAAGAGCTGCTGGAGCTGGAACGCCGGGCTTGCCCGGGCGCGGGCTCATGCGGCGGCATGTTCACCGCGAACACGATGGCGACGGCTCTGGAGGCGCTCGGCGTCTCGCTGCCGGGCAGCGCCTCGCCGCCCGGGATGGATCCGCGGCGCGACGAGTTCGCGCGCGCCAGCGGCGAGGCCGTGCTCAATCTCTTGGAGCAAGGGATCACGCCGCGCGACATCATCACCAAGCCCGCGCTCGAGAACGCGATCGCGACCGTCGTCGCGTGCGGCGGCTCGACGAACGCCGTGTTGCATCTGCTGGCGATCGCGAACGAGGTCGGCGCCGAGCTCGAGATCGACGACTTCGATCGCATCGCGCGCCGCACGCCGATCATCGCGGACATGAAGCCGTGGGGGCGGTTCGTGATGCTCGACATCGACCGGTGCGGCGGGATCCCCGCGATCATGCGCGAGCTGCTCGATGCTGGGCTGCTCGACGGCGATCCGATGACGGTGACGGGAAAGACGGTCACGGAGAACCTCGAGGGCGTGGGCGAGCCCTCCAACCGCGATGTCGTGAAGCCGATCTCCGAGCCGATCTCACCGACCGGCGGGTTCGCGATCCTGCGCGGCTCGCTCGCGCCCGAGGGATGCGTCGCGAAGATGGCCGGCATGCACAACTCGGCCTTCAAGGGCCCGGCGCGCGTGTTCGATCGTGAGGAGGACGCGTTCGATGCCGTGACCCACGGACAGATCGTGGCCGGCGACGTGATCGTGATCCGTTACGAGGGGCCGCGCGGCGGTCCCGGGATGCGCGAGATGCTGGCGTGCACCGCGGCCGTCAACGGCGCCGGGCTCGGCGACACCGTTTGCCTGATCACCGACGGCCGGTTCTCCGGCGCGACGCACGGCAACATGGTCGCCCATATCGCGCCCGAGGCGAGCGACGGGGGACCGATCGCGCTGGTTCGCGAGGGGGACACGATCGTGCTCGACATCCCGAACCGGCGCCTCGAGGTGGACGTCCCCGCCGACGAGCTCGCGCGCCGCCTGAAGGACTGGACGCCGCCACCGCCCCGGTACACGAAGGGCGCGCTGGCGAAGTATGCGCGCCTGGTTTCGAGCGCCAGCCAAGGCGCGGTCTGCGGCTAGGGGTTGCGCTCGGCTTCGGGCCCGAACCGATCGGCGATAGTCTTCGCCTTCACGACCAGATAGGCACCGATCCCAGCCTCGATCGCGGAGGCAAACGCGTGCCAGAGCGAAAGGTCGCGGAAAGGCGTATCGCCGCCGAATCTGTCGGACGAAGCGACGACGGCGCTTCCGACGTCGGACACGAATCGCGTCCCTCCCTGGACGATCGAGAAGATCCCAAGGAGCCATAACCCCGCCACGAGCACTTCCCGAACGCCTATAGATCCCGGATCGGAGAGTGCCTCCCAGAAGCCAACCCCGCGATCTGGTCTGCGATCGGCGCAGCGAGAGACCACAGGGCGATACCTGCGCCGGCAAAGAGCACGACGGGTAAGGCATATGCAACAAGCTCTCTACCCGAGAGCCCACCGTTGCCGACCAGACTGCTCAGCGGGTAGATCGCCTGCAGTGCAACGTAGATGCCGAGCACACCCGGCAGGCTGCAAACGCAAGATCGCGAAGCTTTATGGCTGCCCCTCTCTTGAGGGAATCGCGGTGTGGCGGTTGAGCTCTTCCAACACCTCGGCCTGGGCGGCATCGGTCAATCGGAAGAACATCGCTGAGGTCGCGAGCGACCAGATTGTGCGACGCGCACCGCTCTGGGTGACGAGGATCGGAGCTTGCGCCCGAGGACTGAACATCTCGCCGGTCGAGCCCAGCTCGAAACGATCGATCTCGTTCCACGAGTACCACCAAGTGAGCACAGGGTTGCAGATGCGAACTCCCCAAGGACTCGTGTACAGACCGAAACGGAAGAAGCGCCACGCGACGAAGAGCCATAGCGCCGGCCATGCGTAGAACGACCATGGCTCGGGGCCGCTGGTCGACAGGGAAGCCCACAACGTAAGGGCGCCGGCGACGAAGACGATCAACGAGATCATTCCCCGGACGGCGACCTCATGACGGCCGCGTGCCACTTTGGTCCAGGGCCCTCGAGGCAGGTCCGCCATGCTCGAAACGCTACGCGTCGTCGAGCGTAATTGGAACTGCGGGACGAATCTGGGCGTTTAGGTCTTGACAGATCCGGACATTGTATTAGTGTATCGAGGCGTTGATACAAAGACTGTTCGGGGGGTGGCCGGGATGAGGATTCCGAAGATGAAGCTGACGGGCTGGAAACGCTGGGTCGTACTTTGGGTGGTCATCCCCGTGCTGACGGCTGCGGTCATGTTGGGGATGGTGGTGTTCCTCCCCCACGGGTGGGGCATCGACGTGATCTTGATGCTGCCGCCGGCGCTCTTCGCCGCGCTCGTCATCGTCCATCTGTTCACGATGCCGAACGATTACATGGCCCGATGGAGCAAGTCGCACAAGATCGTCGTGGACCACGAGAACCGAGCCGTCATCCGCCGCTATCTGCTGCACGGCAGGCGGATCCGCACGAGCGGCGCTCTCAGCGGGGTAATCGCCTACGCCATCTACACGTGGGTTTCCTCCAACGAGCTGCCCTTCGGTTGGATCACCGCGACGTTCGGCGGCTACCTGCTCGGGGCCGCGGCAGCCGAGGTATGGGCGCTCCGGCCGCAGCGCGGATCCGTGCGATCAGCGTCGCTTTCCCCTCGAAGCATCACGGATTACATGCCTCGCCTGGCCGTGCTGTTCGTGCGACTCATTCCCGTGATCACCGTGGTTGTGCTCGTCATCGCGCCCACAATGACGTACCAATTCGGACCGGGCCCCGAGTTCGAAGGAGGCCCCGACTCGACGCGCGAATGGGGAGCATTGATCGGGTGGACGGTCGCATCGCTGGTGCTGTGGGTCCTCGTCGAGGGGACGGCGCGACGCATCGTTCGCAGACCTCAGCCCATCACGTCGGAGAACCTCGTCGCGGCCGACGACGCGATCCGCTCGACCTCGCTGCACTGCTTGATCGGCGCCGGCCTTGCGATGATGCTCGGGATCCTCGCCCGGAACCTCGGAGACATCCTGAACGAGTCCGCATACGGCTCTGATCAGCTTCGAGCCGTGTTCTCGAGCGTAATGCTCATCAGCGGTATCTTCGTGCCGTTCGTGTGGCTCCGGCTCGGGGTCGATCAGCCGTGGGTCGTTCGCCGGAGCCGCCCTCGGGAGCCGGTGGCCGCGTGATCCTGAGCGTCGACCCCGACTCGCCGGTCCCGCCGTACGAGCAGATCCGCTCGCAGATCTCGAGCATGGTGGCGAGCGGCATTCTCCCCGGCGGGACGCGGCTGCCGCCGATCCGCCAGCTCGCCGACGACCTCGGCCTCGCGGGCGGGACCGTTGCTCGTGCCTACCATGAGCTCGAAGACGCCGGCGTTTTGGTCACGCGCGGCCGCCACGGAACCTTCGTCGACGGATCCACGCCTAAGAGCTCGTCGAAGGAATCGCTCGGGCTCCTCGATCAGGCGGCCCACGCTTTCGCCGTGCGCGCCAGTCAGCTGGGATACGACGTGCGCGATGCCCTCGGCGCAGCAGAACGTGCGCTCAAGGAGCTCCCGCCGGCCCGTCATACGGCCTGACCTGCGATGACGCAGGTTGACACTCGTTACCGGCGCTGGCAGAATCGCGCCACTATGCTTTCTAGGGAGGCCTTTTCGGCGAGCGTCCTCGTAGTTATCTGACCACGCGCGGCCCCGCGGGGCATGCGCGTGAACCTCTCGGTCGCCGAGGGGTTTTTTGTTAGGTCGAGTCTTTCGCCCGCCGAGGGTGAAATGTGGAGGTTGTGATGGGCAGGACCGCACTGGTGATCATCGACATGCAGAACG
>JBKKCR010000255.1:0-18227 GCA_046712825.1 Actinomycetota bacterium | reverse complement strand
AGGATCGCGAGCCCGTCGTGATGGAGCTCGTGCAGGAGGTGGACGACGTCGTGGCGCGTGCGAACGTCGACGCCCGAGGTCGGCTCGTCGAGGAGCAGCAGCCGCGGACGCCGCATCAGCGCTCGCGCGATGAACACGCGCTGCTGCTGCCCGCCGGAGAGCTCGCGGATGTGCCGGCCGCCGAGCCCGCCGAGCCCCAGCGTGGAGAGCACGTGGTCCGCCTCGCCCTTCTCTTCTTTGGACGCCCAGGGCAGGCGGCGCTCGTCCAGACGCGCCATGAGCACCGCCTCGCGCACGGTCACCGGAAAGTACCAGTTCACCGTCTCGACCTGCGGGACGTAGCCGATCGCTATCGGCCCGCTCGGGAAGACGACACGCCCGGCGGTCGGCTTGAGCGCGCCGGTGATGGCGCGGAGCAGCGAGGTCTTGCCCGATCCACTCGGCCCGACCACGCCCAGGAACGAGCCGGCCGGGACCGCAAGGTCGATGTTCACGAGCACGGGCTCGGAGCGATACGCGCACGTCACACGCTCGAATCGAACCAGTGCACCCCCCGGCGGAGCCGCGTCGGCCACCCGGATCACCCCCGATAGCTCGCGGAGCCGTCGCCGGCCACGTTGCCCACGTCGAACCCGTCGAACGCCGAGGCGTTTCCGCCGAGCGCTGTGATGAACGTCTTGTAGTCGAACACCATCAGCCCGAGATACGAGTGCGACGCGCCGCCGGGATCCCCCGGCAAGTCGTCGTCCCGGAGGTCGTCGACGTAGGTCGCGCCGGTTTCGCGCGCGATCGTCTGGAGCACCGGGCTCGGAAACACCTCAGACCCGAAGATCGCCGGCACCTTCTCACGGCGGATCTGGTCGATGAGGTCGGCGACTTCGCGCGGGCTCGGCTCGGAGAAGTCGGACGGCTGGATCGCGCCGATGATCTTCCAGCCGTACTCGCGAGCGAAGTACGGGAACGAGTCGTGGTAGGTCAGGAGCTTTCGGTTCGCCTCGGGAACCGTTCCCGTGGCCGTACGCACCGCTTCATCGAGCGCGTCGATCCGGGCCGCGAACTTCTCGTAGTTGGACGCGTAGACCTGGGCGCCGTTGGGGTCGAGCGCGCTCAGGTCGTCGCGGACGATCTCGGCGTAGCGCTTGGCGTATGGCGGGTTGGTCCAAAGATGTGGGTTGGGATCGCCCGCTTCCTTCGGGAACGAGAAGTCGTAGATGTACTGGTCCGGCGTGATGGTCTTGTCGCCGAGCTTCACGATCTTCACACCCTCGCGCAGGTTCGACTCCGCCAGCTCGAGCGTCGGCTCCTCGAGATGCAAGCCGTTCATGAAGACGATGTCGGCCTCGGCCATCAGACGTGCGTCGGAGGGGGCCGGCTCGAACTCGTGGCTGTTCTCGCCCTCGGGGACGACCCCGGTGATCGCGACCCGATCGCCCCCGACGTTCTGCACGATGTTCGTGATGGGCGAAACGGTCGTTAGGACACGCGGCTTGCCGCCGTCGTCGGAGCCGTCTCCGCCGCATGCACCGGCGGCGAGGGCGAGCGAGGCAGCGATGAGGACGGCTCGGAACCGCATGGAAACACGCTATCATCCGCCAGTTCGTTGTTGCAATCAGCTCGCAAGTAGCGCAGAAGGCGGGATTCACATGACCGAGGCGGCGACCGCGAGCCCGCCGGAGCGCCCCGACCGGACGTTCGGTCCCGCCGCGCGCCGCTTTGCGCGGGCGAGCGCACGCCGGAGGAGCCTCATCCCGCCGAGGCCGGGCAGCTTGGAAAGCTCGGTTTCCATCTCGTTCAGAGCCGCGCGGCCGTCCGGGTCCGCGAACAGTTCGAGCAGGACGAAGTCGGTCTCCGCATGCGGCCGCACACCAGAACCGACCGGCTCCCAGAACCGGTCGAGCGTCCACCGCACCAGCCGTTGCGCGCGCGCGTTGCCGTCGAGCCGACGGCGCGCCTGGTTGTAATAGAACGCGTAGTGGCGCCGCTCGTCCTTGACGATGCGGCCGAGCAGCTTGGCGAGAACCGGATGCTGTGTCCCCGCGATCACTCGCTGGTAACCGTGCAGCGTCCCGAGCTCGTTGATCGCACCCCACGTCATGTGCACCCCGACGAAGTCGGGAACCGCGCGCGCCGCCGTCATCTTCGCGATCGTGCCGAGCACGTCCCGGAGGCCGGCTGCGCGACGGATCTCACCGGGGCGGTCGGGCGAGAAGCGCTCCCCGGCGGCCTGCAAGAACCGCGAGAGGGCCTCGCCGTGCCAGAACTCTTCGTATGCCCAGAGCGAGAGGAAGGCGGTGACCTCGGGATCGTATGAGGCGGGAGTCGTGAGCAGATCCCTGAGGTAGATGATCGTGTGGGTCTCGATGTCCATCATGTAGGTGAGGATCCGGATCTCCTCACGCGACAGCGGATATCGAGGCACCGACTCGAAGTCGATCCCGTCGAGGTCGAGCTTCCTCGACGCCCGCAGGTACTTGGCCAGTTCGAACTCGCTCACGGCTCCACGCCCCAGCATCGGGTTCCGTAAGACGTTCGTAGACCTCCGCGGACCGGTTGTCTGGATGGCTATGCTGCCGGGGGGAGGGTGCCATCGACGCGGTCATCGAGACGTCCGGGCTTTCGAAACGCTTCCGCAAGCGCGTCGCCGTCCACCCGATCGACCTCTCCGTTCCTCGGGGGACCCTCTTCGGCTACCTCGGCCCGAACGGCGCGGGGAAGACCACCACGATCCGGATGTTGCTCGGCCTGGCACGTCCGACCGCCGGAAGCGCCCGGATGCTGGGTCGCGAGGTTCCCAAGGGGCTCGCGGGTATCCGGACGCAGCTGGGGAGCGTCCTTGAGAACCCCGCCTTCTACCCGAGGATCAGCGCGCGCCAGAATCTGAGGATCCTCGCGCGAACCGCGGCCGACCGCGACGCGCTCGCCTTGGTCGATCCATTGCTGGAGCGTCTCGGCCTGGCCGACCGGGCGCAGGACAAGGTCCGCACCTATTCCCATGGGATGCGACAGCGGCTCGGGCTTGCCGCGGCTCTCCTGCACGACCCGGACCTGATCGTGCTCGACGAGCCGGCGACGGCGCTCGACCCGGCCGGGATCCGAGACGTTCGCGGGTTGCTGTCGGCGCTGCGGGACGAGGGCAAGACCATCTTCATCTCGAGCCATCTGCTGTCCGAGGTCGAGCAACTCTGTGATCACGTCTGCGTGGTGAGCAAGGGCAAGCAGATGTATCAAGGGACGCTCGCAGGGCTGACGGCGACGGCCGGCGAGAAGGTTCGCGTTGAGGTCGAACGCATCGACGACGCCGAGGCCGCCCTTCGCGCTCTGGGCTGGGCAGTCGAGCGCGCGCCGGACGCGTTGCTCGTCGACGGGATTCCGCCGGGCGAGGTCAACCGTGCGCTCGCCGACCGCGGCCTGTACGCGCACGGCCTTGCGGGTCAGAGCCGCAAGCTCGAGGACGTGTTCTTGGAGCTGACCGAGGAGCCGCCGGCGTCGTGAGCGTTCGTTCGGCGCTTTCTCCACTCAGGGCCGCGATCGGCGCCGCCCTGCGGCGCCGATCGCTCCTCATCCTGCTCGTCGCGACCCTCGGCGTCTTCGGGCTCATGTCGTGGGGAAGCTTCTCCGATCTGCGGAGCCAGCGGAACGTGCTCGACAAAGCCGAACGCGGCGAGCTCCGCGGATTCGACGTCTTCCAGCTGCGGATCTCGACGAATTGCGACGGGCAGACATGCACCCTCGCGACCGAGGACGGCCGCTCGCTCGGCATCATGTTCCCCCAGCCCACCCAAGAGGAGTTCAGCAAGTTCGACCCGAACCAGCTGCCGCCCGAACTCGAGGTGATCGAGCGAAACCTGCCTCAACTGGTGGACGCTCTGCGGGGATCCCTCGACGAGCGGGAGCACACCCTTTCTCCGGGGGCAACGTTGCGATCGCGCATCCGCGCCGCCGGAACGTTCTGGGGCGTTCTTTTCGCCGTGCTGGCCGGCGCCAGCCTCCTCGGTGCCGAGTGGCGGTGGGGTGTGTGGCGCACGCTTCTGACGCACGAGCCGCGCCGCGGCCGGGTGCTCCTGTCGCGGTTCGCCATGCTCTGGATCGTGGTCGCCGGCGGCTTGGCGGTCACGATCGGCTTCACCTTAGGAACCGACGCGCTGTTCCGCGCGTTAACCGACGTGGACGCGACCGGCGGTCCCGGGATCGAGACGCTCGCGCGCTCGGTCGGGAAGACGCTCCTGTCGCTCGAGTTCTATGCGTCGATGGCCGGCGCGCTCGCCACGATCGTACGGACGAGCTTCGCCGGGATCGGGTCCCTCGTGTTCTTGCTCGCCGAAGGCCTCGCCGCCGGGCGGTTCCACTGGTTGCGTCACTTCCTGCCGGCGCAGCAGGTCGCGACCCTGATCCCTCAGTTCGCCGGTGTCGAGACGACCGGGTACGCGTGGTGGCCGCCCGTGCTGGCGGGATCCGTGAGCTGTAGCGCATCGCCCGGCGGGTTCGAGGTCATCTGCACGGAGACGCTTCTGAAACCGATCCCGCATTGGCGCGCTGCGCTCGTGCTCGGAGCCTGGGTTCTGGTGGCCGGGCTTCTGGCGTGGATCTTCGTCCGCCGGCGGGACGTTCCGCAGTAGGCGTTACAGATACAACCCGGTGCCGCCGCCGTCGGTGCGGTCGGACGCGATCGCGTGGATGTCCCTCTCGCGGAGCAGGATGAACTCCTCGCCGCGCACGTCGACCTCCAGACCGCCGTCCGGAAGATGCAAGACGTTGTCCCCGAGCTCGATCGCGCGAACGTTTGGGCCTACGGCGACGACCTCGCTCCAGATGCAGCGCTTGTTCACGCTCGCCGCGGTCGCCGGGATGAGCAAACCCGTCTTGGTGCTGCGCTCCCCTTCTGCCGGGCGGCGCACGAGGATCCGATCGGCCGTCATGCGGATCGCCTGGCCGGCTTCGTTGGTGGCGTCGATGCGCCTGATCTTCGCGTCCATGGAAGCCTCTAGGATAGCGCCTCGCAATACCGGCCCGACGTCCCGATGACGACGGCCCCGCTGGTACCCTACCCGCCGTGCCTTTGATCGATGGCCCCGATTGCCGCCTATGGGTGGACGTGCTCGGCGGTGGTGACCCCGTAACCGTCGTCGCGCACGGCATCACCTCGTCGTCCGAGGAGATCGCGTACTTCGCGCACAACGCCGCGGGAACGCGCGTCCTGTTCGACTTCCGCGGGCACGGGCGAAGCGAGGCGCCGCCGGAGGAAGCCGGCTACGACTACCCCGCGATGCGCCGCGATCTGGAGTTCGTGGCCGACACGTACGGCGCCACCCGCGCGTTCGGCGTGTCGATGGGTGCCGGCGCGATCCTGAACCTCGTCGCCGATCGGCCGGATCGCTTCGAGCGGATCGTGCTGTTCATCCCGGCGCGCGTGGACTCCGCGCACCAGGCCGCGAAGGATCGCTACCCACCGCTGGCCGAGCTCTTGGAGACGAAAACGCTGGAAGAGGTCGCGGACATGGCGGTCGCCGCGCCCGAGTCGCAGCCGTTGTTCGAGACCCGCCCGCAATGGCGGCACTTGATCCGCGCACGGGTTCTGCGCATGAACGCAACCGGGATCCCGCGAGCCCTGCGGGCCTCGGTCGACGGCGCGCAGCCGCTGGTCGACGGATCGGTGTTGTCGCGCGTGACCGCACCGACGCTGATCCTCGCCCACGAGGGCGACCCTCTCCACCCGGCCGAGGTCGCGCATCGCCTCGCCGAGCTGCTGCCGAACGCCGAGCTCAGGATGTGGCCGGAGCCGCTTTCGATGCTCGACGATCCGCTCGCGTTCGCGAACCGGGTAGCTGCGTTCCTGTCGGCAGCCGACGCCGCGTGATGCGCCGATTCGCCCTGGCCGCGGCTCTGCTGCTGGCGCTCACGGGATGTCGCGATGACTTCTTCGATCCGACCCCCGGCCAAACCGGGTCGGTTTCGACCCGCGTCGAGCTGGTTGCGCGCAACGTTCAGATCCGCGCCGGCGAGGACAATGCCGTGCGCATAGGGTTCCAGCCGAAGGACGTCGCCGTGCACCTGCGCGTGGACCGCTCGTCGGTTTCCGGCCGGATCATCGCCTGCCCGCTCAAAGCGATCGACGACCCCATCCCCGAGCAGTCGGCGTGCCTGCCCGACCTCCCCGACGGCGTCCGCGAGGGGCTGACGCTCTCGGGCCTGGGGGCCGTGGCGTTGGTACGCGAGGGCGATCCCGTCACCCTTGGGATCCGCATGGAGTTCGAGGAAGCCGGACGCGCGATCGTGTTCCGCCTGCCGGTCATCCCGCGTCCGGCCGGAGCGTCGGTCTGTAAGGACAACGGCTGCAATCCGTTCCTCGAGATGCTGCCCGTCCACGGCGGCCGGTTCACCGCGACAGCGCGATGGGCCGGCGGCTCGGGAGTGCTCGAGGTCCTCGAGGGTCGCGTGCTCGCGCGCTCGTTCTCCTCGACGGGGATCCCGTACCGGATCGCCGGCGAGGTCGGCGGTCCACCGCCCCTCACGGTGACCGCGACGCTCAGCTCTCCATCCGAGTTCGCGCTCGCGCTACGCAACACCAGCGCGGAAGATCTCACCGATATCGAGATCGAAGCGGCCTGGCCGTAAGCGTCAGGTGTCACCGTTCTCGGTAGTCAAGTCGAATAGCTCGTCCGGGTCGCGCCGCGGGCGGGGCGGGATCGGAGCGCCGGCCGCGGCCTCGTCCAGCAGAAGATGCGCGCCGAGCACCCGGGCGGCCGGCGATGTTCCGCCGGAGAGGATTTCGGCGACGGCTTTCGCCTTGTCGCGACCGGCCGCGAGCATCAGCGTCCGTCGCGCCGCGTTCAGCACGGGCAAGGTGAGCGTTACGCGACGTACCCATCCGTGCTCCCGCTCCGTGGAGGCGACCCACCGTTCACGCTCATCGAGCTCGGGCGAGCCGGGGAACAGCGACGCGGTGTGTCCGTCCGATCCGATCCCGAGCACCATCAGGTCGAGGGCGGGCGCGTCGTCGGTGAACCGCTCGCGCAGGAGCGCCTCGTATTCGCGCGCGGACTCGTCGGGATCGATCTCGCCGCGCATGCGCCTCACGTTGCCGCTGTCGCCGATCGTCTCGGCGACCAGCCGATAGTTCGAGGCGTGGTCGTCGGGCGGAACGCATCGCTCGTCGGCGAAGAAGATCTCGACGCCCTTCGCAGCGAGCGTGCCGCCCGCCCCGAGCAACTCGTACGTCCGGCGCGGCGTCGAGCCGCCGGACAGTGCGACCAGCGCGCGTTCGCGAGTCGCCAGCGCATCGGCCACGGTCTCCGAGATCAGCGCGCAGGTTCGTTCGGCGAGCGACTCCGGGTCGGGGAAGACCTCGACCGGGCGCGTCACCGGGGAAGAGCGCTGCGGATCATGCGCGCGATCACCGGCAATCCCGCCTCGAACCCTTCGGTGAGGTGGAGCCGCAGGACCCTTCGATCGCGCGAGGCGAGCGCCTCGTAGTCGCCGGCGGCCTGCGCAGCCTGCAGAACCCCGAACGTGTAGGGCTGGCCGGGGATAGGAACATCGTCGCCGTGCTCGGCGGTGATCTGAATGAACAAGCCCGTGTCGGGGCCGCCCTTGTGGAGCTGGCCGGTCGAATGCAGGTAACGCGGGCCGAATCCGACCGTGGTCGCGAAGCGGCGTGTGTCTCGGATCGACGTTCGGATCTCGCGCAGCGCCTGCTCGACCGAGGGCAACCGCGGCAGGAACGCTTGCAGCGCGACGTAGCGGTCGCGATGGAAGTAGCCGAACAGCGCGTTGAGCGCCTCGGTGACCGACTCGGTCTCGACCGGCTCGTAGAGCAAGACGCCGTCCTCTTCGGCGACCGGGTCCGGGCCGGGGATCGCGCCGTCGCGCACGTACGCTTCGATCAGCCGCGCCGTGTTCTGCTTGGACTCCGAGACGTTCGGCTCATCGAACGGGTTGATCCCGAGGCGCCATCCGGCGGCCGCCGTCGCGAACTCCCACAGGAAGAACTGAGCACCCAGCGCCTCGCGCGATGGGACGTCGATCGTGACGACCGGATGCCCCTCTTCGCGCAACCCCGACATGGCCGCTGAGTGCTCGTCCGAGCCCGCGAGCCGCAGATGCACGAACACGCGATCGTCGTCGTACGCGGCCGGCGTCCCGAGCGGCTCACCGTCGACCGGGATCAGCCCTACACCGAGCTTTCCCGTCGACTCGGCGAGGAGCTGCTCCGCCCACGCGCCGAACGCTTCCAGGCCGGCCGACGCCACGAACGTCACCTTGTCGCGGCCCTCGTCCGCGAGCTCCGCCAGCCCGACGCCGAGCACTAGCCCCGGCCCCTCGGGGTCGCGGCAGAGCTCCATCGCCTCCTGCGCCGCGTCGAGCAGCGGCTCGACCGCGACACCGATCGCCGCCGACGGCACGAGCCCGAAGTACGAGAGCGCCGAGTAGCGGCCGCCGATGTCCGGCGGGTTCAGGAAGGTTCCGCCGAAGCCCTTCTCGGTCGCGAGCGCCTCAAGCGCCGACCCGGGATCGGTGATCGCCGCGAACCGCTCCGGCGCCCCGGTCCGCTCGAGGAAGTAGGCGGCGTGCGACCGCGTTTCGATCGTCTCGCCCGACTTCGAAGCGACGATGAACCGTGCGTCGGGAAGCGGCAGCGACGCTTCCGCACTTCGTACCTCGTTCGGGTCGGTCGAGTCGAGCACCGTCAGGGGACGGTCGAACACCTTGGAGACGACGTCCGGCGCGAGCGAGGATCCCCCCATGCCGAGCAGCCCCACGGGCGTTCCGGACGACGAGACGGCGAACGGGCTCAGTTGATCCAGATGCCGGCGAGCCCATTCAGCGGCGTCGAGCCAGCCGAGACGGTTCGCGATCGCCCGCTGGACGGCATGGTTCTCCGACCACAACGAGGCGTCGCGACGCCAGATGCGAGCGGTGACGTCGGCGGCCTTGGCGTCTTCAAGCGCGTCGGCGACGTCGCGGCTTTCCTTGCCCCATTCGGCGTCGAGCACGACGCGCGAGACCGCTACGTGGTCTTGACGATCAGGACGTTGCAGGGCGCGTGGTGCGATACCTGATTCGGCACCGAGCCCAGCAGGAACCGCTTCGCGCCGGTCATGCCCTTGTTCCCGACCACGATGAGGTCGACCCCGTCTCGCTCGGCGACCTCGCAGATCATGTCGGCCGGATCCCCCGACACGCTCTGCGTCTTGATCGTGACGCCGGACTTGCCGTGCGCCTTCTCCGCCTGGGAGAGGACCTTCTTCCCGTCCTTCGGGTCGCCGACGTGCAGCAGCAGAACCTCGGCACCAGACGCCTTCGCTACGTCCACACCGACCTCGGCCGCGTGCGAGGCCGTGACCGAACCGTCGGTCGCGATCAGCACCTTCTTGTACACGTTGGCCTCCCGTTGCTCAGGTCGTGTGAACGATAAGGACGTTGCTGGGTGCGTGGTGCGAGATC
This sequence comes from Actinomycetota bacterium, assembly GCA_046712825.1. GTDB lineage: Bacteria > Actinomycetota > AC-67 > AC-67 > AC-67 > DATFGK01. The sequence goes on along the minus strand of JBKKCR010000255.1, from coordinate 8,786 downwards.
TGATTGGGAACCGATCCGAGCAGGAACCGCTTCGTGCCGGTCATGCCCTTGTTGCCGACCACGATGAGGTCTACCCCCTCCTCCTCAGCCACATCGATCAAGCCTTCCGCGGGATCGCCTTCCCGAACCACGCTCTTGATCTTTAGCCCTTCGCCGAGATGCTTCTCGGCGTCGCGGAGGATCGCCTGGCCGATCTCCTGGCCGGGATAGGCGTCGGCGCGCCCGAACGTCGAACCGACGTCGGAGCGCGGCGGGGCGTACGCGGTCAGGACGACCAGCTCGGCACCCATCGCTTTGGCCAGTTCGGCGGCGTGCTCGACGGCCTTGTTCGCCGTATCGGACCCGTCGGTCCCGACGAGGATCTTCTTGAACATGCGTCCCCCCTTGGAGCCGGCTCCCCCAGAGGTCAGGAAGCGGAGCGCGGTTTCTTCCTTGACAAACCTTACCGGAGCGCCCGAGATGCCCGAAAATCCACTACCATCCGCGCAGCCTAGGGGGACTCGTGGACCGGAAGCAGCTGATCTCCGCGGTGCCGCTGTTCTCATCGCTCCCCGAGAGCGACCGCGAGGCGCTGGCCGGGTCCGGGTCCCTCGTCCGACAGTCCTACGATCGCGGCGACACCGTGTTCCGACAGGGAGATACCGGCGCGCACCTCTATCTGGTCAAGTCCGGGCGGATCAAGATCACGACACTGGCGCCCGACGGCCGCGAAGCGTTCGTCGATCATCGGGCCCGGCCAGGTGTTCGGCGAGCTGTCCTTGTTCATCGAGCAGCAACGGACCGCCGACGCGCGAACGATGGAGCCCACCGTCCTGCACGCGCTCGCGCACGACGACTTCCGCCCCTACGTGAACACGCACCCCGAAGTCGCATGGGGGCTGCTGCAGGTGCTGGTGCAGATGATCCGGCGGCAAGACCAGGCGATCCAGGACAGCGTCAAAAGACTGAGACCAACTGCATTGACATTGCAGGTCCGCCGGGAGGAGAGTAGGTGGAAGGTCGCTACGGTGAGGAGGCCAGGCGCAGCTCGTCGCCGGCAGAACGGGGGATCATGAAAAAGTCGCTCGTTCGGATGATGGTGCTCGCCCTCGTGATGGGTGGCTTGTTCGGCCTCCTCGGCGGAGGACCTGCGGGGGCTACCGTGAAATGTAAGGATGGACCGCTCGGAACCCACTACTGCGTGGGCATCGACTCCTCTTCCCCCGGTGGCGCTGCCAGCATCACGACGAGGAGTGGGGACGGGGTGCTCGTCCAAGCCAACTATTTCGGCCAAACCGGCGTGGTCGTCCTTCTCCTGAAATGTAGCCCGGGGCCGCTCGGAACCTACTACTGCGTGGGCATCGACTCAGCTTCCCCCGGTGGCGGTGCCAGCATCGCCACGAGCGGTGGGGCCGGGGTGCTCGTCTTCGCCAACTATCCCTTCGGCAGTTATTCCAAGCTAACCGGCGTCTACGTTCTTGAGGAGAACGGCAAGGTCACGGCCGCGCTGCTTGGGTGCGACGGAGGAGAGTATGGTCTTATCGTGGCAGTAAGGAGCTCCTCAAATCCGCAGCTGGGGAAGGGGACCGGGTTACCCTGCTAGCCGCCGTCCCAGCGGGGGATTGCCGAACAGACGCCTGAACCCGGCCGAGCGAGTACCGCACAGCACGGCGAGAGGGCTCGGAACGGGTCTAGGGGGTAACCGTCGGCGGCCGGGGCAACGTCACCGCCGCGAGCGCGTCGACGATCCCTTGGCCGTAGAACCCGTTGAAGTCCCGGTTCCCTCGCGTGAGAGCGTGAACAAAGCGGTGGGATCCTTCATGGACCGGGGCTGGGTCGCGCTCGAGGGCCGCAACTACGTGATCCTGGACGAAGACCGCTCCGCAAGCGCCTGAAGTAGCGTCAGGTCGTTGCCAACAGCGCCTCGAGCGTCTTCACGTCGGAACCGGCCGCGAAGCGACGCAGGATCGCGCGCGCCCTTCTTCCAGCGTCTTCCCCGCCTCGTCGTGACGCCCTTGGTCGTCGAGCGCTGCGGCTAGCACAGAGAGGATCTGGATGCGCTCCTCGTCCCAGTCGGACTCGGCCAGCATCGCGAGCTCGGCGCGGAGGAGCTGCTCGGCGGCGGAGCGCGGCCTGTGAGAGCCAAACCTTACCGTGACGCCCGAGATGACCGGAAATCCACTACCATCGGGCCGCCGCACGCCCTGCAACACGGGCGGCGACCGCGGAGACACGCAAACCGTTTGGGGGTACGCGTGGACCGGAAGCAGCTCATCGCCGCCGTGCCGCTTTTCGCCTCGCTGTCGGAGCGGGATCGGGAGGCGCTCGCCGGATCCTTCGTGCGACAGTCGTACGATCGTGGCGCGACGGTGTTTCGGCAGGGAGATTCCGGCGCGCACCTGTACCTGATCGAGAGCGGCCGGATCAAGATCACGACGCTGGCTCCGGACGGCCGCGAAGCCTTCGTCGCGATCGTCGGGTCCGGCCAGGTGTTCGGCGAGCTGTCCTTGTTCATCGAGCAGCAACGGACCGCCGACGCGCGAACGATGGAGCCCACCGTCCTGCACGCGCTGGCGCACGACGACTTCCGGCCGTACGTGAACGCCCACCCCGAGGTCGCGTGGGAGCTGCTGCGGGTCCTGGTCCTGATGGTGAGACGTCAGGACCAAGCGATCCAGGACATGGTGTTCCTCGATGTGGGCGGCCGGGTCGCCCGGCGACTGCTGGACCTCGCCGCACAGCACGGCGAGCCGAGCAACCAGGGGATCCGCGTGAACGTCCCGATCACGCAAGAGGAACTCGCTCAGATGGTCGGCGCGTCACGCGAAAGCGTGAACAAGGCAGTGGGCTCGTTCATGGACCGCGGCTGGGTCGCGCTCGAAGGCCGGAACTACGTGATCCTGGATGAAGAAGCGCTCAGGAAGCGATTGAAGTAACTACGAGATCAACAGCTCCTCGAGTTTCTTGATGTTCGCGCCCGGCGGGAAACGGCGCAGGATCGTTCGCGCTTCGTCCAACGTCTTCGCAGATTCATCGAAGCGCTTCTGATCGTCGAGAACCGCCACGAGGAGCGCGAGGATCTGGATCCGCTCCTCCTCCCAGTCGGACTCCGAGAGCATCGTGAGCTCGTGGCGAAGCAGGCGCTCGGCTTCGTTGGGGTCGCCCTTCAGCTTGTGTGCGCGCGCGAGCGCCCGGTGGCACCACGCCGACCCCAGCACGTCCTCGCCGGCTTCGTCCATGCCGTGGCGCGCTGCCTCGATCGCTTCGTCGTAGCGCCCGAGCTCGCTCAGCACATTGGCAAGCGTCGCGATCGCGCGCGACTCCTCGTACAAGCCGGTCGGCCCCAACGCTTCCCCTCGAAGCAGTTCCAACGCCTCCTCGAGCCGTCCGCGATCCCGCAGGATCTCGGCCTTGATGCTCTTCGCCGGGATCTCGCTGATCCAAGACACGCCGGTCGCCTCGGTAAGGCGCGACGCTTCGTCGGCCAGACTCTCAGCCCGCTCGAGGTTGCCGGAGTAAAGCTCGACCAGTGCCGCGCCGAACGACACGAGGCTCTTGACCATCGGATCGCTCGAACGTTCGGCTTGGATCTGCGCTTCCGTGAAGACCTTCCGCGCCTCGTCGAACTGCATGCGCATCATCGTCGCGATCCCGAGCGGGAACCGCGCCATCGCGAGACCCCAGACCGCATCGGATTCCTCGAACATCTCGAGCCCTTGCCGGGCAAGCTCCTGCGCCTCGGTCAGACGCGCGCTGTCCAGCGCGACGAACGCGAGCAGCACGCGCCCGATCGCCCATCCGAAGCCGCCCATGCCGCGCCGTCCCGGGCTCTGTTCTTGAACGATGGCACTCTCGATCTGACGCACCAAGTCGGCAGCGTCCTTCAGCCGCCCCTCGAACAGAAGCACCCAGGCCCGCAGGCCGAGGCACCAGCCCGCCCCTTCCGCGTCGCCGAACTCGCCGAAGATCTGCAAGGCCTCCTCGAGCGACTCGTTGGCGGTGTCGAGTTTGCCGAGCAGGAGGTCGACCCAGCCGAGGTTCACCAGGCTCCACGCCTGCCCCCTCCGGTCGTCGAGATCCCGGTAGCGCGCGAGCGCCTGCCGGAACCAGATCGGCGCCGACTCGAGCCTCCCCTGGAACAGATCGGCGAGGCCGTGAGAGCGAAGTCCCTCCGCTTCTTCGACGCGATCACCGATCTCTCGCGCGATCTCCAGCGCCTGCTCGAGAAAATGACGGCCCTCTTCGACGTCTCCGCGTATGCGCGACAGATCGCCGAGGAGCCGCAGAGCCTTCGCTTCCGCGGCGCGGTTGCCCGTTTGCTTCGCGCTTTCGAGCGCGTCACGCAGGTGCCGCTCCGCCTCGATCGGCCGCCAGCATCCGACAAGCGCCTCACCCAGGTGCAGTTGCAGGTGGAGCCGGTCCTCGTCGCCGCGCGCGTACTCGAGCGCGCGCTCGAAGAAGTCGGCGGCAGCAGCGGCCGCGTCGAGCGAGATCGCGAGATCGCCGGCGCGCTCCAGGTACTCGCGCGCCTTCTCCCGAGCCTCTGGCAGGTCGACGCCGACCTCCGACGCGAGCCGTGAGGCGCGCTCGTAGTGATGGGCGACGAGGTCGGCGAAGTCACGATCGAGATCGGTACCGGCGGTTACCTCCTCCAGCCACTTCCCGAGCGCGGCGTGCTGCCGTGCGCGGGCCTGCTTCGGCACGCTCCCGTACGCGACTTCGCGGACGAGCGCTTGCCGGAAGCGGTAGGCGCGTTCGTTGGGAAGGCTCGAGCGCGCTGCCGGCTCGATCATCTCGCGTTCGATCAGCTCGGACAGAGCCTGCTCGACCACGTCGGGCCCGAGGTCGGGTTCGAGTCCGGTGAGGGCCCCGGCCCAGAATTCGTCGCCGATCACGGCGGCGGTTTGGGCGATCCGCTTCGCGTCTTGCGGGAGCGTGTCGAGACGCGCCGAAACCAGCGCCTGCACGGTGCCCGGCACGGTGTCGGCGAGGTCGGCTGTGTCGGAGGTCGCCGGCAAGCCGCCCTCGTCGAGCAGCAGCCGGACGAGCTCCTCGATGAAGAAGGGGTTGCCGCCGGCACGCTCGAGGATCGACTCGCGGATCGCCGGGTGAAGCCCGCCACCTTTGCAAAGCGTATCGAGCAGCTGGGCCGCCCGATCGCGCGGCAGCGGCTCGAGTTGGTGGACGACGGAGTCGGACCGTCCCGTCCACACCGGCCACCGCTCGACGAGCTCGGGGCGAGCGAGGCACATGATGAGCATCGGCACCTCACGTCCTCCGTCGACCAGGTCCTGGACGAAGCGGAGCAGTGATTCGTCGGCCCAGTGCAGCTCGTGGAACACGAGGACGAGCAACTCTTCGCGCCCGGCGAGTGCCTCGAGCAGGGCCGCAGCGGACTGCAGCGACTCGTTGCCGCGGCCGGCGCTCTGCGCCTGGCTCGCCGTCGGTCCGACGCTGCCGCCGCCACTGCCTCCGACCGAATCCTTCAGCCCGGCGAGCGCGAGCAGCCGGTCGGTCTCGGCGACGAGGCCGAGCGACGCGATCGTCCCCGCCGCGCGCGCCTTCGCGGAATCGGGGTTCTCGCCCTGCTCGATCTCGAGCCCGGCGCGGATCATCTCTTCGACGGCGAACGACGGCGACGCGGTGCCGTACGGCAGCGATCGGCCGCCGAGCACACGGATGCCTTGTCCTCCGAGCCGGCGCGCGAACTCTTCGGCGAGCCGGCTCTTCCCCATCCCGGCCGCGCCGAGGATGGTCGCGAGCGCCGAGCGGCGATCGCGCCGAACGATCCCCGAGAGCGCCTCGAGCATCTCCAGCTCTTCGTCGCGGCCGATCAGCGGCGCCTCGAGCCTGTGGACGTGCTGGCCGGGCAGGGCGCGCTCGGCGACGGCCTCCCACACAGCGAGCGGCTCGGTCTTGCCCTTGGCGACGATCGGCTCATGCGCGCGGTACTCGATGGCGCCGGTGGTCGCGAGGTAGGTGCGTTCCCCGACCAGCACCTCGCCCGCGGTCCCCGCGGTCTCGATCCGCTTCGTCGCGTTCACCGCGTCGCCGATGACCGAGTACTGATCGGCGCCGCCGACGATCCCGGCGACGACCTCGCCGGTGTTGACGCCGACGCGCATGCCCAGCTTCACGTTGCGGTCGCGCTCGAGCTGATGCGAATAGGTCGCGAGGTTGCGCTGCATCTCCAGTGCGCACCGGACGGCGCGCTCGGGATCGTCCTCATGCGCCTGCGGAGCGCCGAACACGGCCATGATCTCGTCGCCGATGATCTTGTCGACGCTGCCGCCGTACAGGGTGACGAGCTCTGCGAGGCCCTCGAAGGCGCGATCGACGATCGACTTCACCTCTTCGGGGTCGAGCCGCTCGCTCATCTCGGTGAAGCCGGTCAGGTCGGCGAACAGGACGGTGACGACCCGGCGTTCCGCACGCGCCGCTTCGCCGAGCGACAGGCCGCACGTCGGGCAGAAGCGCGCGCTCGTGGGCACGCCCGAGCCGCACCGCGGGCAGGTCTTGGTCTCTATCTCGGTTGCCATCGCTCTTTATCCTGAACGGCCCGGCCCTCGCGTGCGAGTTTCGCCAGATGGGCCCGGACGCTCATCGCGGCGACCGGGTGCAGCACGGGGTCGACGTCCGCGTAGATCCTCGCGACCAGCTCCTCTGGGGTGACGGGGCCGGCTGCGGCGGCCAGACCGTCGAGAATCTGATCTTCCCGCATGAGCCGGTGGGCGATGTACTCCTCGATCACCGGGAGGGGCTCCTCGATGACCGGCCCGTGGCCGGGATAGATGCGGTCGATCTCGAGCTCTCGCAGCCGCTCCAGCGAAGCAAGGTAGTCCGTCATGTCGCCGTCCGGATCCGCGACGACGGTCGTCCCGCGCCCGAGGATGTGATCGCCCGAGAACAGCGTCCGCTCCTCTTCCAGCATGAAACACAGGTGATCGCTGGAGTGGCCCGGAGTCGCGACCGCGGTGAGCATGCCGCCTACCCGCTCGGCGTCCGCGACCTTGAGGTCGCCGGGCCGTGCCGGCTCGGCGTTGCTCGCGATCAACGCGCCGAGCATCTCGGCTATGCGCTCCGCCGCTTCCGCGTGGTCGATGTGACGGTGGGTGAGCACGATCGCCTGCACGTCGGCACCGGCGACGACCGCCTCGATCGAGGCCAGATGATCGTCGTCGCTCGGGCCAGGATCCATGACGATGACCGAACCGGCATCGCCGATCACGTACGTGTTGGTGCCTTCGAGCGTCATCGGGGAGGGATTCGGCGCGAGGATGAGCCGCACCCGCTCGGAGAGCCAGCGGACCGCGCTTGTGCGCGTGCCGTCGCTCACGGCTCGTGCAGCGTCGAGTCGCCCGGGAGCACGACCCGCGGCTGTCCGTCGGCGAGCACCACTTTCGGAAGCAGCGCCGGGATCTCTTTGCCACGCGTGCTCGCGATCACCTCGTCCGCGGTCGCGAACCCGGCGAGACTCTCGAGCGTCTTGCGCGTGGGAAAGATGATCGAGAACAACCCCTCGGCCGCGCGCGAAAGCGCGTCGGCGGGACGGATCCACGTGCTCGCCGTAGTCTCGACGTCGTCGTGCAGTGGCGATTGACCCTCGAGCATCGTCGCAACGAAGAAACGAGTGTCGTAGCGCTTGGGCGCGAACTCGGGCGTGATCCAGCGCGCGTAGTAGTGCAGCAGATCCCCCGAGTACCGCAGGTCCTCTTCTTTCGCGAGCGTCGCGAGCGATCCACCGCGCGCGTTCAGCTCGGCGCGATATCCGGCGAATCGCTTCTCTTCGGCCGGGTCGTCGAAACGAACTACCTTTGAGTCGCGTCGAGCCAGCAGCACGCCTGCTTCTTCGAAGGTCTCGCGGATCGCGCACAGATAGAACGCGCGCGCGCGATCCTTGGGCGAATCGATGCGCTCCGCAGCTTCGGCCGCGTCGGCACCGTCCAGATACGTCGCCGCATCGGCGTCGAGATCACGAGGATCGATCGTGCCGCCTGGGAACACGTACGCCCCTCCGGCGAAGTCGCTGTTGAGGTGCCGCTCGAGCATGAACACCTCGAGCCCGCCGGCGCCGTCGCGCACGAGCATGACGGTGGCGGAGTCCCGAGCGGGAGCGGGGTTCTCAGGCGCTTCGAGCGGGACGGCGAACGAAGGTCGATCCTCGAGCACGCGCCGCTTGATCTCATCTTGGGACGGCCGTTCCCCCATGCGCACAGCGTAGCAACCGACGAGCACCGGCTTTTGCGACCACCGGGGTACCATTCCGGCACGCGTTCCCGGGAGGTCTGATGGATTTCCGCGTCCCGCCAGAGCTGGAAGAGGTCCGTTCGTCGTTCAAGGCGTTCCTCGAGCGTGAGGTCCGCCCCGTCGAAGATCAGTTCCGGCAGCAGATCCAGGAAGACGAGTGGACCCCCCAGATGCGGGACGCAGCCCGGAACCTGCGCCGCAAGTCCGCCGAGATCGGCTACTACGGCGCGCACCTTCCCGAAGAGGTCGGCGGCTGGGGCCTGTCGGTGCTCGGAATGACGTTGCTCATCGAGGCTGCGGCGCAGAGCGGGTATCGGATGGCGATCGGGGTCCTCGGTCCCCCGAACCCCGAGGCGCCGACACCGTTGCTCCTCAACACGACCCCCGAGCTCCAGAAGAAGTACTTGGTCCCGTTGGTGAAGGCCGACACGACGATGTGCTTCGCGCTGACCGAGCCCGACGCCGGCTCCGACGCGCAGGCGATCCGCACGCGCGCGGTTCGGGACGGCGACCACTTCGTGCTCAACGGCACGAAGCACTTCATCACCAACGGTGCCGAC
>JBKKCR010000254.1:0-27626 GCA_046712825.1 Actinomycetota bacterium | reverse complement strand
GCCGGGCGAAGCCCGGCCGCCGGTCCCCACGGGCGCTCCTACCAGTTGAAGCCGTTCGTGTACGTCACCGACGCCAGCACGGCTTGACCCGACGTGTTCGGATGGAAGTAATCCCACGTGCTTACCTGGCTCAGGACGAACGGATAGTTGAATACGGCGTTGTTGTCGAACTTGCAGTTGACGTACAGAGCGCACACCTGAGCAAGCTGCGTGTTGAAGTCGATGTTGCGCTGGTCCACGCGGTTCCGGCGATCGACGTCCACTTGCGCCGTCGAGGTTGGATTCGCGAGCATCGACTGGCAGATATTGAACCCGCTCCAGGCCGAACGGGCGCTCGAGTTGTTCTTCCCGATCTCCCATAGCCGCTTGACGCGCGGGATGCTCGCCACGAATATCGCCGCGTTCGGAAGCCCGCCCGTCAATGTCGTCATGGCCTGTTGGAACTGCGAGCGGAACGTGGTGACCGGCGTCATCGTCGACTCGCTCGATGTGCACACGTCGTTCGCACCCATGAGGACGGTGACGTACGCGACGCCGCGTCCGGCCGCGGTGGTCGCCTGCCCGTTCAGATCGACCATCCTCGCGCCCGAGCGAGAGTCATTGAAATTGCGTCCCGAGATGGCCGGGTTCTTCGCGAGGATCCGGAGGTAATGACTGTTTACGCTGGAATACGAGCCCGTCGACCAGGAACGGCTCGTACAGTCCACGTACCATCCGCAGGCGTTGAACGCCCGCGTGATGGAGTCCCCGAGCGAGCTCATGGAGCTGGGGATTGCGGGCGCTGCAGCCGCACCGCTCGTCCCCAGCATCAGGAGCGCAACGATCAGACTTGCGACGACCAACAGCCCACGCCGGGATCGACGCATGGACCCCCCTTCCTCTCCGGGCACGTGGCCCCAACGGACTATTCGCCGCAGTCTCGTATCTACGATCGGAGGAGTCAACGAACGCTCGAGTCGTCTAGCAAACCGAGCCGGGCCCGAACCGGCCTCAGTGAACCTGCCTGCCGCTCGGAGGGAGGAGCCCGACGCGGTCGTAGGCCGTCGCCAGCGTCTTCGATGCGACTGTGCCCGCCTTCTCTGCGCCCCTGTCGAGCAGGCGACCCAGCTCGGCCGGATCGTCCTTGAGGTCGGCGTAGCGCTTTTGGATCGGATCGAGGAACGCGATCAGCGCGTCGGACAGCCCGCCTTTCAGGTCGGCGTACCCCTTGCCGGCGAGCTCCTGCTCCAGCTCGGCGATCGGCTTGCCGGTGGCGACGGAGTAGATCGTCAGGAGATTCGTGATCGCCGGGCGATCAGGGCTCGCGGCGACGTCACGGCCCGAGTCGGTCACGGCGGTCTTGACCTTCTTGCGGATCTCATCGGCGGTGTCGGTCAGCTTGACCGTACCCCGCGGCGAGTCCGCGGACTTCGACATCTTCGCGGCGGGGTTCTGCAGATCCAAGATCTTGGCGCCCACCTTCGGGATGCTCGGCTGCGGGACGACGAAGGTCTCGCCGTAGCGCGCGTTGAACCGTTGCGCGATGTCTCGGGTCAGCTCGATGTGCTGGCGCTGATCCTCACCCACGGGGACCTCGTCCGCCTGATAGATCAAGATGTCGGCGGCTTGGAGCACCGGATAGGTGAACAGCCCCACGCTGACGTTGCCCTCTTTCTGCTTGACGGCCTTGTCTTTGAACTGGGTCATGCGGCGGAGCTCCCCGAAGGTGGCGACACACTCGAGCAGCCAGCTCAGCTGCGGATGCTCGGGCACCTGGGACTGCACGAACAGCGTCGACCGCTCGGGATCGATCCCGATCGCGATCAGCACCGCTGCGAGGTCGAGGGTCGACTCGCGCAACACCTTCGGGTCCTGGGGGACGGTGATCGCGTGGAGGTCGACGATGCAGTAGAAGCAGTCCTTCTCGTCTTGCTGGGCCGCCCAATGCTGGAGCGCGCCGATGTAGTTCCCGAGGTGCACCTCGCCCGATGGCTGGATGCCCGACAGGATGCGCTTCACCGCTCCTACCCTCCTCCCAGCTCGCTCGAGGCCTGCGAGGTGCCCGTCTCGGACACTTTTCGCCACGGTTCGGCGACCGTCGCGTAATGGTCGGCACCATAGCAATCGTTCACGACCCAGGCGGGGAAATCCTCGAGCTCGAGCTCGAAGATCGCCTCGGGCCCGAGCTCTTCGAACGCGACGACGCGCGCCGCCTTGACCGATCGGCTCGCGAGCGCGCCGGCGCCGCCGAGCGCCGCCAGATAGCAGGCGGTGTGCTTCTGGAACTCGGGGCGCAGCGCCTCGCCGCGACCGCCTTTCCCGACGGCCGCCTTGAGTCCGAGCTCGAGCAACGGAGGCGTGTAGCGATCCATGCGACCCGCGGTCGTCGGGCCGGCGGCACCGATCACGGCGCCGGGTCGCGCCGGCGTCGGGCCGACGTAGTAGACGATCTGACCGGAGAGATCGACCGGCAGCGTCTCGCCGCGGTCGAGCATCTCGACCAAGCGCTTGTGCGCCGCGTCGCGGGCGCCGTAGACGCGTCCGAAGATGCGCACACGGTCGCCGGCGCGCAGCGCCCGCACGTCGTCGTCGGAGAGCGGCGCCTCGACCCGCTTCAGTCCCCCAGATAGCTCGGAGACGGGCATCGCGGCTAGAGCTCCACGTGCCCCGCGCGATGCGCATGGCACTCCATGTTCACGGCGACGGGGAGCGACGCGATGTGCGTCGGCGCCGCCTCGACGTGCACCGCCAGGACCGTCTGCGTGCCGCCGAGCGCCTCCGGGCCGAGGCCGAGTGCGTTCGCGCCGTCCAGCAGCTCACGCTCGAACGCCGCCCAGCGGGGATCGGGGTTCGGATCCCCAACCCGCCTGGTCAGCGCGCGCTTCGCCAGGCGCGCGACCCCCTCGAAGTTCCCACCGACGCCGACGCCGACGATGCCCGGCGGACACGCGTTCGGGCCCGAGCGCTCGACGGTCTCGAGGATGAACCCGCGCACGCCTTCGATGCCGTCGGACGGCTTGAGCATCGCCAGCCGGCTCATGTTCTCGCTGCCGGCGCCCTTGGCGTCCACGGTGAGACGGACGCGATCGCCGGGGACCACGCGGGTGTGGATGATCGCCGGGGTGTTGTCGCCGGAGTTGCGCCGGTCGAACAGCGGATCGGTCACAATCGACCCGCGCAGGAAGCCTTCCGTGTAGCCGCGGGCGACACCCTCGTTGATCGCCGCCTCCAGCGCGCCGCCGACGAGATGGACGTCCTGGCCGACGTCGACGAACACAACCGTGGTTCCGGTGTCCTGGCAGTAAGGAACCTCTCCCTCGGCGGCGATCTCCGTGTTGGCGATCAACTGATCGAGGATCTCGCGTCCGATCGGCGATTCCTCGAGCTCGCGGGCGCGCTTCACGGCGGCCTTCATGTCGGGCGACATGCGGTAGCAGATGTCGATACAGAGCTTCGCTAAGGCGGCGGCGATCTCGTCGACGGGTAGCTCGCGGACCACGCGGTCAGTCTAGCTTCTGTGAGCAGGGGATCGACCCCTGCTCGGATCGCGTCTAGCGGTCCCGGCCGAAACGGCGGCGAGGCTTGTCATCGTCGGTTTCGTTGAACAGATCCCTGAGCTCGGTCATCGCTCCGTACACGACGGCCGATCGCGCGAGCCTCTGCCGGCGAGAATCTCGATCCTCTGGAGAGAGCGCCAGCGTCCTCTCCACCGTCAAACGGACCTCCTCCAGCGAGAACGGTTTGCCGATGTGGTCGAACGCCCCGGTATCGACTTCGGCCCTCATCCCTTCCGCGTCGCTTCTCCCGGTCACCATGATCACCGGCGTCGCGAAATCGGGGAGGTCCAGGAGCTTCTCGAGCAGTTGGTAGCCGTCCATCCCCGGCATCATCGCGTCGAGGAGCACCAGGTCGAGGCCACCGGCTTTCGCGACTTCGAACGCAGCCAGACCGTCTTCCGCGTCCAGAACCTCGTGTCCGTCCGCCTCAAGGATGATGCGGATCATCAGTCGGATGTCAGGCTCGTCGTCCACGACAAGTATTCGAGGCATGCTCGCGCTCCCGAGAGTTGGTCTGTAGACATTTCGGACGGTGAGAGCCTGAACTTGAATCCGTTCAGGAGCCGCCGAGTTTGGACAGATCCGCGCACTTCGTGCGGACCGCTTCGGCCGCGTCGCGCAACGCGGCGACCTCGTCGTCGGCCAACGGCAGTTCCACGACCTCTTGGACGCCCCCTGCACCGAGCTTCGCCGGCACGCCTAGGTAGACGCCTTCGATGCCGTACTGGCCGGTGAGCCAGGCGCACGCCGGCATGACCGCCCCAGAGTCCTGGGCGACCGCGGCGACCATCGCGGCGGCCGCCGAGGACGGTGCGTAGTACGCGCTGCCGGTCTTGAGCAGTGCGACGATCTCGGCGCCGCCGTCACGGGTCCGCCGCACGACGCGCTCGATCGTTTCGGCGTCGGCCAACTCGGTGAGCGGCTTGCCCGTGACGGTCACGCGGCTCGGCACCGGCACCATCGTCTCGCCGTGCGAGCCCAGCGTGATCGCTTCGACGTCGAGCGGAGAAACGCTGAGCTCCTCCGCGACGAAGTGCTTGAACCGCGCCGTGTCGAGCATGCCCGCTTGCCCGAGCACGCGTTCGGCCGGGAAGCCGGACACCTCGCGGAAGAGGTAGGTCATCTCATCGAGCGGGTTCGTGACGACGATCACGACCGCGTCGGGAGAGTTCGGGCAGAACTGCTCCGCGACGCTGCGGATGATCTTCGCGTTGACCTCGAGCAGGTCCATGCGGCTCATACCCGGCTTGCGCGGGAGGCCGGCCGTCACCACGCAGATGCTCGACCCCGCCGTCTCGTCGTAGGTGTTGGTCCCGGTGACGCGGGTCTCGAACCCTTCGATCGAACGCGCCTGCATCATGTCGAGCGCGAGTCCTTGCGGCAGGCCATCGACGATGTCGGTCATGACGACCTCGTCGCAGATCCCCTTCTCGGCGATCCGTTGCACGGTGGTGGACCCGTACTTGCCTGCTCCGACGACGGTGATCTTCATACGCTCATCTCCAAGGCTCGACGTGGTCGCACATCGTATTAACCGACTCGCCCCGTGCCCAGGTCGAGTCGCTTTCCCGAGCGGCGGAGTTCCATGCCGCGTGATACCTCCCAGACGACATCGAACATGTCGAGGAACTTGAACCCCTCCGGACCGTCCTCGATGATGCGAAGGCCCGCGTGTTTGACGCGTTCCTTGATGGCTCGTACCTCGCCGTCGGAGCACCCGATGCCGACGTGATTGATCGGCCCGGTCTTGGCCGGCCTGGGCTCATCCAGAACCGAGATCGTGAGTCCGCCCGCGCGAAGGAACGATCCCTCGATCCGGATACCGTGCCGGCGGATCTCGACCCAGTCCTCTCCGCCGTCGATCGTGACCCAGATGCCGCGCTGCGTCGCACCGCGGAACAGCACCTGCGCCTCGAACAGCTCCGCGTAGTGCTTCTCCGCCTCCTCGACCCGCGAGGTCACGACGGCGACGTGGTCGACGCCGAGGATGCCCGACGTTCGCGCCACGCGCTACCCGTTGAGCTTTTCGATGACCGCGTCGGCGACCTGGCTGGTGCCGACCGCCGTGGGGTCGTCGCGGCGCTCCTTGAGGTCGTAGGTGACGCTCTTCCCTTCCTTGATCACCGCCGCGAGCGCGCCTTCGAGCGTGTCGGCCGCGGCGTCCTCGGCGAGGTGACGGAGCATCAGCACGCCCGAGAACATCATCGCCATCGGGTTGACCTTGTTCTGACCCTTGTATTTCGGTGCGCTCCCGTGCGTCGCCTCGAACACGGCGACCTCGTCGCCGAGGTTCGCCCCCGGCGCGATCCCAAGCCCGCCGATGAGCCCGGCGCACAGATCCGAGATGATATCGCCGTAGAGATTGGGGAGGCACAGCTCGTCGTACTCCTGCGGCCGCTTCACGAGCTGCATCGACAAATTGTCCACGATGCGGTCCTCGAACTCGATATCTGGGTAGTCCTTGGCGACCTCCCCGGCCACGCGCAGGAACAGCCCGTCTGAAAACTTCATGATGTTCGACTTGTGGACCGCGGTGACCTTCGCGCGCTTGTACTTGCGCGCGTAGTCCAGCGCGAAAGTGGCGATCCGCTTGGTGCCGAAGATCGAGATCGGCTTGATCGAGATCCCGGAGTCGTCGCGGATCTGCTTCTCTTGGATCCCGTTCAGGAATTCGATGACCTTCTTGGCGTCGTCGGTGCCTTCCTCGAACTCGATGCCGGCGTAGAGGTCCTCGTGGTTCTCGCGGCAGATCACGATGTCGACGCCGGGGACGGCACCGGGGATGCCCTCATAGGACTTGCAGGGGCGCAGGCAGCAGTAGAGATCGAGCTCCTTGCGCAGAGCGACGTTGACGCTTCGGAAGCCTGTGCCGACCGGCGTGGTGATCGGGCCCTTGATGGCGATCTTGTTGGCTCGGATCGACTCGAGCACGTGGTCGGGCAGCGGGGTTCCGTACTTGTCCATGACGTCGACGCCGGCGTCTTGTACGTCCCAGTCGAACGCGACGCCGGTCGCCTCCAGGACACGGCGGGTGGCTTCGGACAACTCGGGCCCGACGCCGTCGCCGGGGATGAAAGTTACTCGGTACGACATGGTGGAGCTCCTTCCGCTTGGGCTCAGGCGCACATTATCCAGGCGGGAGGAACCCTCCGACCAACGGGCGCGTCGATCGGCTCCCCCTGGGATGCTTCGTAGCGTCCTTGGTCCCCGAAACCCTCGCCTATAATCCGCGGTCGTGACCCAGGCCCTCACGGAACCTAACCATCGCTATCCGGGAACCCTCGCCGACCGCTACCGCGACTGGCGGGCCGCGCGGTGGATGGATCGCACGATGCGGCGGGCGCTCACGCCCCCGCTTCCCGTCGACTTCGGCGCGTTCGGAAAAGGCTCCTTCGTTGTCCCGCCGACACGCATCACGCGCCCAGACCGCATCTTCATCGGGCGCGGAGTCACGATCCACGAGGGAACCTGGCTCTCGGTCGTGCAGGCTCACGCGGACATCGTTCCTACGATGGCGATCGGCGACGGCGTGCGGATCGGACGCTTCAGCCACTTCGCGTGCGTGGGCAGCATCGAGATCGGCGACGGCGCGATGATCTCCGACAAGGTCCTCGTCTGCGACGCCTACCACGGCTACGAGGACGTGACCTTGCTGGCTCAGCATCAGCCGATGTCGCGGCCGAGGCCGGTCGTGATCGAAGCCGGCGCGTGCGTCGCTATCGGCGCCATCATCCTTCCCGGCGTTCGCATCGGGAGGAACGCGTACGTCGCCGACTGGGCGGTCGTATCGAAGTCCGTCCCGCCCGGCGCGATCGTGGCGGGGAACCCGGCGACCGTGCGCGAGACGCTCGAGCTCGGCCCGGCGCCCCGGGTCTCGTGAGCGGCATGCGTGATCCCGGAAACAAGCTCGGCCGCTTCCTCACGCGGCGAAAGATGCAACGGATCATCTACTCCGCCGTCCCGGCGTTCATGCCGCCGCCGCCCCGGGCGTTCGCGGCGTACGGTCAGGGCGTGCTCATCGCGGCGCCGGCGCGCATCGAAGGAGCCGAGTTCATCACGATCGGCAAGCGCGTAAAGATCCTCGAGCACATCTGGCTGATCGCGCGCCAGCAGCCCGGCGAGCCGCCACCGCGCCTGATCTTGGGCGACGACGTACTCATAAACCGGTTCGTCAAGATCGTGAGCGTGGGCGAGGTGGTCATCGACCGGGACACCATGATCGGAGACAACTGCTACATCTCCGACACGCACTACCTGTACGACGATCCGGACCGCTCGATACAGGAGCAAGGGCTCGCGCCCTCACGGCCCGTACGCATCGGGGCAGGATGTCACATCGCGTTCCGTTCCACGATCCGTCCCGGCGTGACGCTGGCCGACTACGTGCACGTCGGACCCGGATCGGTCGTGAGCGACGACATGCCCGAGCGCTCGGTCGTGCACGGTGATCCGGCGCGAGTGATCCGGCGCTACGACGCCGAGCGCGGCGAATGGCTCTTCGTGCGGCCCGGGATGAGCGAGCGCGAAGCCGAAGGGACCGCCGACACCGTCTGACGTGCCTAGGGCCGCCGGGCGACGACGTACGAGTTCGCGTTGAACGTCGACATCGCGTGCGCGACGGGCTCCGCGAAACCGGCTGCCAGTAGCTGCTCGCGATACTCTTCGACGGTGTACGCGCGCCCGCCTTGCGACACCAGGCGGAGCTGAACGTTGAGCAGCGCCGGCCAGAGCGGCCCGTCCTTGGTCTCGTTGAGCGGCAGGCCATGGATCACGCAGATCCCGCCGGGCCCGATCGCATCGAACACCTTCGCGAGCAGTTGCCGCACGGCCTCCTCGTCTTCCTGGTGGAGGGTGTTCGAGATCAAGACGACGTCGTAGCCGGAAGGGATCGGGTCGGTGTTGTAGTCGCCGGCGTGCGTGGAGACCCGCGCGGCCGCGCCGTGCTGCTCGATCATCTCCTCGGCCACCCTGACAACGTCCGGCAGGTCGAACACCGTGCAGCTCAACTCCGGGTTCGCCTCGGCGAGGAGGATCGAATACGAGCCGGGGCCGCCACCGATGTCCAGGAGCCGCCGATGGCCTTCCAGGTTCAGATGCCGGGCGAACTCCCGTCCCGGACCCACGGCGAACTCGTGCATCGCGTGCATATACGAGCGCAGCTCATCGAGGGAGTGACCCTCCGGCGTCCCCGCCGGCTTCCCGGTCCGTATCGACTCGGCGAGGTTCCCGAAATTCTCGGTCCACCGGCCCATGAGCGACACCCAGGTGGTGATGGTCTCCGGCTTGCCCGAAACCAGCAGCTCGCGAGTGGTGTCGCTGTTGGCGTACCGGTCCCCATCGTGCTCCAACAACCCCGCGGCGACGAGCGCACCGAGCAGGCGGGACGTCGCGTCCGCGTCCGTACCGAGCCGCGCGGCGATCTCAGAGCCGGTTGAGGGTCCCTCGCGTTCGAGCAGGTCGAACACGCCGAGATCGTTGGCCACGAACAGGACCTGCGCGGCCCACGCGCCGAGCGCGAGCCGTGTGAGCCGCACCCGTGCTTCGATGCGACGGCGCCGGGGATTCACCCTAGCTTGCGCTCGACCAGAGCAGCGATCGCGGCGAGGGAGTGGAAGTTGTCGACGAGGAGCTCGTCGTCGCCGATCTTGACCCCGTAGGTCTTCTCAACGAATTCCGCGAGATCGAGGACGCCGAGCGAGTCGACGATGCCGGGGAAGATCTCTTGATCGTCGCTCAACTCCGCGTTCTCGTCGAAGAGGATCCTCTGCCGGATGAAGCCCCGAATGGGCTCGGTATCGACCACGCAACTCCCTTCCTCGCCGTCGGACCGCGGGATTCTACCGTCTAACGTTGATCCGACCCGCTGGGGACCGGCGCGCAGGCGATGAGGCCGTCCTCGGTTGCGACGAAATGCACGTCCTCATCACCGGGCCCGTGCGGCACCTCGTCGACGACCTGCGACTGGTAGCCGAGCCCGATCCTGATCGTCCGTGGATCCAGGCGTGCCAGCAACCGGTCGTAGTGTCCGGTGCCGGAGCCCAGGCGGTGACCCTTACGGTCGAACGCCAGCGAGGGAACGACGAGCACATCTACTTCGTCGAGCTTCACCGCTCGCCGGTACCGAGGTTCCATCCCGCCGTACTCGGCCGTGACGACCGGATCCTGCGGCCGCCATTCGGTCAGCTCTAGCCCCCCGTTCAGAACGAAGGGAAGAAAGATCCGGCGCTCCTCCTGCTCCGAGAGCCGGGCGATGATCCCCGATGTCGAGACCTCCGACCCGGCCGCCCAGTACAGCGCCACGGATCCCGCGTCGCGGAAGCGGTCGAGGTCGTAGAGGTGCCCGACGATCGCATCGGCGAGCTCGAGCCGGCGTACCGGATCGATCGCGTCGCGGTCGGCGAGGGTGCGCGCGCGGAGATCCTCTTTCAAACCTGCGCCTCGTGGACCTCGATGTCTTGCGCCAAGTGCGACCGAAGGATGTGGCCCTCGTTCTCCTCGACCGCCTTGATGACGTTCTTCATCCGGTCGAGCACGGCGACGGCGCTCTTGTCGAACACCTCACCCTGGAGCAGCTGCTGGATGTCACGCTTGTACTCCGGCATGGATGACAGCCGCGTGAACAACGACTGGAGCCGGTAGTAGAGGGTGATCCACTCGTACCAGATCTGGACCCCGCGATCGACGATCTCGTTGTACTGGCCGAACGATTCCTCTTCCGCGTCCTCGTCCAGCGCGCGCTTCAACGCATTGAACGCGAACTGCCCGGAGCGCATCGCCACCGACACGCCGGAGGAGAAGATCGGGTCGACAAAGCGCGCGGCATCGCCGACGAGCAGCCACCCGGGCCCCGAGAACCGGTCGATCTTGTACGAGTAATCCGCCTCGATGTAGAAGGGCCGCACCCGCTCGGCGCCTTTGAGGATGTGGCGGGTGTTCGGCGTCATATCGAGGAGCTCGCTGAAGAACGTCTCGTGATCCTTGCCCGACTTCTGGAAGTCCGTCTTCTCCGTCACCGCGCCGACACTCGTGATCCCTTCGTAGATCGGGATGTGCCAGACCCAGCCGCGGTTGACCGGCAGGAAATGCACGTGGATGTACTCGGCCGTCTCCGGGGTCGGGGGGTTCACCCCTTTGAACCACGAGTAGATCGCGAACTGGTTGAACTGCTTGTCCTTCTGCCAGAGGCCCAGCTGGCGGCCGAGCAGCGTGCGCCGGCCGCTCGCGTCGACGACGAAGCGAGACCGAAGGTCGATCTCCCGGCCGAGCAGCCGGACGCGGACGCCGACGGCGCGATCGCCCTCGAAGAGAACCTTGAGCACGGTCACCCCTTGGAGCACCTCGGCGCCGAGCTCGTTGGCGTGACGCAGATACATCGCGTCGAAAACGGCCCGGTCGACGTGGTAGGTGTATTCGGGGTTCGGGATGTCCTGCGGCGCCTCTGCGAACGTGACGACGAACTCCGAGCCGACCTGCCCTTTGATGCCGGTCCATGTGGCGCCCGGCTTCTTGACGAACTGGGAGCTCTCCATCTTCTCCCAGAAGCCGAGGTCGTGGGTCACGATGTTGGTCGCCGGCACGAGCGACTCCCCCACGTGCTCACGAGGGTGGATGTCGCGCTCCAGGATGAGCGCCCGGTACCCCGCCCGGCCCAAGTAGGCCCCAACGGTGGCTCCTGCGGGCCCTCCCCCGATGATGATCACATCGGCGTCGAGCTGCACGTCATCCTGTTGTTGCTGACTCATATCGTCTCCTCTTGATGAGCGCCCGCGGAAGGCTATCTCGGCTCGGGTGCCTTTCGAGTGTAGCCCCCGCGACAACCCCCGTCTCCCGCGGTTGGGCGGATCACTACGCTGCGCAGTTTGCGGGCTATCCGGGGCTCCCGGCAAGCACAACCCGTGATCCGTCCCCCGCCGACAGGCGGGGAAAGCCGCGAATCGGTCGCGCTTCCGGCGGTATGGCAAGATGGCAACGACCAGGGTGCTCAGAAAGGAGCGCGATGCCGGGCAAGGGAGGGCTGGAGGACATCATCGCGGCTGAGACCGCGGTCTCCGACATCGACGGCAAGCTGGGGCGACTGTTCTACGTCGGATTCGACATCCACGAGCTCGCAGAGCAAGCGACTTTCGAAGAGACCGTGTATCTCCTTCACAACCTCGAGCTGCCGAACAAGTCTCAGCTCGACGAGGTGACCGAGCAGCTCACCCACGAGCGTGGGCTCGACACCTTCGTCGAGGGCCTGATGCCGACGATGGTGCAGCAGACCTCCCCGATGTCCATGCTGCGCACCACGGTCAGCGCGATGAGCGCCCACGATCCCGACGGCTGGGACCAGGCGGCCGAGGCGAACTACCGCAAGGCGATGCGGCTGATCGCGCGCTTCACCACGGTCATCGCGACTTTCGACCGACTGCGTAACAAGGAAGAGGCTCTGAAACCCAACCCGAAGCTCTCCCACGCCGGCAACTTCCTGTGGATGCTCCAGGGCCGCGAGCCGGACGAGGAAGCGGCGCGCATCCTCGACGTGTGTCTCGTCCTCCACGCCGACCATACGATGAACGCCTCCACGTTCGCGGCGCGCGTCGCCGCGAGCACGCTCGCCGACATCCACTCGGCCACGACCGCGGCCATCGCGACGCTGAAGGGCCCGCTGCACGGCGGCGCCAACGAAGCCGTGATGAAGACGCTCCTCGAGATCGACGCGCCCGACAAGGTCGAGGAGGTCGTCAAGGCCAAGCTCGCCGCGAAGGAGCGGATCATGGGCTTCGGCCATCGCGTCTACAAGACCGAGGATCCTCGCGCGACCCACCTCCGGAAGCTGTCGGAACGGGCCGGGGAGATGGCGGGCGACACCAAGTGGTACGAGATGAGCCGCACGATGGAAAAAGTCGTGATGGACGAGAAAGGCCTCTATCCCAACGTCGATTTCTTCGCGGCAAGTGTCTACTACTCGCTCGGGATCCCGGTAGACCTTTTCACTCCGATCTTCGCCGCATCGCGGGTCGCGGGCTGGACCGCCCACATCCGCGAGCAGTACGCCGACAACCGCCTCATCCGGCCGGAAAGCGCGTACGTAGGACCTCCCCACCGTTCGTACGTGTCGATCGACCAGCGAGGCTGACCATGAAGATCTCAGAGATCATGACCAAGGCGGCGGTGACCGACTCCGCCGACGACACGCTCGCCCAGGCATGCGACAAGATGCGGCACGCGCAGACGAGCTCGATGCTCATCATGGATGGCGATCGGCTGGTCGGGATCGTCACCGAGCGCGACGTCGTGAAGACGATCGCTCAAGGGCTCGATCCGAAGGAGACGTCGCTCAAGGACATCATGACGACGGACATCGTCACGATCGGCCCGATGACGACGCTGAAGGAAGCGGCCAACATCATGGCCACGAAGTGGATCCGCCACCTCCCGATCCTCGAGGGATCGAAGGTAGTGGGGATGATCTCCCAGCGCGACCTCACCGGGGTGCTGGCCGGTGCGTTGCACGAGCCGGACCGTCTCCACGAGCTCGTCGAAGCCTCGATGCTCGTTCGCGAGCGTCGCTTGAAGCGGATCGAAGCCGGCGACTACGACTAGCCCCGGCGGTTCTCAGCCGAGGCGGTTCGTTCGCGCCACGTTGCCGTACCACGCGAGGCTCGGCTTCGGGGTGCGCTCCATGGTTCGGCGGTCGACCCCGATGAGCCCGAACGTCGGCCGGTACCCGTCGTTCCACTCGAAGTTGTCGAGCGTCGACCAGTAGAAGAAGCCGCGCACGTCCCGCCCTCGGGCGATCGCGTCGTGGACCTGCTCGAGGTGCAGCCGCACGAACTCGATCCGCTCGTCGTCGTCGGCGGTCGCGATGCCGTTCTCAGTGATCTGGACCGGAAGCCCGGTGACCTCGGACACTTCGTCGATCACGGTCCCCAGTCCGGCTGGGTGCCAGAGCCACCCCATCTGCGTGCGGCGTTCGTCGCCGCCAACGCCCGGCAAAGCCGGCCGCGTCCCAACGGGGTTGGGCACCGCGTCGGCGGCCGAGCCTGCGGCTTGGAGCGCAGCCGGATGAACGTCGAATCGCGAGTAGTACTGGATGCCGACGAAATCGTCGTTGCGGCCGAGTCCCGCGATCGTCTCATCGGGGACCGATAGCCCGCGCGTTTCGCCGGTCCGCAGCGCCTCCAGCCACACGCCGACCCACGACCAGTGCATGAAGTCGCGGGCGTGCCACCCCAGAGCTGTGTCCTCGGTCGGCAAGAAATCGAGCACCGACAGCGGAAGCCCGATCAGAGCGTCGGACGAGCCCCGCACCGCCTCAGCCGCGGCCGCGTGAGCCTTCAGGAGGTTGACCGTTACCCGATGCGTCGCCTGTACGTCGTTCACGCGCGGCGGGAAGAAACCCATGAGATGCCCTACGACGGCGACGACGGACGGCTCGTTGATCGTGTTCACGATCTGCAGCAGATCGCCGAGCGCATCCGCGGCCGTGCGCACGTAGCGCCCGAAGACATCGACTGCCTCGTCCGAGTCCCAGCCACCCCGCTTCGCGAACCAGTTGGGGTTGGTGAAGTGGTGGAGCGTGACCGAGGTCGTCAGACCGAGGTCGCGCGCGGTTCCGATCACCTCACGGTAGTGGTCGAGCTCCTTGCTCGAGAACTCGCCCGGCGTCGGCTCGATACGAGCCCACTCGATCGACAGGCGCACAGCGTTCTGTCCCGAGTCGGCGACGATCCTCCAGTCCTGGGCGAACCGGTGATACGAGTCGCACGCGCCGAGGCTCTTCTCGGTCGCGTTCGTCTTGCGCTTGTGCTCGTGCGCCCACCAGTCGGAGTTGGTGTTGTTCCCCTCGGTCTGGTGGGCGGCGCCGGCCGACCCCCAGAGGAAGCCGTCGGGAAAGGAGCGTTCGGTCAGACGAGCCCCTCGGCCGCGCGGACGGTGTTCATCAGCAGCATAGCGACAGTCATTGGCCCAACGCCGCCCGGCACGGGCGTGATCGCTCCGGCCACTTCGGCTACTGCGGGGAAGTCCACGTCGCCGACCAGCTTCCCCTCTTCGTTGCGATTGGTTCCGACGTCGATTACCACGGCGCCCGGCGAAACCATGTCGGCTGTCAGCGTGTTGCGCCGGCCGGCGGCGACGAAGATCACTTCCGCCGCGCGTGTGTAAGCCCCGATGTCCTGGGTCCCCGTGTGACAGACCGTGACGGTCGCGTTGAGGCCCGGCGCCTTCAAGCCCAGCAGCATGCTCAACGGCCGGCCGACGAGGTTCGACCGTCCGATCACGACGACCCGCTTGCCGTCCAGCTCGATCCCGGACCGCTCGAGGATCTCGACGCAGCCGGCCGGAGTGCACGGGATGAACCGCGGCCGGCCGAGCGACAGCAGCCCTTGGTTCTCGGGGTGGAGCCCGTCCACGTCCTTGCGAGGATCGATCGCTTCCTGAACGACGATCGGATCGATGTGATCGGGAAGCGGCAGCTGCACCAGGATCCCGTGCACCATCGGGTTCTCGTTCAGGACGCGAACCCGGTCGATCAGCTCGGCCTGCGAAACGGATGCGGGAAGGTCCGCATCGATCGAGGCGATCCCGACTTCGGCCGCCATCTTCCGCTTCTGTCCCACGTACACGTGCGACGCGGGGTCCTCCCCGACGAGCACCGCGGCGAGGCCCGGCGGGCCGACGAGCTTGGCTACATGCTCGGCGACGTCGGCCCGAACCTCTGCGGCGATCGACTTTCCGTCAAGGATCCGCGCCGTCATCGTCGTTCCTCCAACGTCTGGTCGGTTTCGGCTAGCCGTGACGGAAGTGTCGTACGCCGGTGAAGACCATAGCGATGCCGTGCTCGTCGGCCGCGGCGACGACCTCATCGTCGCGCAACGAGCCGCCGGGCTGGATGGCGGCCGCGACGCCGGCGGCGGCCGCGGCGTCGAGCCCGTCGCGGAAGGGGAAGAACGCGTCTGAGGCCATCACCGCCCCTTTCGCGCGATCGCCGGCCTTCTTCGCGGCGATCTCCACCGCGTCGACGCGGCTGGTCTGTCCGCCGCCGATCCCGACGGTCGCGCCGCCGGAGGCGAACACGATCGCGTTCGAGCGAACGTGTTTGCAGGCGCGCCAGGCGAACTCGAGGTCCTGCCACTGCTCCTCGGTGGGTTGAGCTTTCGTTGCGACGCGCCAGTCGGCCCGCTCCTCCGCCGCAGCGTCGGCCGTTTGAAGCAACAGGCCGCCCGAGATCCACCGCCCCGTGTACGCGGGATCCGGCTTGCCGTCCACGAGAAGGAGCCGGAGATTCTTCTTCTCCTCGAAGAGCCGTAGCGCGCCGTCGGAGAAGCCGGGTGCCGCGATGCATTCGGTGAAGACCTCGGCCATGGCGCGCGCGCCGGCCTCGGACACCTCGCGGTTGAACGCGACCACCCCGCCGAACGCGGAGACCCGATCGGATTCCAGGGCGCGCTCATAGGCGGCGGCGTCGGTGTCGCCCACCGCCACGCCGCACGGGATCGCGTGCTTGACGATGACGCAGGCCGGTCCGACGAAGTCGTTCGCGGCGAGCCAGGCTGCGTCGAGGTCGAGCAGGTTGTTGAAGGACAGCTCCTTGCCCTGCAGCTGGCGGCCGCGGGACAGTGAGCCGGGCCCGGCATCCTCGGCCGCGTAGAGGGCACCCGCTTGGTGCGGGTTCTCGCCGTAACGGAGCTCCATGACGCGCTCGAACGCGATGGAAAGCCGCTGCGGGAACGTCTCCTCTCGCGCCATCCAGCGGGCGATCGCCGCGTCGTAGGCGGCCGTGTGCGCGAAGGCCTCTGCGGCGAGCGTGCGTCGCGTTTTCCCGGACAGCCCGCCCTTCTCACGCAACTCGGCGAGCACCTCGTCGTAGCGTGCTGGATCGACGACGATCCCGACTCCCGAGTGGTTCTTCGCCGAGGCACGCACGAGCGTCGGCCCGCCGATGTCGATCTGCTCGACGACCTCGGGCCAGTCGAGTCCCTTCGCCACCGTTTCACGGAACGGATACAGGTTCACGACCACGAGATCGATCGGCTCGATCCCCGCCTCCGCGAGCTGCCGCAGATGCTCGGGCTCGTCGCGGTTGGCGAGGATCCCGCCGTGGATCCGTGGGTGGAGCGTTTTCACGCGCCCGTCGAGCATCTCCGGGAAGCCCGTCAGTTCCGCGACCGGCGTCG
Organism: Actinomycetota bacterium; assembly: GCA_046712825.1. GTDB lineage: Bacteria > Actinomycetota > AC-67 > AC-67 > AC-67 > DATFGK01. The sequence continues at coordinate 10,930 of JBKKCR010000254.1, read as the reverse complement.
TGGATACGCCGTGCTCGGCCAGATGACGGCCCGTCGAATCGGTCGCGACGATCGCGACGCCGAGTTCCGCAAGTCCGGCGCAGAATGGTGCAAGGCTCGCGCGGTCGGAGACCGAAACGAGCGCTCGTTTCACCGGGATCAGGTCGGGCACTTGCTCATCCTAACCGTTGGGGGCGGCTACTCCTCCGGCTCGATGACGACTCGTCGACCCTCGATCTTGATTCGCCCGGCCGCGATGAGCCGGATCGCCTCAGGGTAGAGCCGGTGCTCGACCTCCTTGATCCGCTCGTGCAGCGTGGCTTCGTCGTCGCCGGGAAGGATGGGGACGGCCTCTTGCAGGAGTATCGGGCCGTGGTCGACTTCTTCGTCGGCGAAGTGCACGGTCGAACCGGTGACCCGCGCACCCCAATCGAGCGCGTCGCGCACCGCGTGGGCGCCGGGGAACGCCGGCAGGAGCGCCGGGTGGATGTTGATGATGCGCCCCTCGAACGCCTTGATGAAGTTGGGGGCGAGGATCCGCATGAATCCCGCGAGGCAGACCAGCTCGACGCGGTGCTCGCGGAGGGCATCGGCGAGCGCCTCGTTGAACGCTTCACGGCTCTCGTGAGCCTTGGGGTCGACGTGAACCGCCGCGACGCCTGCACTCCGGGCGCGCTCGAGCCCGAAGGCGTCGGCGCGGTCGCTGACGACGACGGCCACCTCGTATCCGGAGCCTGTTTTTCCCGACCCCGGCACCTCGTCGAGGATCGCTTGGAGGTTGGTTCCGGAGCCGGAAAGGAGAACGCCGACGCGCACCCGCGCATCCTATCGAGCGGCGATGGCACTTCCCGGCACAAAGCGTTAGGGCCGGCGCTTCGCGCCGGCCCTAACGATCCCCCGCAGGTTCTGGTTCTTCGCGGCCTCCACTTAAGCCGCGTGTCGTTCCGCAGGAAAGTATCCTCGGCGGCACCGACCTTCAATAGGGCGAATGCTTCATATTCCCGCTGGCTCTGCCGCCACTTCTGATGCGTCAGTCAAGTGCTGCTATCGCCAGTTCCGCGACTTCCGTCGGATTACGCCCGACCCGGATGCCCATCGACTCGAAGGCCTCGGCTTTGGCCTGCGCCGTGCCCTTCGAGCCGGAGACGATCGCGCCGGCGTGTCCCATGCGCTTGCCTTCCGGCGCCGTGAACCCGGCGACGTACGCGACGACGGGCTTGTCGACGTTCTCCTTGATGAACGAGGCTGCTCGCTCTTCCTCGTCGCCGCCGATCTCGCCGATCACGACGACCGCCTGCGTCTCGGGATCCTCGGCGAAGCGGCTCAGGACGTCGATGAAGTTCGACCCCACGATGGGGTCTCCACCGATCCCGATGCAGGTGGATTGACCGATCCCCCGCGTGAACATCTCGTACATCACCTGATAGGTCAGCGTCCCGGAGCGCGAAACTAGGCCGACTGGTCCCGGACCCGTTATCTCGCCGGGGATGATCCCCATGTTGGCTTTGCCGGGCGAGATCAGCCCCGGGCAGTTCGGCCCGATCAGCGTGACGCCCTTCGCGCGGATGTAGGGGTAGACGACCGCCATGTCCCGGGACGGGATGCCCTCGGTGATACACACCACGAGCCCGATGCCCGAGTCCGCCGCCTCCAGGATCGCGTCCTGGGCGAACCGCGCCGGCACGAAGATGAGCGACGCGTTGGCGGCGGTTTCGTCGACGGCGTCCTGAACGGTGTCGAAGACCGGGACTTGGTCCTCCCATTTCTGGCCGCCCTTGCCCGGCGTCACGCCGGCGACCACCTTCGTGCCGTAGGCGAGGTTCCGCTTCGTGTGGAAGGTCCCCTCGGAGCCCGTTATGCCTTGCACGAGCACGCGCGTGTTGTCGTCGAGCAGGATGCTCATGCGCGGCGTCCCTTCGTCAGCGCGACGGCTTTGGCGGCCGCCTCCAGCATCGTCGGGGCCATCGTGATGTTCGGGTGAGCCGCCTCCTCGAGGATCTTCCTGCCCTCGGTCGCGTTCGTCCCGTCGAGCCGGACCACGATCGGCGCTTTCAGGTTCGGCAGCTGGTCCAGCGCTCCCAGGATGCCGCGCGCGACCTCATCGCAGCGCGTGATGCCGCCGAAGATGTTCACGAACAGCGACTTCACCTTCCGGTCGCTGAAGATCAGGTCGATCCCCGCAGCCATCGTCGCCGCGTTCGCCCCGCCGCCGATATCGAGGAAATTGGCCGGGGTCCCGCCGGCTTCGGCGACGACGTCGAGCGTCGACATCGTCAGCCCCGCGCCGTTGCCGATGATGCCGATCCGCCCGTCGAGCTTCACGTAGTTGAGGCCCTTCTGCTTCGCAACTTTCTCCTGCTTCTGGAGCGGGATCTCCGACGAGAGCCTCTCGAACTCTGGGTGGCGATAGCCGGCGTTCTCGTCGAGCGACACCTTGGCGTCGAGTGCGATGACCTTGCCGTCCCCAGTGAGAACCATCGGGTTCACCTCGACCAGGGAGGCGTCCATCTGGATGAAGCACTCGTACATCCTGCGCAGAAGCTCGCTCGCGCCGGCGTGGGCTTCCTTCGGGATCCGCGCGCCGAACAGCAACTCGCGCACGTGGTACGGCTGCAGTCCGGTGAGCGGCGACACGTGAACGCGCGCGATCGCCTCCGGATCGGTTGCGGCAACCTCCTCGATGTCGACGCCACCCTTCGCGCTCATCATCCCGAGGTACGCCTTCGCGGTCCGGTCGAGCAGGAACGAGGCGTAGAACTCCGACTTGATGTCGCCGGCTTGCTCGACGAGCACCCGACGAACCTTGTGACCTTTGATGTCCATCCCGAGGATCTGCTCGGCCACGGCTTTCGCACCCGCAGGGTCGTCGGCGAGCTTGATCCCACCGGCCTTGCCGCGGCCGCCGACTTGCACCTGTGCCTTCACGACGACGCGCCCGCCGACCTTCTGCGCAACCTTCTCCGCGGCCGCGGGTGAGGCTGCGACCTTGCCGTCGGGCACGGCCATGCCGAACTTCCGGAAGAGCTCTTTGGCTTGATACTCGAAGAGATCCATCTACGCTGCGGCTCCTACTCTCTGCTTGATCCAGTCGACGATCGCCGTCGTCGTCGCTCCCGGCGTGAAGATCTCGGCGATCCCCTTCTCCTTCAGGGCGATGATGTCCTCACGCGGGATGATCCCGCCGCCGAAGACCAGGACATCACCGGCGTCGCGCTCACGGAGAAGCTCGACGACCCGAGGGAATAGCGTCATATGCGCGCCCGAATGGATCGAAAGCCCGACCGCGTCGGCGTCCTCCTGGATGACCGTTTCGACGATCATCTCCGGGGTCTGGTGCAGCCCGGTATAGATGACCTCCATGCCTGCATCGCGGAGCGCGCGAGCGACGATCTTCGCGCCGCGATCGTGACCGTCGAGGCCCGGTTTCGCGATCACGACACGGATCGTGGATCGGCGCTGTTTCGGCATGTGATGTTGTCCCTTCGGACGGTTGCGCCCTTGGGGCGCGGGCGTGATGATACGGGGCGTTTTCCACGCCCTGCAACGCCGGGCACATGAGGTGCGACCAATGGCTCGAACCGCTCGCACCACCGCGCGCACGGCACGGGATCTCCTCGATCTCGTGCTGGATGCCGGCTGGGAGGAGCGCGACGCCGGGTTATCGGCCACCGATCCGCTCGGATTCCCCGGTTACCGCGACCGCGATCCCACGCGGGAGTCCGTGATCTCCGCCGACGGCACCCTCGCCGGGCTCCCCGTCGTCGGTATCTCCTTCGAGTTCGACGTCTTCGGTGGATCGATGGGCGTCGCGGCGGGCGAGAAGATAGCGCGGGCGTTCGAACGAGCCGTCGAGCGACGCGCAGCCGTCATCGCGCTCACCGCGAGCGGCGGCGCGCGCATGCAGGAGGGGATGGCGGCGCTCGCACAGATGGCGAAGACGGTGCTCGCCCGGCGCGATCTCACCGCAGCCGGTCTCCCGTTCCTCGCATATCTCACCGATCCGACAACCGGAGGCGTGTACGCATCGTTCGCCTCGCTGGCGGACGTGCTGTGGGCGGAACCGGGCGCGACGATCGGCTTCGCCGGGCCGCGGGTCGCCGAGCAAGTCGCGCCACTCGACGACGCATCGCACACGGCGGAGTTCTCGCTCGACAACGGACTCGTCGACGACATCATCGCGCTCGAAGACCTCCGCGCCGCGGCCGGCGTGTTCCTGCGCGCGACCCTCGAGCCCGACGAGCCGACGGTTCCACTGACGGCCATCGATGCCCCCGTTCAGTCCTCGACCGGGTGGGACGTGGTCGAGCTCGCTCGCCATCCCGGCCGCCCCAGTGGGCGCGCGATCCTCGCCGCGATCTCGGGGGCGTTCGTCGAGCTGCGGGGCGACCGCGCCGGTGTCGACGACACAGGCCTCGCGACGGGCGTCGCGAGGATCGCCGGGCGCCGGGCCGGCGTGGTTGCGCTCGATCGCACTCGCCCGACGCCGCCGGCCTACCGCAAGGCCTATCGTTCGCTGCGCTTCAGCGGGGCGCTCGGGCTCCCACTCGTCGCGATCGTCGACACGCCGGGCGCCGATCCGTCCTCGGCCTCCGAGGCGTCGGGGATCGCGCGGACGATATCGACGGCGTTCCGTACGGTACTGGAGCATCCGGGCCCTTCGATCGCCGTGGTTTCCGGCGAGGGCGGCAGCGGCGGCGGGCTCGCGCTGACCGTCTGCGATCGGATCCTCGTTTGCGAGAACGCGATCTTCTCGGTGATCGCGCCCGAGAGCGCAGCCGCCATCCTTCGGAGGGACGATGTCGAGGAAGTCGCCGGCGATCTTCGGCTCTCGGCGCGCGATCTGGTGTCGTTCGGGCTCGCCGACGAGGTTCTCCCCGAGCCGACCGGCGGCGCCCACACCGATCCCGAGGCCTTCTTTCGCTCGATCGGGGAAGCGGTGGGACGCTCTCTCGATCAACTGGCGGCGCTTCCCCGCGATGAGCGTCTGGCGGCTCGGCGACGCCGCTGGCGGGAAGCGGGAAACGCCTTCCTCACCCCATGACCACGCCTTCGTCTCGCAAGAAGCGGGTCCGGCCCGCTCGAAAGATCGTGCCTCGAGGCCAGATGGGCCCGCAGTGGATCGTGGCTCCCATCGTGCTGGCAGCGCTGATCGCGCTGGCAGGAGTGATCTTTCTGCTCACTCGCAGCTAGCGGACTAGTCCGCTCGGGGCAGCTTCCTGCGACGCAAGTCCCTAACAAATGCCGATTTCGAGGCCGATCCTCGGGTAAGAGTGGCTCGTTAACTTTTCACGTACTTGACCTCGTCGGAGCAGATGATATGAATCACAGGATTGTGATTCGGCCACGGACAGCATCCAGGCGGAGCCTGGGCGCGCAAGGAAAGTCTCTTCCCTTCGTAGAACGTATGGACTGCGCGAATCGAAACCGACGAGGCGACAACGCGCGGGGGGTGCGGGGGAGATGACCCGACACACCGTAGGACGCATCCGCGGCGACGCACGCGCCGTCCGCAAGGCTCTCGGCCACGCCCTGCGACGCCCGAGCACATACCCCAGCGCGGTCAAAGAGTTGTTGTGGGCCGGCGCCAACGTGGCGATGTATCCCGCCGGCCTGCTCGGCGAGGCCCTGGACCCCGACGCTTCTCACGGCGCCTCGCGCGGACGCTACTCACGCGCGCAGCCGCTCTGCTACCTCGAGCCCGAAGCCGCCGCGACGCCGATCATCTTGCTCCACGGCTATTTCCACAACCGCTCGGGATTCCTCGTCATGCGAAGGGCGCTCCGCCGCCACGGGTTCCGCCACGTATTCACGATGAACTACAACGTGATAGGCCACGACGTCGAGGAGCTCGCTGCTCAGTTGAAGGGCTACGTGGAGAACGTGCTCAACCGGACCGGCGCCACGCGCGTGCACCTGGTCGGGCACTCGCTCGGCGGGCTGGTCGCCAGGACGTACGTGCAGGAAGCCGGCGGGGACCAGCGCGTGCACACGTGCATCACCCTGGGCACCCCGCACGAGGGCACCTACGCCGCGTGGGCCGGCCGGGGGCGCGCCGCTCGGCAGATCCGGCCGCGCTCGGAGCTCCTCGATCGCCTCGAGCGAACCGCGAAGCCGACGTCGGTCCGCTTCGTCTCGTTCTATTCGAACCTCGACCCGCTCGTGATCCCCGCGTCCAGCGCCAAGCTCACCACTCCGGCCCTCGAAGCGACGAACATCTTCATGAAGGACCTCGGGCACATGAGCTTCCTGCTCTCGGGCGAGTTGATCCGCTCGGTCGTCAACATGCTTTCCAGCCTCGACGCCACCGTGCCGGCGAGCGTGACGCAGCTCCCGAAGCGTTCGAACGGCAGGCGTAGCGATCCCGAGTCCGCCGTCCCGAGTTAGCCTCGCCGGAGAGCGTCGCGCCTAGATGCGCTGGAGCGGCGCGTAGGCGAGCAGCAGCCGCTTCGTCCCTTCGGATTCGAAGTGCACGCTGGCTTCGGCGGACGTGCCGCGGCCGCTCACGGCCACGACCGTGCCGCGGCCCCAGCGCTCGTGGAAGACGTCGTCGCCGACGGCGAGACTCAGTGGGGTCTTCTTCTGCTGAACCATCTCGGCGAGCTTCTCGCTCTCGTCGCCGCTCTCCACGGCCCTGATGAGCTCCTTGGGGATCTCGCTGAGGAAGCGCGAGGGCGGATTGAAGTTCGAGCCACCCCATAGGCTTCGTTGCCACGCGTGCGTCAGGTACAGCCGCTCCTTCGCACGGGTGATGCCGACGTACGCCAGCCGTCGTTCCTCTTCGAGTTCGGCGGGGTCGGTCATCGAACGAACGTGTGGGAAGACGCCGTCCTCGAGGCCGACGATGAAGACCACCGGGAACTCCAGGCCTTTCGCGATGTGCAGGGTCATGATCGTCACCGCGCCCTCCTCATCGGAGAGCTCGTCCGCGTCCGACACCAGGGCGACCTGTTCGAGGAACTCCCGAACACCGCCCTCGGGGTTGTCGGAGGCGAACTCGCGGGCAACGCCGATCAGCTCCTTGAGGTTCTCGACGCGGCCGACGGCTTCGATCGAACGTTCGGACTCCAGCTCGGCGACGTATCCCGTCCGCTCGAGGACGGCCTCGAGGACGTCGGCGGGCTCGACGCCGCGCTCGACCTTCTCTCGCAAGCTGCGGAGCGTCCCGGCGAGATCCGACACGGCGGAACGTGCGCGAGCGGCGAGCTCGTCGTTCTGCTCGACGCGGTCGACGGCATCGGACAGCGTCGTGCTCGCCCGGTCGGCGAATCGAGCCAGCGCTGCGACCGTTTGGTCTCCGATCCCCCGGCGCGGCGTGTTGATGATCCGACGCAGCGAGACCTCGTCGGCTGGGTTGATGAGCACCCGCAGATACGCGAGCGCGTCCTTGATCTCTTTTCGGTCGTAGAACTTCAGCGAACCGACGACGCGATACGGGACACCCATCCGGACGAAGATCTCCTCCAGGACCCGAGACTGGGCGTTGGTTCGGTAGAAGAGCGCGATGTCGCCGTAGCGCCGGGAATCCTCCTCACGCAGACGCTCGAGCTCGCGCGCTATCCACGCGGCCTCCTCGTGCTCGTTCTCCGCGTGGTAACGCGTGATCAGCTCGCCGCCGGCCATCTCGGTCCAGAGGGCCTTGGGTTTGCGCATCTGGTTGTTCTCGATGACGGCGTTCGCCGCCGACAGGATCGTCTGCGTGGACCGGTAGTTCTGCTCGAGGGTGATGACGCGCGCGTCGGGGAAGTCCTCCTCGAAACGGAGCACGTTGGTGAAGTCCGCGCCGCGGAACTTGTAGATCGACTGATCGAGGTCCCCGACGACGCAGATGTTGCGGTCCCGCTCGGCGAGCAGCTTCCCGAGCACGTACTGCGCGTGGTTGGTGTCCTGGAACTCGTCGACCAAGACGTGGAGGAACTTGTCGCGGTACTCCTCGAGTACGTCGTCGTAGAGACGGAAGAGATGGACCGTGTTCATGATCAGGTCGTCGAAGTCCATGGCGTTCGCCTGTCGAAGACGACTCTGATACAGGGAATAGACCTCGGCGACCGTACGGTCGTAGGGGTTGTTGCCGGCGGCTTGCGCGAACATCTCCTCGTCGACCAGCTTGTCCTTGTTCTTTCCGATCGCGTTCTTGATCTGTCGGGGCGTGAACCGGCGTGGATCGACGTCGAGCTCCTTCGAGATGTAGGTGATGAGGCGCTCCGCGTCGGCATCGTCGTAGATCGTGAAACTCGAAGTGAAACCGAGCCGGACGCCGTCGCGCCGGAGGATACGCGCGCACGCCGAGTGGAACGTCATCACCCACATCGCGGCTCCGAGCCGCCCACCGACAAGCGAGCCGACGCGCTCCTTCATCTCGCCGGCAGCCTTGTTCGTGAAGGTGATGGCAAGGATCGCGAACGGAGATACCTGCCGCTCGCGGATCAGGTAGGCGATGCGGTGGGTCAGCACCTTGGTCTTCCCGGAGCCGGCACCTGCGACGACCAGGAGCGGGCCGGCGTCGTGGGCGACGGCCTCGCGCTGGACGGGATTCAACCCCGAAAGGAGGTCGGTATCGAGGGGCACACCCTATTATCGTCGCCGGTGGCGTCCTCGACTCGTGCCGCACCCGTAGCCCTCATCGCCGTGGGGATAGCGATCACGTCCCTGGTGGTGCGGTCGCCCTCGCTCGATCGGGCGTTGACGATCGACGAGAAGCTGTGGATCGAGCGGTCGGCTCGTTTCGTCGATGCGGTGGGCGACCTGCGATTCAGCGACGCGATCGAGACCGGGCATCCCGGCGTCACGACGATGTGGATCGCCGGGCTCGCGCAGGACACGCTTCCCGGCGACGCGGACCTGCGAGACCGGTACGCGCGGGCTCGTCTGTGGATCGGGATCGTCTCGTCCGGCCTGATCGTTCTCATCTGGTGGCTCGCCGGGATGGTCATCGGCCAAGGGGCGGCCGCCATCGCGGGATTCTTGCTCGCGCTCGATCCGTTCCTGCTCGCCCACAACCGTGTCGTGCACCTCGACGGCTTGCTCGCGCTCTTCATGGTGTCGAGCCTGCTCGCCTTGATGGCGGCGCTCCGCACGGAGGATGGCCGGCTGCTGCTGTTATCCGGAGTGCTCGGCGGTCTCGCGCTCCTCACCAAGCAGCCGGCCGTTTATCTGGTCGGGGTGGTGCTCGTCCTTCTCTGGCGGGACGGGCGGGGCATCCGCGCCCGGTTCCTCCGCTGGCTCGGGCCGGCGTTGCTGGTGGTCTTCGTGCTGTGGCCGGTCCTCTGGGTGCGGCCGTGGCACGCGGCCGCGGAGATGGCGAGTGGAGCCGGTTCGGCGATCGTCGAGACCACGTCCAGCGGGTTCTTCCTCGGCAGACAGGTGGATGATCCCGGGCCGCTCTTCTACCCCGTCGTGCTGGCCATGCGGACCTCAGCTTTCATCCTGCCGGCCGCGATCGCCACCGTCGTGTGGGCGATCCGGAAACGCCGTGACGACGAACAAGCCCGCACGGTGGTTCAGCTGCTCCTCTTCGCCCTCGGTTTCCTCGTGCTGATCACGTTCGCCTCGAAGAAAGGCGACCGGTACGGACTGCCAAGCCTGGTGGTGCTCGACCTCGCCGTCGCCGTCGGGTTCCTGACCTACCTGCGCTCCAGAAGACGGTTCGTCGTTTCAACCTTGGCCGGCGTCCTCCTGGTCCACGGCGCCCCTGCCCTCTCGGTGCATCCGTACGAGCTCGCGCACTTCAACCTGGTAACCGGGGGCCCCAGCGTCGCGCAGCGTGCGTTCGTCGTGGGGTGGGGTGAGGGGCTCGACGAGGCGGCCGAGGATCTGAGCGGGCTCCCCGATGCGGCCGGCACCACCATCGCCTCCACCCGGCTCATCCAGTTCGAGGATTTCTTCGCCGGCCGAACTGTCCGCATCGAAGACTCCACGCTAGTACGCCCCGACGGCATCGAGCCCGACTACGTCCTGTTCTACGTCTCGAACGTGCAGACCGGTCAAGTGCCGGACGTATGGGCCCGGTACAAGGACCAGACGCCGTTCTATCTCCTGGACATAAACGGGATCCCGTACGTACGTGTCTATCGTGTAAGCGGTTGAGGCGGAACCTAAGACGCGCCGCCGCCTCCGCCGCCGCCTCCACCACCGCCGCCCCCGCCCCCACCGCCGGAGAACCCGCCGCCTCCGCCGCCGCTGCTCGATGGCGCCGTTGCGAAGGCTGCTTGGGCCGACGCGGTGAACGAGGACGTGAACCCGGACAGCGACGACGCGAATCCGTCGCCGGATCCGAAGCCGCCGCTACCGCTTCCCGACCACGCGTACCAGGTGAAGCCCTGCCGCGCGATCTCGGGCGCGTTCAAGGCGATGGCGCCGGTGACGGCCGCCGCCGCCCCGAGTGGGATGGCGTAAACCAGGTACTGCTCCCACATCACGACCGCATTCGGACGGTAGTCCTTGAGTCGTGTGAGGTCCTTCAGGAACCGCTGGAACGCCTTCCAGCGCGTGTACTGCGTCGCGCCGAGAACCGTGCGGCGACGAAGCATCGGCGTGAGCCCGACCTGCACGGCGAGGAGCAGGATCGCCGCCATCGCGCCGGGGGCGTTCCGTATCGGGGTGGCGAGGGTCGCGCCGGCGCCCATCCCGACCGCGCCCACGAGGAGAACGAACACGGCAGCGAGGCAGTGGCGGAAGAACATCGCCCCCGCGACCAGACCCGCAGCGATGAGCAACGGGACGGCGCCTTCACCGCCCTGGCGACTCAACGCGGACACGGCGATGATCCCCGCGAGCACCGCCGCCACGAGATTGGCGATGATCAGCAAGCTGCGCTCCTCGACCAGCTTGAGCCGATCCGCGTGCGCGTTCACCTCGCGCTCGAACGCCTTGAAGCGCCCCTGCATCTTGGTGGGATTCTCCTTGGCCCAGTCCTTGAGCTCGTCCTCGCGGATGGTGCCGTGCACCCCGGCCT
>JBKKCR010000253.1:0-41154 GCA_046712825.1 Actinomycetota bacterium | reverse complement strand
GGCGAGAGCCGCGCTCCTCCAGTACCGCTTCTCTGAAGGGGATCTCGCGGGCCACCCGCTCGGCAATCTCCTGATCGCGGCTCTCTCCGATCTGCGCGGCGACTTCGTCGCGGCGGTCGACGAGGTCGCTGAGATCGCCGGCGTGCGGGGTCGCGTGCTGCCGGCGACCCCGAGCCCCGTGCGGCTCCGTGCGCGGATGGGGGGACTCGACATCCGTGGACAGGTCGCGATAGCCACCGGCCCCGGCCCGGTCGAGCGTCTGTTCCTCGAGCCGGAGGACCCGCCGGCCGCCGAAGAGGCCGTCGAGGCGATCGAAACCTCGACGCTGACCGTGCTCGGTCCGGGCAGCCTCTTCACGAGCATCCTCGCGGCGCTGCTCGTGCCGGGCATCGGCGCCGCCCTCCCGCGTGCCGGCAGTGTTGCGCTGGTCCTGAACGCGGCGCAGCAGCTGGGCGAGACGGCGGGGCTCGACGCCGCCGGTCACATCCGGGCCCTCGTCGAGCACATCCCGGGCCTGCGTCTCGACGCCGTGCTCGTGCACGAGGGTCCGCTACCCGGCGTCGCGAGGCCGCTGCTGACCGACGAGACCGCCCTGGGGTCGATCGGCGCGCCCGTCGTGCGCGCCGATCTCATCGCCTCGGCCGCCCGTCACGACCCCGACAAGCTGGCGTCGGCGCTCAAGGGGCTGCTGTGAAAGGAAGAGGCGGCAGCTTCACGGATCGAGTGAAGTCGGAGCTCGCGCGTTTCCAGGCGCCCCGGGCCTGCTGCCGCAGAGCCGAGCTCGCCGCGATCCTCCGTTCGGCCGGCACGTTCCACATCGTCGGCGGCGGCCGTTTCGCGCTCGAGGTCGACGTCCCGGACGCGGGCATCGCGCGCAAGGTCTACTCAGGGCTCACCGCCGGCTTCGCGGAGCCGGCGGAGATCCGCATCCTCGAGCCCGGACGGGCCCGCCCTCGTCAGCGGTTCCTCATCCGCGTGCAAGAGGCGGCGCTCGGCCCGTTCATCGATTCGGGTGTGCTCGACGGCGCAGGCCGCTTGCGCCCGGGTGTTCCGAGCAAGATCGTGTCGCGGCGCTGTTGCGCCGGCGCCTATCTGCGCGGTGCGTTCTTGGCCCACGGGTCTGTGTCCGAACCGCGTGCCCCGGTCCAGATCGAGATCAGATCGCCCGACCAGACGACCGCCGAGGGGATCGGCGGCCTGGTCGAGCGGGTCGGCGCGGCCGGCCGCCTGCGTGAGCACCGCGGCGCGTTCGCCATCTACGCGAAGGAGGGCGCCGCCGTCGGCCGGCTCCTCGCGGCCATGGGCGCACACAACGGCTATCTCGAGTGGGAGGAAGGCTCCGTCTGGAAGAGCGTGCGAGGCGTCGCGAACCGGCTCGCCAACTGCGATGAGGCCAACGCGCGGCGCACCGCGCGCGCCGCGATGGAGCAGCGCGCGTGGGCCGAGCGCGCGCTCGCGCGCTTCGGCGAGGAGGGCCTCCCGCCGGCGGTGCGTGAAGTGGCGTATCTGCGACTGACGAATCCCGGGGCCTCGATGGAAGAGCTCGGCCGTCTATGCCGGCCGCCGATCACCAAGCCGGCCGTGGCCGGCCGCTTGCGGCACCTCGAAAAGCTCGCCGAGGAGCTGGTTGGATAGGCTAGAGGCCTCACATCCTAGGAATCCGCGGGAGGTCGCTTCCATGGCGTTGAAGGTCGGTATCAACGGCTTCGGCAGGATCGGACGCAACTTTTTCCGCGCGGTGCGCAAGCGCGGCGCGGATATCGAGATCGCGTCTGTGAACGACATCACCGAGTCCGCCGTCCTGGCTCATCTGCTGAAGTACGACTCCGTGCTCGGCGTCCTCGATGCCGAGGTCAAGGCGACCGGGGATGGGATCGCAGTCGACGGCAAGGAGCTCCGCGTCACCGCCGAGCGCGACCCGGCGAACCTGCCGTGGAAGGACCTCGGCGTCGACGTCGTGATCGAGTCGACGGGCTTGTTCACCGACCGGGAGAAGGCTGCGAAGCACCTCGACGCCGGCGCGCGCAAGGTCGTCATCAGCGCCCCAGCCAAAGGCGAGGACATCACGATCGTCATGGGCGTGAACGACGGCGAGTACGACCCCGGCAAGCACAATGTGATCTCCAACGCGTCCTGCACGACGAACTGCGTGGTTCCCCTCGCGAAGGTCCTGCACGACACCTTCGGCATCGAGCGCGGTTTCATGACCACGGTTCACGCGTACACCAACGACCAGAACCTGCTCGACCTGCCGCACACGGATCTCCGCCGCGGTCGCGCTGCGGCCATCAACATCGTCCCGTCCTCCACAGGTGCCGCGAAGGCCACCGCGCTCGCGATGCCCGAGATGAAGGGACGCCTCGACGGCACCGCGCTGCGCGTGCCGGTTCCCGACGGGTCGATCACCGACCTCGTGTGCATCCTGAACCGCGATGCCACGATCGACGACGTCAATCACGCGTACCTCGAAGCCTCACAAGCCGGCAGTCTCAAGGGCTACCTTCAGTACACCGAGGACCCGATCGTGTCGAGCGACATCGTCGGCAACCCGCATTCGTGCATCTTCGACTCGAAGCAGACGATGGCGAACGGGAACTTCGTCAAGGTGATGGGCTGGTACGACAACGAGTGGGGCTACTCGAACCGGCTCGTAGACTTGGTCACCAAGATCGGCGCCTCGCTTTAGCGCGGTGAACCTCCGCACCATCGACGACCTCGACGTCGCCGGCAAGCGCGTGCTGTTGCGCGCCGACTTCAACGTCCCGCTGTCGAAGCAGGACGGATCGATCGTCGACGATCTGCGGATCCGCGCGACCCTTCCGACGATCAATGAGCTCTTCGATCGCGGCGCGTCGAGGATCGTCGTCGGCTCGCACATGGGCCGCCCGAAAGGAAAGCCGGATCCGAAGTACTCGCTCGCGCCGGTGGCGGCTCGTCTGAGCGAGCTGCTCGGCGAGGACGTGCCGCTCGCGGACGCGCCGACGGGCCCGGTTCCGGACGGCCAGCGGATCGCAATGCTTGAAAACCTGCGGTTCGACCCGGGCGAGGAGTCGAACGATGCCGCTTTCGCCGAGCAGCTCGCTGCGCTCGCCGATGTGTATGTGAACGACGCGTTCGGCGCCGTCCACCGCGCCCACGCGAGCGTCGTCGCCGTGGCGGAGCTCCTGCCGTCGTCCGCGGGAAGGCTCCTGGAGAAAGAGGTGGCCATCCTCTCCAAGCTTCTGACCGATCCCGACAGACCGTTCGTCGCAGTGGTCGGCGGCGCGAAGGTATCGGACAAGCTCAGGGTCCTGCGACGACTCCTCGACCTGGTCGACCGAGTGCTGATCGGCGGCGGGATGTGCTTCACGTTCCTTGCCGCGAAGGGATACGGCGTTGGCAAGTCGCTGCTCGAGCCCGATCAGGTGCCGGCGATCGCTGAGCTCCTGCGCGAGGCCGGCGACAAGATCCTGCTCCCGACCGACATCGTCGTCGCGAGCAAGCCCGAGCCCGGCGTCCAGAAGAAGGTCGTGCCCGCCGATCAGATCCCCGACGATCTCGGCGGCTTCGACATCGGCAAGGAGACCTGCCGCGCGTACGTCGACGCGATCCGCGCCGCTCGAACGGTCTTCTGGAACGGTCCGATGGGCGTGTTCGAGGTCGACGACTTCGACGCCGGCACCCGCGCCGTCGCCGCGGCGATCGCCAAGAGCGACTGCTACTCGGTGATCGGAGGCGGCGACAGCGCCGCCGCGCTGCAGAAGTTCGGCTACGCGCACGAGGTCTCCCACATCTCGACCGGCGGGGGAGCGTCGCTAGTGTTCCTCGAGGGCAAGGAGCTTCCGGGACTCGTGCCGCTCCGGAAGGGGTAATATCCGCCGCCATGGCCCGAAAGCCGATCATCGCCGGCAACTGGAAGATGAACCTCAACCACCTCGAGGCCATCGCGCTCGTCCAGAAGCTCCATTACAACTTGCGCGCCCAGGACTACGACGCGGTCGACGTGGTGGTGTGCCCGGCCTTCACGGCGCTGCGAAGCGTACAGACACTGATCGAGGGCGATCGGATCCCGATGGCGCTCGGCGCCCAGAACTGCCACTGGGAAGACAAGGGCGCTTTCACCGGCGAGGTCTCTCCACCGATGCTCGCCCGGCTCAAGGTTTCGTTCGTGATCGTCGGCCATTCCGAGCGGCGCCAGCACTTCGGTGAGAGCGACGAGATCGTCAATCGAAAGGCCAAGGCGGTCCTAACCCACGAGATGACGCCGATCGTGTGCGTCGGCGAGACCTTGGACGAACGCGAAGCCGACCGGACTGAAGAGGTCGTCGGAGCTCAGGTCCGTGCGTCGCTGGCCGGGATCTCCCGAGAGACGCTCGCCGGGATCGTGCTTGCCTACGAGCCCATCTGGGCGATCGGCACCGGCAAGACCGCCCAAGCATCCGACGCCAACGCCGTCATCGGGTTCATCCGCAAGACGGTCGGTGACATCGCCGACCGCCCGACCGCGGACGCGATCCGCATCCAATACGGTGGCAGCGTCAACGCCGGCAACATCGCCGCGATCATGGCCGAGCCCGAGATCGACGGCGCGCTCGTCGGCGGTGCGAGCCTCGACGCCGAGGACTTCGCGCTCATCGTTCGCTACCGCGGTTAGCCGACCGCGGACCGCGGCCGAACGATCGCGCAATCTCGCGCGTTCGCCCGGACGTATACCAATACAGCGGGGCGCTCGGCCCTAACGTTCAAGCGCGCATACGGCCTGGTAGAGGCGGGACTGCGATGCTTGGGCGCTTTGGGCTGCATGGTATAGTCGCCCCGGTTTCTGGTGGGGAGGGAGGGCTCATGGTAAAGAAATACGGCAAGATCCTCGTGTTCATGACCATCCTCGCGCTCGCGGCAGCGGCGTGCGGTGGCGATGACACGGGTGACGCGCCAAAGGGAAAGGTCGGCGGTAGCGTCGTGGCCGGCCTCGGCGATCCGGGTGATCTGGATCCCGCGTACTGCGGCACGACGACGTGTGCCGAGCCTGTAGGTCTTCTGTTCGACTCGCTTCTTTCGTACAGCCCGCGGACAGCGGCGTTGGAGAAGAAGGGCGCGGCGTCCGACTACAAGGTGAGTGCCGACGCGACGTCGGTGACGTTCACGCTTCGCCAGGGCGCCACGTTCCACAGCGGTGAGCCGGTCACAGCGGAGTCCTTCATCCGCGGGTTCAACCGTATCGCCGTCGTGAAGAAGGACGTCACGCCATCCGAGCTGTCGTTCCACTTCGCCGGCATCAAGGGCTTCGACGACGCGCAGGCCAGTAAGGCAACGACCCTCGCGGGCGTGAAGCAGGGCGCGAACGACCACGAGCTGGTCGTCGAGCTCGACGCACCCAACGCCGAGTTCGTCATCCGCACCGGTCACCAGGCCTTCTCGCCGGTGCCGAAGTCGGCCGACGGCGCGGACGGCAAGCCGTCCAAGACGTTCACCGTGAATCCTGACGGCAACGGCCCCTATCAGATGGATGGGGAGTACAAGCGCGAGCAGGGACTCAAGGTCAAGCGCTGGAGCGGTTATGGCGGCGCCCCGAAGGGCTTCCTCGACTCGATCGAGTGGAAGGTCTACGTGGGCGACCAGGCCCTGCAGAACCAGTACCTCGAGTTCCAGGCCGGCACCCTGGACTCCGGTGACGTGCCGCCGGAGTCGTACGCGGACGCCGAGGCGAAGTATGCCAAGGCGTTCATCCAGCAGGCCGGTCCGATCCTCACGTACCTGACGGCGAACGCGACCAACTCGATCACGGGTAACGCGAAGTTCCGCCAGGCCGTCTCGATGGCGCTCAATCGGGCGGACATCGTGAAGGCCGTGTTCAACAACCAGCGTGTCCCGGCGACCAGCATCATCCCGCCGCTCACGTTCGGGTACCGCGAGGGTGTCTGCGACTTCTGCGAGTTCAACCTCGACAAGGCAAAGACGCTTCTCACGGAGTCCGGTGTCGACGTCTCCAAGCTCGTGGTCCACCTTCCGTTCAACGCGGACGGCGGCCACGGCACGTGGATGGCGGCGGTCCAGGCTCAGCTCAAGGCCAACCTCGGCATCACGGCCAAGCTGATCCCGATCGCTTCGTTCGACGACTACACGGGTTCCGGTAAGGACAAGTACCTGAACTCGAAGTTCCTCCAGGTACCTGCGTTCGCCCGTCTCGGCTGGGCGCAGGACTACCCGACGCCCGACAACTGGCTCAACCCGCTGTTCGTGTCCACGTCCGGGGACAATCACAGCAAGTACAACAACCCCGCGGTGGACAAGCTGATCGCCGATGCTCAGCGAACGCTGAACAACTCGGCACGGTTGAAGCTCCAGCAGCAGGCAGAGGATGCCATCATCGCTGACATGCCGATCATCCCGATGTGGTACTCGAAGTCGGCCCTGACGTACAACGCCACGAAGTTCGCGGCGCCGTTCACGGTCGAGCTGCAGTACGGGTACCCCGCTTGGGAGCTGGTGTCGCTCAAGGCGGCCTAGCTACCAGCTTCGGGGTTACACTTGGAACGGGGAGCCTGCCCTCCGGGGCAGGCGCCCCGTTCCTCGGCTAAAGAGAGAGGTTGGGGATGAACCGCTACATCATCCGCAGGCTCCTGCAGATGATTCCGGTCGTCATCGGAACGGTCGTCCTGTTGTTCCTCGCGATGTACGTACTCCCGGGGGACCCCGTACAGGCCCTCGTCGGCGAGCGCGCGGTCAGCGACGATTTCCGCAACGCGGTCATCGAAAAGTACGGGCTGAACGACTCGATCACCGTTCAGATCGGTCGTTACCTGAACAACCTCGCGCACCTCGACTTCGGCGAATCAGCGGTCACCCGCCAGCCGGTATGGGATGTGATCAAGGAGAAGATCCCGGTCTCCTTCCGTCTCGCGATCGCGGCTTCGTTCTTCTTAGTAGTCTTAGGGTTAGGCACCGGCATAATCTCCGCCGTGAAGAAGTACTCGGTCGCCGACGCGTCGGTCACGCTGACGGCGATACTTCTGGTGAGCATTCCCGTCTTCGTGCTCGGCGTCTTCCTCCAGATCTTCGCCCTCAAGACCAAGGGCGTCCTAGGGTTACCGATCACCGGGCTCGAGACGTGGAAGCACTACATCTTGCCCGGGTTCGTGGTTGCGGCCGTGTCGATGGCGTATGTCTCGCGTCTCCAGCGGACGGCCCTGCTCGAGACGCTCGACGCGGATTACGTCCGCACCGCGAGGGCGAAAGGCTTGACGGAGCGGCGGGTCATCTTCAACCACGCGTGGCGGAACTCCGTCATCCCGGTCGTCACCTATCTCGGGGTCGACATCGGAACGGCGATGGGCGGCGCGATCCTCACCGAGAACGTTTTCAACATCCCGGGGCTCGGGCGCCAGATCGCGATGTCGATCAGGTCGAAGGACAATCAGGTGGTCCTCGGTATCTCGATCTTCATCGTCTTCGTGTACCTGATAGCGAACCTCATCGTGGACCTGCTGTATGCGGTCATCGACCCGCGGATCCGGTACGAGTAGGAGGCAGCCGTGGCGATCAGCGAAGCCGAGCTTCAGCTTCGAACGGAGGCGTTCACCAGCGACGAGGTCGGCAGCCTCAAAGGCGAAACGTGGCGGCGTCTGCGCAAGAACAAGCTCGCGGTTGCGGGCATCGTCATCATCACGGTCATCGTGCTCTCTGCGGTCTTCGCGGACGTGATCGCCACCCAGCCGACGGATGGGTTCGTTGCTGCGGATGCCCGCGAGGGACCGAGCGCCAAGCACTGGTTCGGTACCGACGAGCTCGGACGAGATATCTACAGCAGGGTCGTTCACGGCGCACGGTTCTCGCTGATCGTTGGGTTCTCCGTGGTCGGCATGATCCTGTTGCTCGGGCTCACGATCGGGGGCTTGGCCGGCTACTTCGGCGGCGTCGTCGATTCGATCCTCTCGCGGATCATCGACGTCTTCTTAGGGTTCCCCTATCTGGTCGGGGCATTGATCCTCGTGGTCGCCTTAGGGCAAAACAAGCTGTCGCTCATCGTTGCGATCGCGGCCCTCGCTTGGGTGACGATCGCCAGGCTTTTCCGGGGAAGCGTCATCGCGATCCGGAACTCCGAGTACGTGGAGGCCGCCCGGGCCCTCGGAGCAGGGAACGGGCGGATCCTCATGCGTCACGTGCTTCCGAACGCCGTGACGCCGACCCTCGTGTACGCCTGCGCCCTCGTCGGCTCCACCATCATCAGCGAGGCGGCCCTCTCCTTCCTCGGCGTGGGCGTTCAGGAGCCGGAGCCGTCCTGGGGGCTGATGATCGCGCGGGGACAGTCGCTGATAACGACCGAACTCCACATCGTCTTGTTCCCGGCCCTCGCGCTTGTAGCCACCGTGATGGGGTTCGTGCTGCTGGGTGATGGACTTCGGGACTCCCTCGACCCGAGGCTCCGGTAACCCGTGGCGCTGACGGTCGATCCCGAGTCGGCCTCACACCCCGGGCATCTGCTCGAGGTTGCGGGTCTTCGTACGACCTTCCACACCGGCTCCGGCATCGTGACGGCGGTCGACGGCGTCTCGTTCAGCCTCGACGCCGGCCAAACGCTCGCGATCGTCGGCGAGTCCGGGTCCGGTAAAACGGTGACGGTGCTCTCGATCATGGGCCTGATCTCGAAGCAAACCGGCAGGATCGAGGGCGGCACGGCGATGTTCAAGGGCCGGGATCTCCTCACGCTGTCGAAGGAGGAGGCACGCCAGGTTCGGGGCAAGGAGATCGCGATGATCTTCCAGGACCCGCTGACCGCCCTGAACCCTGTGCATCGCGTTGGGAAGCAGATCATCGAGATGATCCGCGCGCACGAGGATGTCTCGAAGGACGTCGCGAAAGAGCGAGCGATCGAGCTGCTCGCCACGGTCGGGATCCCCAACCCCCGAGAGCGCGTCTCCGGGTATCCGCATGAGTTCTCGGGCGGTATGCGCCAGCGCGCGATGATCGCGATGGCGCTTGCGCTCAACCCCGCGATTTTGATCGCGGACGAGCCGACGACCGCGCTGGACGTGACGGTGCAAGCCCAGATCATCGACCTGCTTCAGGGACTGCAGAAAGACTTCGGCATGGGGCTCATCCTCATCACGCACGACCTCGGCATCGTGGCGCAGGTCGCGGACGACATCCTGGTGATGTACGCGGGGCGCATGGCAGAACGCGGGAAACCCGAGGAGGTCTTCTACCGTCCCCAGCACCCATATACCTGGGGCCTTCTCGGCAGCATCCCGCGACAGGAAGCCGGAAGCGAGAAGACCCGCCTCGTCAATATCCCCGGCATGCCGCCGTCGTTGATGCGTGTTCCTCCGGGGTGCCCCTTCCACCCCCGCTGCCGTTTCCGCTTCGAGCCGTGCGACAAGGACCGTCCCGAGCTCGAGTTCCGGGGCGAGCACGAGGATGCATGCTTCCTCGCACCGGATGCGAAGGATGTCGGTCGCGCAGAAATCCTCGGAGTGAAGGTATGAACGGGAACGGGTCGCCGCTCGTCGAGGTCCGGAACCTCGTGAAGTGGTTCCCGATCACGCGCGGCATCTTGTTCAAGAAGACGATCGGCCACGTCCACGCGGTGGATGACGTGAGCTTCGACATCTACGAAGGTGAGACGCTCGGCCTGGTGGGGGAGACCGGTTGCGGCAAGACCACGACCGGCCGGCTCGTGCTGCGCCTGCTGGCGCCGACGTCGGGGACGATCCGCTTCAGGGGGCAGGACATCACGCATCTCTCCGTCAAAGATCTGAGGCCGCTGCGACGGGAGATCCAGATCATCTTCCAGGACCCGTTCGCCAGCCTCGATCCCCGGATGACGGTCGGGACTATCATCGGTGAGCCCCTCGCGATCCACCGCCTCGCCGACGGAGCCGCGGCCCGCCGCCGCGTTCAAGACCTGATGGAGCGCGTCGGACTCAACCCGGATCGCCACAACCGGTACCCACACGAGTTCTCGGGAGGTCAGCGGCAACGCGTTGGGATCGCCCGAGCGCTGGCCGTCGAGCCCAAGCTGATCGTGTGCGACGAGCCCGTTAGCGCGCTCGATGTCTCGATCCAGGCTCAGATCATCAACCTCTTGCACGATCTGCAGGAGGAACTGAAGCTCACATATCTGTTCATCGCTCACGACCTTTCGGTCGTCCGGCACGTGAGCGATCGCGTTGCGGTGATGTACCTCGGCAAGATCGTCGAGGTCGCTCGCGGTTCCGACCTCTATTCCTCGGCCCGGCATCCCTACACCGGCGCCCTGCTATCTGCGATCCCGGCGCCCGATCCGATCATCGCGCGCGAGCACAAGCGTGTCCCGCTTCGTGGCGACGTGCCTTCCCCGGTCAATCCACCGGCCGGTTGCCGTTTCCACCCCCGCTGCCCGGTCGCGGCCGAGAACCCAGACGAGCGCATGCAGACCTGCTCAACCGTCGTCCCCGAACTGTCCGACATGGGTACCGCGCACATCGCGGCGTGCCACTTCCCGCTGGCGCCGACCGAGGCGGCAGCGATCACCGGCGTGACGACCGATACCCCCCTGACCCAGGGCACAAAGACGCGCAAGGCTTCGCGACCCAAGGCGAGAGATTAGGCTGAACGGATCCTCATGCCGCCACGTCGCTGGATTCGTGCTGCGCTCGGCCTGAGCCTTCTCCTCGCCGGCTCGGCCTGCACGGACTCACAACCCCCACCGACCCGCGGCGGCTCCATCCGCGTGGAGGGCGAGGAACCCGGCTCGCTTGACCCGGCGCACGCCGACGATCCGTCCGAGACCCGGATCGTGCGCAACCTGTTCCGCGGACTCGTTCGCTTCGACGAGCACCGCGGTTCGCTCCAAGGTGCTTCGGCTTCCAAGTGGGAGATCAGCTCGGACGCCGTCACGTTCGTCTTCTATCTCCGGCAGGACAACAAGTTCTCGAACGGCGAGCCGGTACGCGCCGAGAACTTCGTGCGCGCATTCGAGCGCGCCACGGCTCCCGCGGAATCGTCGCCCGTGGCGCCGCTGTTCTCTGAGGTCCTCGGGTACCGGGAACGACACATGACCGGGGCCTCCCCGAACCTGGCCGGTGTCGATGCGCTCGACGAATACACGCTCCGGATCCGGCTCTCCGCTCCCGACGCCGAGTTCATCAGCAAGCTGGCGCATCCCGCCTTCTCGCCGGTCCCCTCGGACGCGACGATGCTCTCGCGACAGCCCACCTGGGGCGAGGCGCCGATCGGCAACGGTCCCTGGCAGCTGAAGGAGCCGTGGAAGCACAACGAGTCGATCGTTCTCAAGCCCAACCCCATGTACACGGGACCAGACAAGCCCAACCTCTCGGAGGCGGTTTTCGTGCTGCTGGACGACGTCAGCGTCTCGTACGAGCAGTGGCTCGCCGGCAACGTCGACTGGTCGAGCATCCCGGCCGAGCGGATGAACGAAGTCCGTTCGCAGAACCCGGATCAGACGGTGACCGGCGTGACGCCGCGCTTGGTGTTCCTCGTCGCGCTGGGGAGCCCGCCCACGAACGTCAAGGAGTTCCGGCAGGCGCTCTCTCTTGCGATCGACCGCGCGGCGATCGCACGGAGCGGCACCTGGGGCGGGCTTGCCGCTTCGGCGACCGGCGTGATCCCGCCTGGCGTTCCCGGATACCAGCGGCCGAACACCGAAGGCATCGGCGCCTGTCCTTCCTGCCGGTTCGACCTCGTCGAGGCACGCAGGATCCTGACGGCATCCAAGGTTCGGGTGCCGAAGTCGCTCGATCTGAACTTCACCCCGGTGGGGAATCAGGACCGCTGGGTGGAGGCGATCGCGAATAGCTGGAAGCAGAACCTTGGGATCAACAGCGATACGACGAGTGTCCGGCCTTTCAGTGATTACGTCGACGCGCTGCACAAGGGACAGCTGAGCGGATTCGCAGCCTTCGAGATCGCGATGACCATGTCCTCCCCGGACTCTCTGCTCTACACGTTGTTCCACAGCTCATCCGTGGGTCAGCTCAACCTTGGGCGGTACAAGAGCGCCGACGCCGACCGTCTGCTCGCCGCCGCGCGCGGCGAGCGGGACACCGCCACGCGCATCGAGTTGTACCAGCAGGCCGAGGCCCGGATCCTCCAGGACCTGCCGATCATCCCGCTGTGGTGGCTGACCGAGGTCCGGCTGGCCCGTCTCTCAAAGTTCGACGGGCTCGAGATGGATCTGTTCGGAGACCCGACCATCACGACCGCGTTCCTGAAACCAACCAAGTAGCCTTCCTCGATGATCCGCGCGCCCTCCCTCCTGATGCTCGCGCTCGCGTTCGGGGCGGCATCGTGCACCCCGGACGCCTCACAGCCGCCGGAACCCGGCGGCGTCCAAACGCCCCCGCGATCCGGCGGGACGCTCCGGGTGCTCCTCGCGGAGGACGTCGACGCGCTCGACCCGCAGCGAGCGACGCAGCCCGCCGCCTGGGGCCTTCTGCGGACGATGCATCGGGGTCTCATGGCGTTCCCCGGCCAGGCGGCGCCGGGGGGCTCACGCCCGGTTCCCGACCTGGCCGAAGGGCCGCCGGTCGTCTCGTCGGACGGGCTCCGATACGAGTTCAAGCTCCGGGAGGGCTCGGCGTTCGCCGCGCCGGCCGCGCGGCCGATCCGCGCCGCCGACGTCAAAGCCGGGCTCGAGCGCGCGATCTCCGCCGGGTCGCCGATCGCCGGCTACCTCCGCGTGATCGCGGGCGCCGACGCGTTCGCGGCTCGGCGCGCGTCCGGGATCTCGGGCGTGACGACGCCGGACGTCCGGACCGTCGTGATCACGCTGGCGCGACCGGTCAACGACCTGCTGTCGCTTCTGGCGACGCCCGCGGCGAGCGCGATGCCGCCCGGGCTCCCGCCGGTGACGGCGCCCGACAAGATCTCTGCTTCAGGGCCGTACCGGCTCGACGAGGGCGGCTACAAAGTGGAGCGGAGCATCACCCTGGTGCGGAACCTTTCCTGGAACAAGGACTCCGATCCGGTGCGCGCGTCCTGGGTCGACGGTATCTCGGTCGAGATCGGCGTCGCACCGGACGCGATCCAGAAGCGCCTCCTGGCAGGGCAGGCCGATCTTTCCGGCGACGTGGGGGCCGGGGCTGTGTCGGGGGTACGCGCGGAGCGACTGGTGCGAGCTCCCAGCGGCTGCCTTCGCTATCTGTTCATGAACACGCGTGTCGCGCCATTCTCGTCGAGGCGGGTTCGCATGGCCGTGGCGGTGGCGGTGGACCGTGCCGCGATAGCAGCCTCCTACGCGGGCTCTGCGGTGGCGGCCGGGGTCATCTTGCCCCCGACCGTGGACGGACATGATCCGGGACGGGTCGCGCCGTCGCCCGACCCCACCGCCGCGAAGTCGGCTCTCGTCGCAGCGGGCCAGCCGAAGGGCTTCGCGACGCAGCTCGTCGTCGGCAACCAATCCGTGGATCGGGCTCACGCGGCGGCGGTGCGCGCCGCTCTGGCACCCGTCGGGGTGCGGGTCGACATCCGGACGATCCCGATCGCCAGCCTCTACGAGGACCAGTACGAGGTTCCCTCGGCGCGCGTGCCCATGGGCATCGCGACCTGGTGCGCGGACTGGCCCGGACCCGGCGGGCGGGGCGCGCTTGCGCCGCTCGTCGACGGACGGACGATCGCCCGGCGTGGGAACACGAACTACTCGGGCATCGCGGACCCCGGCTTGCACGCGTTGTTGGACACCGCCTCGGTTGAACGAGATCCAGGGGCCGCGGCCGAGCGGTGGCGGGCGGCCGAAGCCGAAGCCCTGCGACAGGCGACGGTGGTGCCGCTCGCGTTCTTGTCCGAGGCGTCGCTGCTCGGGGCCGACGTGCGTGGGTTCGTAGCACACCCGTATTTCCTGCGTGGAGACCTCACGGCGGTGTGGCTCGACCGGCCCTGAGGGGCTGCCGCGACTTCCGGAGTCCTCCGGTAGACTGTGTCGAACCGACGAGAAAGGACCGCTCGTGACGCCCGTTATCCTCGTGATCCAGATCGCATCCGCCGTCCTGCTGATCCTTTTCATCCTGCTGCATGCCGGCCGCGGCGGCGGTCTTTCCGAGATGTTCGGCGGCGGGATGTCGGGATCGGGAGGGTCGACGGTTGTTGAGAAGAACCTGGACCGGATCACCGTCGTCACGGCGGTCCTCTTCATCGTCACCACCGTCGTGCTCCATTTCCGCATCCGGTAGCGCGATGCTCCGGCGCCGCGGGGCGCTGCCGGCCTGGGGACTGGCGTTCGCGCTCGCCCTGACCGCATGCGATAAGGCTCCCTCACCCTCTGATGATCCCGTGCCGGGCGGTGAGTTGCGGATCGCCGTTCGCGATATGGGCAGCCTCGACCCTGCCACGGCAACGGGACGCGGCGCACTGCTGGTCGTCTCGCAGTTGTTCGATCCGCTGACGACCGTGGATCCGAAGACCCACGAGCCCGCGGCCGGAGCCGCGAGCGCGTGGACCACCGCACCCGACGGTTTGTCGGTCACGTTCACGATCTCCCCGGCGAAGTTCCACGACGGTACGCCGGTCACGCCGGCCGACTTCAAGGCGGCGTTCGATCGAATCACTCGCAAGGCGACCAACTCCGATGTGGCGTTCCAGTTCGAAGCGGTGAAGGGCTTCCATCAGGTCAAGATCGCAGGTACGGCGCAGACCCTCGCCGGCGTGGTGGCGGGACCGTCGACGTTGAAGTTCCTGCTCGACCGGCCGTTCGCCGAGCTTCCGCTCTACCTCGCACACCCTGCCCTCGGCCCGTTGTCGAAGTCGATGGCCGCCAACCCAGCTGCGTTACAGACCCGGCCGATCGGCAACGGTGCCTTCAAGATGGCTGCCGATCGCAGCAGCGACTCGATCACCCTCGAGCGGTACGAAGCTCATGCGGGATCTACGGCGTATCTCGACGGCATCCAAGTACGGCTCGTCGCCGACGGCGATCAGGGCTGGCGGGACTTCCTCGGCGGACGGACCGACGTCGCCGAAGTGCCTGCCGAGGCGATCGCGGGCTCGCAAGCCCGCGCGGGGAGGGCTGGCTTCGGCCCGTTCTGGGCGGCGCTCTACTACGGATTGAATCTGAAGAACCCGATCTTCGCCAAGGCGGAGGTCCGCAAGGCGCTCTCGCTCGCGATCGACCGCAAGCAGATCGCCGATGTCGTCTACGGCGGCACGAAGGAAGAGGCGAGCGGGATCATCCCACGCGGCATCCGCGGATTCTCCGAGAACGCATGCGCGGATTGCGAGCGCGATACGGAGCGCGCGCGGTCGCTGATCACGGCCGCGTTCGCCGGGAGACCCCCCGAGATGGTCATCGATCACTTGAACGCCTCGCCCTCGGCCGAGGTCGCGCAAGCGATCGCCGGCGACCTGCAGGAGGTCGGGCTCAAGGTCGCGCTGCGGGCACACAACTCCACCGACTACCTGAAGCTCCTCCAAGCCGGCGGTCATCAGATCGCCGAGCTGGGCTGGCTCGCCGAAGTCCCGAGCCCGGACGGGTTCCTCGCGCAGCAGCTGCGAACCGGCTCGCCGAACAACCACACGGGGTTCGCCGACCCCACCTTCGACACCTACATCGATCGAGCGCGCGCCGCAGCGAAGGAATCGGATCGACTCGCGGCGTACTCGGCCGCCGAGAAGCGAGCGTTCGAGCTGATGCCGATGATCCCGATTGTCTTCTTCCGCAACCACGTGGGGGTCGCGCCCAAGGTTCGCGGGCTAACGATCGACGGGGCCGGGCTCTTCGATGCGACCGGCATCTGGATCGCCGCCTCCTAGCCGCCTCCTCCCGCGCACCGCCGCGGCGGTGTGCTTGGCGCTCCTGCTGGCGTCGTGCCCGTCGAGCGATGGGCCGGGCCCGAAGGGGAATGGGACTGGGGCGACACCGGAGCCATCGCGCGGAGGGGAGCTGGTCGTCGCCTACCCGCACGAGCCGCCGACGCTGAACCCATTCGTCACGGGCGGCGACTCGCCGGCGACGCGGGACCTCGTCCGGCCGCTGATGCCGGCGCTGTACCGACTCGGCCCCGATGGGAGCCGGGAGCCGTGGCTGCTCGCGGCCGAGCCGGAAGGCGCCGACGTCGGCGGCACGCCGTTCAGCGTTCGCCTGCGGCTGCGCGAGGACGCCGTCTGGTCGGACGGTCGGCCGATCACGGCCGGGGACCTGCGGTTCACGTGGCAGGCTGTTATCAAGAGCCCGAAGATCGCTTCGCGCGACGGCTACGACCGGCTCGCCGACGTGGTGGTCGAGGCGCCCAAGACCGCGCGCCTCGTCTTCCGCGAGCCGTTCGCGCGGTGGCGGGATCTGTTCTCCGGCGGGCTGGGTGTGTTGCCGGCGCACGCGCTCGGCAAGACCGACATCTCCGGGTCGCTGATGCGGTCATGGCCGGTGTCGGGCGGGCCGTTCGTGTTCAAGTCACGCACCGCCGGGCTGGATCTCGTCCTCGAGCGCAACCCGCGCGCCTGGGGGGACGTGCCGCTGCTAGACCGGATCCGGATCGTCTACGTGCCGGACCCGGTGACCGCGCTCCAGCTCTACACGCGCGGCGATGTCGACGTCATCGGCCCGTACCCGGCCATCGAGTTCGCGCGGCGCGCGGCCGCTGCCCGGCGGGGGAGCACCGTCACCGGCGACCGTGGGGCGACCTGGGTGGGCCTATTCCTGAACGTGAAGACGCCGGAGCTGTCGGACGTGCGGGTGCGCCGGGCGATCGCGCTGGCTTTCGACCGTGAGGCGATCGCCGAGGCCCTCGTTCGCGAGCAGGGCGCGCTGTGGGATGCGCCGTCGGCCGGGGATGCGGGCCGCATTTCGGCGGCGTTCGCTCGATTTCGGCAGGACACCGATGAGGCTGCACGCTTGCTCGACGCCGCCGGGTGGCGCGAACCCTCGGGCGAAGGGCCGCGCCGCAAGGACGGCCGCGAGCTGTCGGTGACTCTCGCGGCAACGGACTCAGATGAGCTCAACCAACGGATCCTGCGCGCGCTCAACACGCAAGCGTCGGGTGTGCGGGTCGATCTGAACCTCGTGTCGATGGACTACGCGCGGTTGACCGGCGACTGGGCGCCGGGCTCGCGCTTCGAGGCCGGGCTGTTCGTGCTGCGAGACCCGCCGGGTGGTGCACTTCGAGCGCGGTTCGGTCTTGCGGGTCCGGAGAACGTTACGCGGGTCTCGGACAAGGCGTTGGCCGGTCTTCTGGATGCAGCGGACCGGACCATGGACGATGCCTCGGCGGCGGTCGATGCGCCGTCGACGCGGATTGCCGATCTGGTTCCGGTGATCCCGCTGTACCAGCTCGAGGTCACGCTCGCGGCTCGGGCTGGAGTGCGCGAGGTCGAGGCGAACGCCTCGGCGGACGGCTTCCTCTGGAACGCGGCGGGGTGGTGGATCGAGGGCGGCGGGACGCCGTCCGGTTCACCCTCGCCCACCGCTTCCTGAGTCGCCGGTCCGCGTGGCACCCCGCTGGTATCCTGTGCGCCGCAGCGCGCGGGCGTGCTGGAATTGGCAGACAGGCATGGTTGAGGGCCATGTGTCCGCAAGGACGTGGAGGTTCAAGTCCTCTCGCCCGCACTCACCCCTGAGCGTCCTAGCTGTGGATGACCAGCTCGGGACGCAGGGCAGGTCAGGCGATCGTCGTATGGACGCGTCTTGGGCGATGTGTGAGCCCGGCCCGACACGGCCGATGTCATTCACGTGCGGGACACTCCGCGACTTCTCGTGCATCGTCGCCGAGCCGCTCGCACCACTCGAAACGCTCGCGCGACTGCTCGATCGATAGCCTCCAACTGTGATGCGAATCACGCGGATCGCACCTTGTATCGATCTTGTGTTGAGAGTACGTTTCCAACGAGGGTGAACTCGCAGCGCCCCTTCCTCGGGGGACAAGGGGAGGAACTCCATGAAGCGCTTCGTCGCATGTTGCTTGCTCGTTATCTCGATCGTCACGCTGAGCGGCGTGATGCCCGCAACCAGCAGCCCTCCGCGTTGTCAGGTAGTTGCAACGGGCACATACAAATCCTGTTCGATCTTCCTTCCCACCGGCGGCACGGTCAGCGCCACCATCGTCGGTGTCGGCGTCATCCAGGTCTTCGGCCCCACCTATCGCGGGTGGGGTTGTCCTCAAAAAGCCCAGAAGTGCATCGGACTGGGGTTCGTCGTCGAGGCTGGGACTACGGTCGTCGTGTCGGTTCTCGCCGGGGTGGGGAAACTTTCGACGGGACTGCTGCCTTGACCGGCAGATAGACGGCGCTTGTAGGCGCTCGCGCGACTGCTCGATCGATAGCCTCCATCTGTGATGCGAATCACGCGGATCGCTCGGCACGAGAGACTGAGCCGAGCGAAAGAGGTCCGCGAGAGGCTCGACCGGCACCCACGCCAAAAGCGCGAGCAGAAGGACTGAAGTGCGGCGGCTCTGCGCCGCAAGGACGCTTGACCACCTCCCCGGATTGTTTCCGGGAATCATGATCCAGCGTCAGGTAGGCCTCGGAGCGATCCTCGTCACCCTGCTCGCATTGGCAGGAGGGTGCCGAAGTCAGCCTCCCCTTTGCACCGAG
The DNA here is from genome assembly GCA_046712825.1 of Actinomycetota bacterium. GTDB lineage: Bacteria > Actinomycetota > AC-67 > AC-67 > AC-67 > DATFGK01. The sequence continues at coordinate 22,662 of JBKKCR010000253.1, read as the reverse complement.
TTCTCGAGGATCGACAAGGCGCTTATCCCGCTCCGTGATGCCAAAGCGAAGGACACCTTCGAAAGCGTTCCGGGGTTGGTCGATGACCTCGCGGACGCATACGAGGGGATCGACCCGCCGGCGGCGCTCCAAGGAGACTGGACCATCGTGATCGAGTTCCTTCGGCGCGAGGCAGAGAAGGCCCGCATCCTCCTGAGGAAAAAGCAGGTCCCCGATATACCCGTAGAGGAAGACGCCCAGGTCGACAAGGCGTTCACGAACATCACCGACTACGGCGTTGCCGAATGCGGGAGAGCGAGAGGGATACTCGTCCCCTAGTCCGCGAGACGGTTCAAGTCCTCTCGCCCGCAGCGCTTTGGTCAGCGAGGATGCATCCTCAGGCATCGCCGCGTGAAACTTGACTGAATCGTGAACTCCTCCACCGATCCGGACTAGCAGGGGACGCCGAGGCTCCGATTCTTGAACGACCCGATCACGGCGGACGTCAACCGATACTTATTCTTCGTGGGGTCGCACGAGATAAAGGCTCCGGAATACTGGCTGGTGAACCCATCGCCGAGTAGAACCCCGGTTTCGCGGGTGGAGGTATATAGGGCACGTGTGTGAACCACGGCTGCATCGGAGAAGAGGATGACCTCAAGCCCGCCCGCGCGGTCGTAGCAAAGCAGAGTGGGGCCGACCGGCTCACAGGTAGAAGCCGAGGCGCTTCCTCCGGCGATCACACCAGACAGCGCTCCCAGCAGAATGACCGCTGCGAGACCACGTGCGAAGGTGTTCTTCATGGCTCCCCCTTGCCGGCCGCTAGCCGGCGCTGCTCGAGGCTCGAGTCACACATCGACGCGAGGACGATCTCACGGTGTAATACGCCGCGCTATGGAAAGTCTCACAGCGATGTCCCATATGAGCGTCTCAAGCGAAGATCGTGATCCAGCCTAGCGTTCGGCGTTCCGTTGATCTTCCATGCAGAATCGCGCAGCCGGGTAGGCATCCAGCCGGTCTTGGGAGATCGAGAGACCGCATTTCTCGCAAACCCCGTACGTTCCCCGCTCGAGCATCCGCATCGCGCGATCGACATCTTCGAGCCCGGCTTCGGTCGTTGCGCGGCTCGATGAGCTTCTCGCGCTCCCGGGCTTGCGGATCGAACGTCGCACGAGCTCGATCCGTAATTCCTCGAGGCGCGCGAGGATCAACTCGTCATTCACGTCGCGCTTCTACCACAGCCAGGGGATCGTCAACCAGTCCGATAGTAGCCCCGATACGACCGAACGATGCGAAGCAAGCTCGTTGCTCTCTGTTTCGTAGCCGCAGGCGCCGGGTACGACGCCATCACGGAAGGGAGTGATCGCCATGAGTGAGTTGGTGCAGGACGTCATGACACCCGACCCGATCACGGTCGACGCCGGTGCGCCGATCGTGGAGGCGGCGCAGAAGATGCGCGAAGCGGACGTCGGGCCGGTCATCGTGATCGAAGACGGGTCCGTTTGCGGGATCGTGACCGACCGCGACATCGCCATCCGTGCGGTCGCCGACGGTATGGATCCCACGAAGACCAAAGTCGGCGACATCTGCAGCAGGGAAGTCGCGACGCTCTCGCCGCGCGACAAGATAACGATGGCGATCGACCTGATGGAGAAGATCGCCGTTCGCCGGCTCCCGGTGGTCGAGGACCACAAGCCGGTTGGGATCTTGTCGCTCGGGGATCTGGCGATCCAGCGCGATCCGGAATCGACGCTCGGACGGATCAGCGGGGCACCGCCGAACGACTAACGCTTCAAGACGATCTCCTGCGTCTTCAAAGGCTGCGTCGCCGGGCCCTGGATGATCTCGCCGTCCGGCGTGAACCGCGAGCCGTGGCATGGACAGTCCCAGCTCCGTTCCGCGGTGTTCCACGCAACCCGGCAGCCCATGTGCGTGCAATCCGGGGACACGGCGTGCAAACGACCGGTGTCGTCTCGGGAGACGGCTATCGTTTCGCCGTCCACCTTCATGATGCGGCCGTCGCCGGGCGCCAGTTCCTCGGGCGTGTGACCGTTCACCGGGAGCTTCCCGCCGACCAGCTGCTTGGCGACATTGAGGTTCTCGGTGAGCAGCTTCCTGGCGGCTTGGGGGAACCGTTTACGCGTCGAATCGAACGCCTTCGCCCATGGGTTCTCGCGTCCGGCGATCGCGTCGGCGATCATCACGCCGGCCGCGGTGCCGTTCGTCATGCCCCACTTGCGGAAGCCGGTCGCGACGAACACGCGCTGATGATCTGCGGTCAGATTTCCGACGTACGGGATCCCGTCCACCGACACGTAGTCCTGCGCAGACCAGCGGTACGCCGGATCGCTCAGCGAAAGCTTCTCCTGCGCCCACGACTCCAACGCCACGTAGCGGGCTTCGGTGTCGTCGTCCTGGCCGACCTTGTGCCGTTCACCGCCGACGATCAGCCAGCGCCGTCCGGCTGCCGTGGCCGGCCGCAGCGAGCGGATGGGCTCTTCCGAGCTGATGAACATGCCGGAGAGTTCATCGCCGTCTGGGAACGCCATCGCGTACGAGCGGCTCGGCGCTGTCTTGGCGTAGAAGCGGCCGTCCCCCATGAAAGGCAGGTGGGTCGCGACGACAACATACGGAGTCGAAAGCGTCCCGTGGTTCGTCTTCACGTGGCAGACGCGGACCTTCTCCTGGACGTCGGAGACGTGGGTGCGCTCGTAGATCCGGCCGCGCTTGCCGTGGATCGCCGCCGCGAGGCCGAGACAGTACGCCCGCGGATGGAACTGGGCCTGGCCGCTCAGCCGGATCGCCGCCGACACCGGGAAGGGGAGCGGCACGTCGTAGGTGAGCTCGGCGTCGAGCCCGATCTCGCGGCACGCCTCCGCCTCCTTCCGGATGGCGTCGGCTCCGTCGACCGTGTCGGAGTACGTGTACGCGTCCTGCCGCTCGAGCTCGCAGGCGATCCCTTCCGCGTCGACGATCGTGCGGATCAGGTCCACGGCGGTGCTGTTCGCGGTCGCGTACATCCTCGCGCGCTCGGCGCCGTGGCGCTCGAGGAGGTCGGCGTAGATCAGGCCGTGCTGCGCGGTGACCTTGGCCGTCGTGTAGCCGGTAACTCCCGAGGCGATGCGACCCGCCTCGAGCACCGCAACCTTCAACCCGTCGCGTTGCAACATGTACGCTGCGCTGAGACCGGCGATGCCGCCGCCGATCACGATCGCATCGAAGCTCGGCTTACCGGTCAATGCGCGATAGTTGGTCTTCTGCGACGTCTCGATCCACAAGGAGGGGTTGCGTTCGTTCAAACTGCCCATGACGGCCTCCATTCCGGCGACGTATGCATCTACCTATCGATAAGGCGGCGGCACACGGAACGCGCGTTAGGCGCGGCGTACGATCGGATCCAACCTCACGCGACGGCGAGGTCGATCTCGAACCACACGCACGTCCCGTCGCGAACGTCGAGGCCCCAACGATCGGCCATCTCTTGCACCAGCCGCAAGCCGTAGCCGGACTCGCCCGTACGTTCCCTGGCCATCGGCCGGATGCGGAAGCCGACGCCTTGATCGGAGACCTCTCCGCGAAGCGCAGCCCCTTCGATCGCGATGTGGAGGCGGATGGGGGCGCCGGTTTCAACCGAAGCGTGCTTGACGCTGTTGGTGACGAGCTCGTTAACCATGAGCCGGACGTCGTCGGCTTTCTCGGCTGGGATCTGTCGCGGCAGGACGTCCTGAAGCAGCCTCCTCGCTTCGCGGGGGGCCTCGATCCCAGCCGGGATCACCGCGTCCAAGAGATCCATCACCTATGGCCTTCCCTAGTCGGGTCGAAAGAACACGCATGCAAGCAACTTTCTTCGTGGATGGGACGACTGCGGCAAGTAGGACAGGAGGAGCCAATACAAGCCGCCGACGCTGAGTGGTATTCCGCCTGTAAAGTGCAGCCGATACGGACCAAGCACCGGGACCTTGGTTCGCCTGCCCACTAGCTGGGGAGGTTTCGGGCGTTGAAGGACATCCTCCGGGTACTCCGACGATCGCTACCGCAGGGCGGAAAACTGCCAGAAGAGGTCTGGTGGTCCCGTCACCGCGGGATCTTGGTGCTGTTGTGGCTCCATGCGGTCGCGATCCCCGTCTACGCGCTCATCCGCGGTTATCCGGTCTGGCACACGCTGTTGGAATCCGCGATCGTTCCTTCAGCGGCTTTCGTCGCGACGACGACGCTCGTGCCACGCCGCGTCCGCACCGCGGTCGCCTCTGTGGGTCTGCTCTCGTCCTCCGCGGTGCTCGTTCATCTTTCGGGTGGCCTCATCGAGATGCACTTCCACTTCTTCGTCATGGTCACCGTCGTGGCCCTGTATCAGGACTGGATCCCCTTCCTGGCGTCGATCGCGTACGTGTTGATCCATCATGGGATGCTCGGCGCGCTGGATCCAAGCTCGGTGTTCAACCACCCGGCGGCTCGGGCAGATCCTTGGAGATGGGCCGGCATCCACGCGTTCTTCATCGCGGGCATCAGCGCCGTCTGCCTCGTCACCTGGCGCCTCAATGAGACCGTCTTGGCGCAGCGACGTGCTGCCGAGACCCGCTTGAAGGAAGAGCAAGCCCGTCTGGCGCTCATGGCGGAGGCCGGTCGCGTCCTGACGTCCTCTCTCGAGCTCGAAGCGATCGTGCGCAACCTCACCCGTCTGATGGTGCCCGCCGTAGCCGACACGTGCGTCGTTGATCTCGTAGAGGAGGACGGCTCGATCCGGCGCGCGGCGTCGGCGGCCGCTCCGGCGATTCGGCATCTGTTCGAGAGCATCGCGAACGACGCCCCGGATCCCGACGACGACGTACACCCGGTGAGCCGGGCGATCCGAACCGGACGGACCGAGTTGATCGAAGCCGTTCCGGACTCGCTCGTCGCACAGGCGATCGCGGACGCCGATCATCGCGAGGCACTGCGGAAGACGCGGCCGAGCTCGGCCATCATCGTCCCTCTCGCCGGCCGGCACGAGATCCTTGGGGCCGTCACGATCGGGACGGTCGAGATGACGCGGCGCCGGTTCAGCTCAGAAAATGTGCCGCTTGTCGAGGAGCTCGCCGGGCGCGCAGCGATCGCCGTCGAGAACGCGCGACTCTACTCCCGGCAGCGAGGGGCGGCGGAGGCGTTGCAGCACAGCCTGCTGCCGGACCGGCTGCCGACCGTCCCGGGCCTTGGGACGGCCGCACGGTACATCCCGGGAGGCCCCGGGGCATCGGTCGGTGGCGACTGGTACGACGTTCTGGAGCTACCCGACGGCACGTTGGGTGTGGCGATGGGGGACGTCGTGGGTCACGGTGTGCCGGCCGCTTCGCTCATGGGTCAGCTTCGAAACGCCCTGCGCGCCTACGCGCTGGACGGCTATCCGCCGGTTGAGGTGATGAGGCGCCTTAACTACATGCTCCACGACATCGGTGCCCCCGAGCACATGGCAACGCTCGTGTACGCGACGTTCGATCCGGACGAGGGGCGGCTGCGCCTCACCAACGCCGGACACCCACCGCCGTTGCTCATCGGGCCGGAGGGCGACGCTTCCTTCTTCGAGGAGGGCGGGGGAGTTCCTCTCGGTGCCATGTCCGCCCCTCGATACGAAGAGGCAAGCCTGGTTCTGGCGCCCGGTACAACACTGCTCTTGTACACAGACGGGCTCGTCGAGGATCGCAGCACATCATTGGAGGAAGGTTTCGATCGCCTTCGTTCCGCGACCCTCGATCGATCCCACGACGACCTCCAGGCCCTTTGCGACCACGTCATCCTGCGCTCGATGCGAGATCGCGATTCCGACGACGACGTGGCCGTGCTCGCCCTTCGATATCTCCCGCTCGGCGACAGGTTCTCCGTGCGCGTTCCGGCGCGGCCCGCGATCTTGAAGCCCTTGCGGGCGACCCTCCGGCGCTGGCTCCGCGACGCAGGGGCGACCGAGCAGGAGATGTACGAGATCCTTGCGGCTTCCGGTGAGGCATGCGCCAACGCGATCCGTCACGGATCGGGTCCGAAAACGGCGACGTTCGAGGTCGAGGCGTCGCGGGATGGAGACGTGCACATCGTCGTTCGCGACCGCGGACGCTGGCGCGAGCCACGCTCGAGCCTTGGGGGTCGCGGCTTGATGATCATGAAGGAGTTCATGGACGAGGTCGATCTGGCGACCAGCCAGAAGGGCACCGAAGTGACGATGCGTCGCACGCTCTCCGGGGCGAACGGCGGGACGGACCGATGAAGGGGTCCCAGGTTCGATTCTCCGCGTCGGGAGACGTGGTGGTCGGACGTGTCGAGGGCGACATCGACCTCGCGAACGCTGGACGGATCGCGGAGGAGCTTCTCACCAAGATCTCGGCAGACGACCCCGTCGGGTTGCTGATCGACCTAGCCGCCGTTCCGTACGTCGACAGCGCCGGTGTGCGGATGCTCTTCGAAGTCGCGAATCATCTTCAGCTGGGCAGGCAACGTATGTCGATCGTGATCCCGGAGTCCTCTCCCGTGTACCGGCTCCTCAAGGTCACGCATGTCGGTGAGATCGCCCACCTCTGCGGCTCACAAGAAGAGGGCATCGAGATCCTCCGGAGGTCCGGAACCCAAGACCTCGCCTGAACCTACGCCACCTCACTCGGGTGGTTCGTTCTCATCTCCGCGTCGAGCCTTCGCCCGATCTCGACGACCGTTGCGAGAAGGGCTTCCACGTCGACAGCCTCGGTGCGGAAATTGACGATGCATGCCCGCAGGACGAACCGTCCGTGCAGGATCGCGTTCGAGAGGTACGCGCGGCCGTCGATCTGAACCTCGGTCATGATCCGCTCGTTCAGGCGGTCCAGGTACGCGTCGTTCCGCCGGCCGTCGGGCGGGACGTAGCGGAAGCAACAGATCGACAGCGATACCGGCGTCGCGAGCTCGAGCTCGGGATGGTCCTCCACGAGGAAGCCCATGTATCGGGCGAGCTCGCAATCGTGGGCGATGCGGCGCGCGTACGCGTCCTCGCCGTGCGCCAGCAACGACACCCAGATCTTCAGCGCCGTGAATCCTCTGCTCCACTGGGGCCCGTGCGAACCGAAGTCGAACGTCGAGCCCGTGCGCTCGCGATCCTCGACGGTGTAGGAGGCGCCGTAGTGGAACGAGTCGTATGCATGGGAGAGATCCCGGAACAAGGCGCACCCGCCGGGGTGGGGCGTGGAGAGCCACTTGTGGGGATCGAACGTGATCGAGTCGGCACGCTCGATGCCCTCGAGGAGCGGCAGCAGACTGGCAGAGAGCACGGCCGCTCCGCCGTACGCGGCGTCGACATGAAACCAGAGGCGGTTCTCCGCAGCGATCCGCGCGATCTCAGGGAGCGGATCGATCGCCCCGGTGGCCGTCGTCCCTGCGCTCGCGACTATCGCTAACGGCCGCAGTCCGGAGAGCCGGTCGGCTTCGATCAAAGCGCCGAGCGCGTCCGGGCGCAGTCGGAATGAGCCGTCGACCGGTACCGGTCGCACGGCGTGCATGCCGAGCCCGAGCATGTCGGCCGCCCGCCACACGGACGCGTGCACCTCGGTCGACGCGTACAGCACCAACCGCTGTCCGCCGGCGAGGCCGCGCGTGCGCACGTCCCAGCCGGCGACGCGATCGCGCGCGACCTTCAGGCAGGTGAAGTTCGCCATCGCGCCGCCCGAGGTGATCATCCCGCCGGCCCCTTCCGGGAGGCCGAAGCGCGACGCGAACCAGCGCGTCAGATGGAGCTCGATCTCGGTTGCTGCGGGCGAATGCCGCCAGCCGCCGAGATTCTGGTTCAGGCCGGCGGCGATCAGGTCCGCGACGGCGCCTGGCACCGTCCCCGCGCCGGTGATGTAGCCCATGAAGCGTGGGTGGCCGGGGTAGACGCTGTGATCGAAGATCACCGAGCGGAGATGGTCGAACAGAGCGTCGTCGGAAAGCGGCTCCCTGGGGACGGACAGGGCTACCGCGTCTCGGACCTCCCCCGGCCGCCAAGAGCGTCCGACCGGCAGCCTGGAGAGCTTGGCAAGATACTCGAGCCAAAGCCCGCCGGCGCGCTCCAAGAAGGACGCGGCTCGCCCCGCGTCCCAGTCCAGATCTCCGATCGGTTCGGGAGGACTTGATCGATCCATCCGCCTCGGTCATTTTCCCTGACCGGGCTTGCTCGAACCCCGTTTGAGAGATGACGCTCGTGGGCATTTATGCACGGCCTGCCCACGAGGAAGGAGTTGCCGTGAAGCTGCCGCAGCCCCGAGGCCCCATCAGCGAGCACCTTTTGGACGCCCTGATCCACGCGCCCGGAGCGATCGACGAAGTCCCCATCTCGGCCGACGACCCGCTCGGAGGCGATGATCTACAGCTCGCGCTCTACCTTTGTTACGAACTGCACTACCGCGGCCTCCCCGGGGTGGACGACGGCTGGGAATGGGATCCGTCGCTGCTGCGGATGCGGGCTCGGATGGAGAGTGTGTTCGCCCGGGAGCTCGGGCGGACGGTCGTCGTCCCGGACCCGGAGGGATCGATCGAGCAGCGCCTCGTCGATCTGGTGCGCTCGGACCGGAGCCCCTCGCTGTCAAGCTATCTGCGCGATCACGGAACCCGCGAGCAATTCCGAGAATTCATGGTCCACCGTTCCGCCTATCAGTTGAAGGAAGCCGACCCACACACCTGGGCGATCCCGCGACTGTGGGGCGCGCCGAAGGCGGCGCTCATCGAGATCCAGTCGGAGGAATACGGCGAAGGCAAGACGGCTGCGATGCACTCGTCTTTGTTCGCCACGTCGATGCGCGCGCTCGGCCTCGACAGCGACTACGGCGCCTATCTCGATGTGATCCCCGGCCCGACGCTGGCTACGGTGAACGTGATGTCGATGTTTGGCCTGCACCGGCGCTGGCGCGGGGCGATCGTCGGCCATCTCGCCGGGTTCGAAATGACGTCAACGGAGCCGAATCGCCGGTACGCGGAAGGTCTCCGCCGCCTGGGCTTCGGCCGCGAAGCGCTGCATTTCTACGAGGAGCATGTCGAGGCCGACGCCACCCACGAGGTCCTGGCAGCGCATCATCTCGCCGGGGGACTTGCCGACCAAGAGCCCGAGGTGGCAGAGGACATCCTCTTCGGCGCGGCCGCGCTGCTCGCGCTCGAAGGCCGGTTCGCCGAGAACCTGATCGAGGCGTGGACGGCGGGAGAAACGTCCTTGCGCGAACCGGTGGTCTTCGCACTGTCGGCGTGAGCGCGCCACTCGCCCTCTCCTACGTCCTCCCGCTCCGCTGGGCCACCGAGCAGCACCCCGACCTCACCGGCTACCTCCATTGGCTCGCCGCGAACGTCGACGAGGTGATCGTGGTCGACGGTTCCCCGGACGAGTCTTTCGACCGCCATGGGATCGCTTGGAGTCGCTACGTGACCCACGTGCGTCCGGATCCTGCGCTCCATCTCCGCAACGGCAAGGTCGCCGGCGTGCTGACGGGCGTGATCCTGGCCCGACACGAGAAGATCGTGATCGCCGACGACGACGTCCGATACGAGCGGGACGGGCTGCAGCGCATCACCGATCTGCTCGGCGACGCCGCGCTCGTGCGGCCGCAGAACTACTTCCGGCCGGTCCCGTGGCACGCAGCGTGGGACACGGCACGCTCGTTGCTCAACCGCGCGGTGGGCCGCGACTTCCCGGGCACGCTCGGCGTCCGGCGGTCCGTTCTTGTCGCGACTGGAGGCTACGACGGCGACGTGCTCTTCGAGAATCTGGAGCTGATCCGGACCGTCCAGGCCGCGGGCGGCCGCGTCGCATCACCCCTTGACCTTTACGTGGAGCGCCGCCCTCCCGACGCAGGGCACTTCTGGTCGCAGCGTGTCCGCCAGGCCTACGACGATTTCGCCATACCGCCTCGCATGGCCCTCTGGCTGGTGCTGGCACCGGCCGCGGCCTTCGGCGCCCGGATCTCCCCGGCTCTTCCCGCGGCCGCGGCCGGCGCCTCGATCGCGCTCGCGGAGATTGGACGGCGCAGGGCGCGAGGGAACGCGGTGTTCCCATTCCGGGCAACCCTCGCCGCGCCGCTGTGGCTCGCAGAGCGGAGCGTCACGTCGTGGATCGCGCTTGGATCGCGGCTGCTCTTCGGCGGGACCCGCTACGCGGGGTCGACGTTCAAGCGGGCGGCGTCCTCACGTGCGAGCCTCGGTCGCCGGCACGGAAGCTGCACACCTTCCAGCCCGACGAAGGAGGTGGGTGTGAAGCTGACCTCGGCTACCGCTTCCGCACGCCGCGTTGACTCAGACGACGACTTCTAGGCGGCCGGCCGGACGGAGCAGGATCGTGAACCGGCTTCCCAGCCCCGGTGTGCTTTCGACCTCGATGCCGGCTCCCATCCGGTCGCACAACTTCTTCGTGAGGTAGAGGCCCGTTCCCAATCCGCCGGCTTCCCGGGTGGGCCCGGGGTCGACCTGAACGAAGGCGTCGAAGATGTGGTCGAACTCTGTGGACGGGATCCCGCGCCCCTGGTCCGTTATGGATACGGCGACGCGATCTCGCTCAAGGCGACAGTCGATCTCGATCATGGAGCCCGGCGGCGAGAACTTCCTCGCGTTCGACAGCAGATTGCCGAGGATCTGACCGAACCTCGCGCGGTCGGCCAGGACGGGCGGCAGCGAGGGCTCGACCGTAGATCGGATCACGCGGGGCTCGCGCACCTCGACTGCTATGGCGTCGGCCACGACCGCCGCCACGTCGGTCGGCGCGAGGTCGAGGGCGAGGACGCCCTGTTCCAGCTGAGCGAGATCGAGCAGGTCGCCGATCATCCGGGACAACCAACGGCTGGCGCGCCACATGCGGTGACCGAATTCAGAGACGAGCGCGGGATGAAGCGCCTCCGCGCGATTCGCCATGAGCTCGGAGAACCCCGCGAGGGTCGTAAGCGGGGTCCGAAGCTCGTGGGAGATCATCGCGATGAAGTCGGTGCGGAGCCGCTCGGCGCTCCGGAGCTTCTCGATGGTGTCCAGCTCCCGCGCGTAGAGGTCCGCGTTTTGGACGGCAGCGGCGATCGTCGGAGCGAAGGCGAGCACGAGCGTCCGCGCCTCCGCCGGGAACCCGTCGGGCTCGGGTGAGTCGATCTGGATGACGCCCGTGGGTTCTCCGTGAGCGATCAGTGGGATCCCGAAGTAGCTGCGCACCTCAGGGCTGAGCGCGCGCTGCGAAGCCGGAGGAACCCGCGGATCGGTGGCGATGTCGGCGACGTAGATGGGCTCGCCGGTCGCTACGATCCGTCCGCCGACGCCACGCCCGAGCGGTATCCGCATCCGCAGCGCATCCGGTGTGGGCTCCGGGTCCCCGGCCACGAGCATCAACGCGCCATCGCGCAGGAGTTGGATCGAGCCGCCGCCGAACGGGATGAGGCGACGGAGCGCTGCCAGGCTGCCGTTGAGGACGCCTTTGAGGTCGAGCGTCGCGGAGACCTCACGGCTCAGCTCGAGCAGGAGTCGGGCCTGCTCTATCGGCGCGGCTGTGCCGTTCACGCGACCATTGAACGTCGACCGAGGTGCCCGGTCCATGGCGAGTTCTACGTAGAGCGGGGGATTTGGACTAGTCAGAGTCCTCGACGATACGGCTCGCCGCTGGCGCCCCAGATCCGGTTCAAGATCTCCGCGCCGGCGCGGTCGTCCAGGAACCGCGGCCGATGGGCGTCCTCGATCAGCACGGGGACGAACGAGGCCCCGACGAGCCGGGTACCCCAGAACACGAGCTCGAGCGCCGCCCCCTGCTGCGTCTCCTTCGACCACGTCTGGTCGAAGACGAAGTTCCCGAGGCTGTAGGCGATCAGCCGGCCCTTGTAGATCTCCGCGCCCTGGACCCAGTGAGGATGGGTCGCGATCACCATGTCGGCTCCGGCGTCGATCAGCGCGTGCCCGACCCGAACCTGATCGGGGTTCGGCTTCGCCGTGTATTCCTGCCCCCAGTGCGGATAGACGATGACGACGTCCGCGTTCTGCTTCGCTTCGCGCACGGTGGCGGCGACCTTGTCGAGCTCGCTCTGGCGGAATGGGTTCCAGGGGGCCATGTGGATCCAGATGGCGCCGGGGTCCTCGGCGGTCGCGACCGGCGGGCCGACGATCGCGTTGAACGGCACGAAGGCGAACCGGACGCCGTGCCGTTCCAAGATCGCCGGCTCGCGAGCCTCGGCCTCGTCGGCGCCGGCGCCGGCGGTGGCGATGCCCGCCTTTCGGATGAGCCTGCGGGTCTCGATCAGGGTCTCTGCGCCGAAGTCTCCGACGTGGTTGTTGGCCAGCGATAGGAAGTCGATCCCGGCGAACGTGAAGCCTTCGATGACTCCGACCCGCGAGACGAAGCTCGTGCCGCCGGGGCGGGGCTGCGCATCCTGAGCGATGGTGCCTTCGAAGTTGCCGAACGCCAGATCCGCGGCGGCGAGCGCCTGCCCGACGGAGCGCCACGGCGAGCGGAAGTCACCCGCCGCGACCATCTTCCGGTCCACGGTCCGCGAGGTCAGCACGTCGCCGAACGCGATGGCCGTGATCACCGGCGGGGCAGCGCCGCCACCCGGCACGGCCAACGGGTATCGAGCCGGGGCTCGCAAGGGATCCAAACCCCCGAGCCGAGCCGCCCGCACCATGGGGGACAGCCCCTCTCCGGTGATCAGCCCGAGCGCGGTCGGGTCGAGGGCGACGGCCGATGCGGCCTCCGCCTCGGTCGCCGCTACGTGGAAGCCCGAGGGCGCTTTTCCGAGGAGCAGCCAGAGCCCGGCGAGCCGGGCGGCAGCGGCGGGCCCGAGCACCAGGCGGAGACGCGCGTTCCGTCCGTCGAGTGGCCGCCATCGATCGATCGAGCCTATTGCCAGCCCGTAGGCGTCTTTCCAGGAAAGGTCGAGCGGCGCGTGCGTCGGATGGACCACGAAAGCCAGCGGCTGGCGCCCGATGGCTTGCGTCGCCGCGATCGGATTGGCGGAGGCCGCACCGTGGTCGGCTCGCGTCGTCGCCGGCGGATTCGAAGCGTCGATCTCCGGAAGCGCCACGACGGATGCAGCCAGGGCGAACGCGAGCAGGCCTCGAAGGAGACGGATCTGGCGCACTCTGCTGCTCACGATGTCCCGATCGCCGCGATGCTAACAAGCGTATCGAGCCTGAAGTAGGAGGAACGTCCTTTGCTTGAAAAGGTATTTGCGTCGGGGGGTCCTAGGGGGTACAAAGTCCAGTGCGCACGGCTCCGTGACGGGCCGTGCGGCGTGCTGTCGAGGCCCGCCTAGCGGGGTGGTTGTTAAAGGGGAGTGGATTGTACGAGCGCCCGACGAAGGTTTGCCTCGTCTGGGGAGCCGCTGAAGGCGACTCCGAGCTTACGGCGTTCGACAACGCACTCCTAAAAGCAGGCATCGGCCACCTCAACCTCATAGCCGTCACCAGCATCTTTCCTGAGGGCGCCGCCCTCTCCCCGCTCCCCGAGATCCCGACGGGCACGCTCACGCCCACCGTCTACGCCAAGATGGTCTCCGAAACGCCGGGTGAGCACGTCTCTGCTTGCATCGGCGTCGGCGTGACCCCCAAAGGCGGTGTGCTCATGGAAGCGCACGGCCCGTGGAGCGCGGGAGAGATCGAGGATCGCGTCGGGCGCATGGTGGAAGAAGGCATGCGCAAAAGAGGACTCGAGCCGTACGAGCTTGTGTTCGCCACGGCCGAGCACGTCGTCGAACGTATCGGTAGCGCGGTAGCAGCCGCGGTGTTGTGGAGGGGGTGATCGGACGATGAACGCTTTGGGGCGGCACTTTCTCGTCGAGTTGTGGGAAGCATCCAATCTGGATGACCCGCCGCTGGTCGAAGAGGCACTGAACGAAACGGTGCGTCGAACAGGAGGCACGCTTCTCGACACGAAGATCGTCGAGTTCCCCAACGGGGCTTGCTCGGGAGTAGCGATCATCGCCGAGTCGCACCTGACGATCCACACGTGGCCGGAGTACGGCTACGCGGCCGTCGACCTGTTCACGTGCTCGAAGGATATGGACGCCGACGCCGGGATCGAGACGCTCAAGAAGTACTTCTCGCCCGGCCGGATCCAGATCGTCGAGGTCAAGCGCGGCCTGTCCGCATAACCGTTTCGGATAGGGTCGTCGTGGCTCCGAGCCGCTTCTTCGAGACGCCCGCTCCGGGCGTGGAGTTCGCCTATGAGGGCGAGTTGCTCCACGCCGAGGATTCGGCGTTCCAGCACATCGACATCTACGAGCATCCGACGTTCGGTCGGACGCTGGTGTTGGACGGCGCGGTTCAGACCAGCGAGCGGGACGAGTTCCTCTACCACGAGATGCTCGTGCACGTTCCGTTGCTCGCGCACCCCGAGCCGCGCCGTGTTCTCGTGATCGGCGGGGGAGACGGCGGAACGATCCGCCGCGTGCTCGAGCATCCCACAGTGACCGATGCCGTCATGGTCGAGATCGACGACCGCGTCTCCGCGCTCTCGCGCGAGTACATGCCGTCGATCGGCGGCGACGCGTGGGACGACCCCCGGGCCACCGTGCTGTTCGACGACGGCAACGCCTACGTGCACGCGGACGGCGAACCGTTCGACGCGATCATCGTCGACTCGTCGGACCCCGTCGGGCCGGGGATCGTCCTGTTCGAGACGCCGTTCTACCGCCGCTGCCTCGAGCGCTTGAACCCCGGCGGTGTGTACGTCGCGCAGGTGGGGTCGCCGGTCTACTTCCAGGACGAGATGCGGATGGCGTTCCGCAACGCCAAAGCCGCGTTCCCCGACGTGCGCCTGTACCTCGGGCACGTGACGACGTACCCCGGCGTGGTCTGGAGCTTCATGCTCTGCGGTGAGCGGCTGGACATCGACGCAGAGTCGGCCGGCGCCCGCGCCGCCGAGCGAAAGATCACCGCCCGCTACTGGACGCCCGAGGTTCATGTCGGGTCGTTCGGTCTCCCAGGGATCATCCGCGAGAGCCTCGAAGGCGACTCGCGCAACCCGTTCGCGCTGTGAGCGATCCATCCGGCGTCTACCTCGGGGCTTCCCGCGACCTCGAACCGGCCGCCGCGGTAATCCAGGGGATCCCGTACGACGGGGGCACGTCCTATCGCGCGGGCGCTCGCGCCGCCCCGAACGAGATCCGTGCCGCCTCACAGTCGATCGAAACGTACTCGCCCCGCCTGAAGCGCGACCTCGAGGACCTGGCTTACGCGGACGCGGGCGACCTCCCGCTCGAAGGCCTCGACGCCGCCGCGGTCATGGAACGCATCGCCACGGCAACCGAGATGCACCTCCGCGCCGGCCGGTTCGTGGTTTCGCTCGGCGGCGACCACAGCGTCTCGATCGGAACTACGGCCGGAACGCGGCGGGTGCGAGACGGGGTCGCGTACGTCGTCTTCGACGCGCACCTCGACATGCGGCCGTCGTACGACGGCAGCGAGCTGTCGCACGCGTGCGGCACGCGTCACATGGCCAAGGAAGGGCCGACCATCGCGCTCGGCATCCGGTCGGGCTCGCGCGAAGAGTTCGCCGACGCCGACGGGATGCTGCTCGCCTGGACGGCGGACGTCACGATCCCGCCGGTCGCGCGGGCCGAGATAGCCGGGCGTCCCGTCCATCTGTCGATCGATCTCGACGTCCTCGACCCGTCGATCCTGCCGGGCACCGGCACGCCGGAACCCGGCGGTCCTACCTACAAGGAGCTGCGCGAGGCCGTGCTCGCGCTTTCGGATCTGGAGATCGTCGCGGTGGATCTGGTCGAGGTTGCGCCGCCCCTCGACGCGAGCGGCGTCTCAACCGTGGTCGCCGCCGAGCTGGTGCGCGAGATCATCCTCGCCTTCGTGCCGACGCCCTAATCCCTTGGACCTACGGATGCATCCGGAGTAGTATCTCCGTAGGTATCCGGAGGTCTCCATGGCCATGAACAAGCGGGCCGAGATCCTCTTCAGCGAAGAGGAGCTCGACGCCCTCAAACGAGAAGCTTCCCATCGTGGGATGTCGCTCGGCGAGCTCGTTCGCGACGCGGTAAGAAGGACCTATCTTCAACCGTCCGCTGAGCGTAGGAAAGCGGCCGTTAAGTGGTTGACGTCCCAGGAGGTCGACGTTGGCACCTGGGAAGAGGCGAAGAAGCTGATCGGGCGATACGTGGACAAGGAGCCGTGAAGCTTCTCGACACGAACGTCTTCGTGTACGCAGCGGGGCGGCCGGATCCGAACCGGGAAGCGTGTCGGGTGCTTCTCCTGGACGCAGGCGAGAGGCCGGACGAGTACGTGGTGGATGTCGAAGCGCTACAAGAGCTCATGGACGTCTACACGCGCAGAGGGCAGCGCGCTTTCGCTGCCGAGATGGTTGCGCGAACCCTCACGACGTTCCCAGGGCCTCTTCCGATCACGCGACGAGAGATCGAGGAAGCATCCGACATCGTCAAGGGCTATCGTCGCCTGACGCCTCGCGACGCGATTCACGCAGCCGTGGTGATCACCTACAGCCTTGAAGGCATCGTGAGCGCCGACAAATCGTTCGATCAAGTGGCAGGCGTGACGCGGTTCGACCCGAGGAAACTCGTCGAGGGTTAGCCGACCGCGTTTTTGACGCGGTCGGCGGTCGCCCGTACCGCTTCGATCGGAAGTACGGGCGTTGCGAGCGCAGGCCGGTCGACGCCGACGTCGACCCACGAGACGCAGCCGCCGAACTCCTCGCGCATCGGCGTCTCGACCACTTGCAACGCCGGGCGGACCTCGACCGCCAGGATCACGAGCGGCTTGCGCGGCCGGAACTCGAGCCGCATCGCGACCTGCTCCTGATCGTACGGGTGGAGATCGCGCAGCGAGTCCATCCCCCCCGGCCGCCGCACTTCGATGTGCTCGACGACGCGCGCGACGCCGCTCATCCGCAGCACGTCCTCGGGCGGCGGATACGCGAGCAGCTCGGAGCACTCGGCCGCGTACTCGGGCCGCACCTTCTCGGCCATCTGGTGGAAGTAGGTCGGGAAGAGGAAGAACTCGTCGGCCTCGACCCAGAAGCCTTTCTCGTCGATGCCGCCCTTGCGCAGCATGATCGACTGGCGTCCCTCGAGCAGCAGCTTGCAGACGAACGCCCATTCCTTCAGCGCCGGGATGGTCTTGGTCATCTGCTCGGTCATGACGGCGAGGGTAGCATGGAGACCCATGCCTCCTCCCGGTTCCGGCAGCCGTGTCCTGTTCCGGATCGGGCCCATCGAGGTCGCCGTTCACGCGAGCTGGCTGATCATCTTCTTCGCACTCGTGCTGGTGGCGCGCTCCGAGATCGCACCCCAGATCGTGCCGAGGGACAGCGCATGGATCCTGCCGCTCTCGATCGGCATCGCGTTGCTCTTCTACGCCTTCGTGCTCGCGCACGAACTGTCGCACGCGTTCATGGCGCGCGCTCACGGCCTCGACGCCCGTCGCATCACCTTGTTCGTCTTCGGCGGCGTCGCGCAGATCGGCGCGGAGGCCGAGAAGCCCGCGGACGAATTCCGGATCGCGATCATCGGACCGCTCACCAGCCTGCTGATCGCCGGGGTGCTCGCCGCGGTATCGCTCTCGCTGCATCCGGGGTTCGATCCTGAGCTCGATCCGAGCCTTCGCATCCTTCCGGGCGTCTGGGGCGTTCTCGCGGTGGTGAATCTGGCCCTCGCGGTCTTCAACCTCGTGCCGGCGTTCCCGCTCGACGGCGGGCGCGTGCTCCGGGCAGGTCTCTGGACGGGCCTGCGCGACCGCGCCAAGGCGACCCGCTGGTCGGCCACGCTCGGCAAGGCGTTCGCTTTCGCGCTCATCGGAGCGGGGGGAGCGATCTTCGTCCTCGGGGTCTCGTCGGGGAGCAGCGCCGACGCGTGGCCGGGTCTGTGGTACGTCCTGGTCGGCTACTTCCTCTTCAACGTGGCCGGCAGCGCCGGCCGCCTCGAGGGAGGCGCAGAGCCGCGAAAGGGCCCGCCGGGGGCGGAATACGACGAGCAGAACCGTGCGGGGCACAGATAGCGCCGCTATCGTTGGACGCGATGAAGGTCAAGCTTCGGAACCCTACGCGCGAGGTCGAGGTTCCCGGTCCGACGAGCGTCCGCATCCTGCTCGAGCGGTTGCAGATCAACCCCGAGACGGTGCTTGTCATCCGGGAGGCCGATCTCCTCACGCGCGAGGAACGCCTCGCCGACTCCGACGAGGTCGAGATCCGTCCGGTCATCTCGGGCGGCGCCGGTCGGGGTCCCGCCGGGGTCGCCGCCAAGTGCAAGCGTTGTCGCGCTCCCGCGAAGGTGGAGGTCGCGCGCGCGAACGCCGCCTTCTGCGCCGAGTGCTTCCTGCGCTACGTGCGCAACCAGGTGACGAAGGCGATCGACGATCACGAGATGTTCACCAAGGAGGACCGGCTCCTCGTCTGCGTCAGCGGCGGCAAGGACTCGCTGGCACTGTGGGACATGCTGCTCGACATGGGGTACGACGCGACCGGTTACCACATCGTGCTGTGGACCGGCGAGGAGTACGCGAACGAGTCGCGCGAGATGTGCGAAAAGTACGCCGCCGGCCGTGGCGCGACGCTCATCGTCACGGACCTCAAGGACGACGAAGGCTTCACCATCGAGCAGATCGCGCGCGAGGGGCGTCGCGTCCCATGCAGCGTGTGCGGCTTGACGAAGCGGTATCTGAGCAACCTGCAGGCGACGCGCGAGGGCTACGACGTGCTCGTCACCGGGCACAACCTCGACGACGAGGCCGCGACCCTGCTCGGCAACACGCTCCACTGGCAGACCGAATACATCGCGCGGCAGTCGCCGGCGCTCCCTTCGACGCACGCCAAGTTATCGAGGAAGGTCAAACCCCTCTATCGGGTGTCCGAGCGCGAGACCGCCGCGTACGCGAACCTGCGCGGCATCGACTACATCGTCGAGGAATGCCCGCTGGTGGCCGGGAACACGGCGCTTCGGTACAAGGACGCGCTGAACCTCATGGAGGCGCGCAGCCCCGGCACGAAGCAGCAGTTCTTCTTCGGCTACCTCGACAAGGTGGCGCCCTTGTTCGCGAGCGAGGACACGGTCGAGCTTCGGGCGTGCAGCGAATGCGGGCAGTCGACCACCGGTGATGTGTGCGCCTACTGCCGCGCGAAGAAGCAGCTGCGGGCCAAGGCCGGCAGGAACAGCGCGTCGTGAGCAACCCGTTCGAGCCCGGCGAGCGCGTCATGCTGGTCGATCGTCGCGGTCGGCGGTACATGATCACGTTGCGGCCGGGCGAACGCTTCCACTTCCATCAGGGCTTCGTCGAGCACGACGCGATCCTCGGCTCGCCAGAAGGCATACGGCTCGCAGCCTCTTCCGGCGCGCCGCTGATCGCGTTCCGGCCCTCGCTCGCCGATTTCATCTTGAAGATGCCGCGCGGCGCGCAGGTCGTGTACCCGAAGGACATCGGCATGATCCTGATCGAAGCCGACATCCACCCCGGCGCGACCGTGCTCGAAGCGGGCACCGGGTCGGGCGCGATGACGCTGGCGCTCGTGCGCGCCGTGGGGGAGCGCGGTCGCGTGATCTCCTACGAGCTCCGCGAGGACTTCGCCGCGAAGGCGCGCACCAACGTCGAGTCGTTCCTCGGGAAGATCCCCGACGAGTTGGATCTGCGTCTCGGCGACGTCACCGAAGCAGAACTCGACGTCGAGATCGATCGGGTTGTGCTCGATCTCCCCGAGCCGTGGCGCATCCTGCCGAGGGCGCTCACCGCTATGCGTCCCGGGGCGGTGTTCTGCTCGTACGTGCCGACCACCACACAGGTCTCGCAAACGACCGAAGCGCTGCGTGAGGCCGGTTTGGGCGAGATCGTCACCCGCGAAGTCCTCGTGCGCACGTGGCACGTCGAGGGCGCCTCGGTCCGGCCCGACCACCGGATGGTGGCCCACACCGGATTCGTCACGATCGCCCGTTTCTTCGGCCTGGATCGCTGATCGGACGTCGTTGACGCTCTCCGTGGCCGGGAGTAGCGTCAAAAAGGGTTCAGAATTGTTAACGAGAGAGGTTACCGGCGAGGAACTTTGCGAGGAGAGCTAATACGGCGGACGAACGCGGACGATAACCCATTCAAGGTAGGAACTCGGGTGCGATAATCCCGAGGTCAGCCGGGGACTTTTCGAGCGAGGGAAGTACCAAGGAGGTGTTGGGTGCCGGGTTCCGCTCACGAGTCGGAAGGGCGCCACCTCGAGCGTCAGGTGAACGAACTTCAGACACAGCTGAAGTTCCTCGAGGAGGAGACGTCGCTGCTGCGCCGTCGCCTCCGCGACGCGCCGGGTCAAGTGAAGATCCTCGAGGACAAGCTCGCCGAGACGCGCACGCAGCTCGCGCAGGCGCTGTCCCAGAACGACCGTCTCGCCTCGACGCTCCGTGAAGCGCGTGAGCAGATCGTCGCGCTGAAGGAAGAGGTCGAGAAGCTGACGGCGCCGCCGTCGGGCTTCGGCACCTACCTCGCGACGAACGAGGACGGCACCGTCGATATCACGACCGGCGGACGCAAGCTTCGCGTCGCGGCGCACCCCGAGATCGATCCGAAGAGCCTCGTCAAGGGCCAGGAAGTGATGCTCAACGAGGCCATGAACATCATCGCTGCGCGTCAGTTCGAGGTGTCCGGCGAGGTCGTTCAGCTCAAGGAGATCCTCGACGCCAACCGCGCCATCGTCGTCGGGCACGCCGACGAGGAACGCGTCGTCTACCTTGCCGACCCGCTGATGACGCAGCACCTGCGCGCCGGCGACAACCTGCTCATGGATCCGAAGTCCGGCTACGTGTTCGAGCGCCTCCCGAAGCCCGAGGTCGAAGAGCTCGTGCTCGAAGAGGTCCCCGACATCACCTACGCCGACATCGGCGGCCTCGGGGGCCAGATCGAGTCGATCCGCGACGCGGTGGAGCTGCCGTTCCTCCACGCCGACCTGTTCGCCGAGCATCAGCTCAAAGCACCGAAGGGCGTACTGCTGTACGGCCCGCCGGGCTGCGGCAAGACGCTGATCGCCAAGGCGGTGGCGAACTCGCTCGCGAAGAAGATCGCGGAGAAAAGCGGTCAGGAGAACGCGCGATCGTATTTCTTGAACATCAAGGGCCCCGAGCTGCTGAACAAGTACGTGGGCGAGACCGAGCGCCAGATCCGCCTGATCTTCCAGCGCGCCAAGGAGAAGTCGGAGGAAGGCTTCCCGGTCATCGTGTTCTTCGACGAGATGGATTCGATCTTCCGCACCCGCGGGTCGGGCGTCTCCTCCGACGTGGAGAACACGATCGTCCCGCAGCTGCTGTCGGAGATCGACGGTGTCGAGACCTTGTCGAACGTCATAGTGATCGGCGCGGCGAACCGCGAGGACATGATCGACCCGGCGATCCTTCGGCCGGGCCGGCTCGACGTCAAGATCAAGATCGAGCGGCCGGACGTGGACGCCGCTGCGGAGATCTTCAAGATCTACCTGCTTCCGGGGCTTCCGCTTCACGACGAGACGCTCAAGCGTCACAGCGGAGATCGGCAGGCAGCGGTCGGCTCGATCATCGACGCCACCGTGAAACGCATGTACGACGAGTCGGACGAGAACCGATTCCTCGAGGTCACGTACGCGAACGGAGACAAGGAGATCCTGTTCTTCAAGGACTTCAACTCCGGCGCGATGATCGAGAACGTCGTGGCCCGCGCCAAGAAGGAAGCGATCAAGCGCTTCCTCGAGGTTGGGGAGAAGGGCATCAAGGAGGAGGACCTCTTCCTCGCGATCCGGGCCGAGTTCAAGGAGAACGAGGATCTGCCCAACACGACCAACCCGGATGACTGGGCGCGCATCTCCGGTAAGAAGGGTGAGCGCATCGTCTACGTCCGTACGTTGCTCGGGCAGGAGACGGCCGGCCGGTCGATCGAGACCGTCAACACCGGTCAGTACCTCTAGCGCAGTACGGGGATACCATGGTCGGGGCCGCCGCCGGGCCGGCTCGACGTGAAGATCAAGATCGAGCGCCCGAACCAGCAGCAGGCCGCCGACATCATGTCGAAGTACCTGCACCCGGTCGTGCCGATCCATCCCGACGAGGTGGCGCGTTACAGCGGCGATGCCCAGCAGGCATGTTTCCGCATGATCGAGAAGACGGTCGAGCAGATGTACGAGCAGAACGACCGCAACCGCTTCCTCGAAGTCACCAACGCGAGCGGGGACAAGGAGATCCTGTACTTCAAGGACTTCAACTCTGGCGCCATGATCGAGAACATCGTCCGGCGCGCCAAGAAGGACGCGATCAAGCGCTTCCTGTCGATGGGCGACAAGGGCATCAAGTCCGAGGATCTGCTGACCGCGATCCGTGACGAGTTCAAGGAGAACGAGGATCTGCCCAACACGACGAACCCAGACGACTGGGCTCGCATCTCCGGCAAGAAGGGCGAGCGCATCGTGTACGTGCGCACGTTGCTGGGCCACGATGGCGACGGACGCCAGGTCGATCGCGTGAACGCCGGTCAGTACCTGTAGGGTGGCCGCGTGGCCATCCCCAAGGTCTTCGGCACCGAGACGGAATACGGCATCGCCGCGGTCGGAGCGCCCGACTTCAATCCCGTGCTGTCGTCGTCACTGCTGATCTCCACCTACGCAGGGTCACTCCGGCGCATCCGCTGGGACTACGAGCAGGAGTCGCCCCTACGCGACGCCCGCGGGTTCGAACCGGCGCCCGGCTGGGAAGGGAGCGACGAGGATCTCGGGCTCGCCAACGTTATCCTGCCCAACGGCGCGCGATACTACGT
>JBKKCR010000252.1:0-6461 GCA_046712825.1 Actinomycetota bacterium | reverse complement strand
CCCGACGGCCCATTTGGCATCTTGGTACTCCTGCGACTGCACGGCGCCGAACCACCGAACGACGTCCTCGGGCTTGCGGAAAGGCGCCCCGATGAGGCGTTCGTTGTGCATGCGGCGGCGCAGGAGGTCGAGCTTCAACAGCGGCCCCTACAACGAGAGCGCGAGCCGGAGCCCCGCGTCCACTTGGTTAACGACCCGTTTCGGAACCGACCGCACCTTCTTCGTGAGGAATCTCTTGTCGATCGTGATCACTTGGGAGACGTTCGCGACGGAAGTCTTCGGCAGACCACTCTCGCGTCGGCTGAGCAGCACGTTGCCCGGAGCTTCTGCGAGCCTCGTGGTAGACGTCACGATGACCGCGAGGATCGTCTGGATCCGACTACGATTGAATGCATCGGATTGGACGACGAGCACCGGCCTCGAGTATCCGGGCTCGGAAGCGCGAGGGTCTGGGAGCGTCGCCCACCAGATCTCGCCGCGGCGGATCACCAATCCCCCGACTCCAGCGAAGCACTTTGGAGCTGCACGAGGCCCGGCTCAAGCCCGGACACCGTTTCCGAGTACACGGAGTCGAGCGCTGCGGTAACTCCATCGTCTCGATGGTCGTCCACGAACCGCCCGAGCGCACGGGCGTACAGCTCGCTGCGCGAGACACCCAGGCGCCGAGCCAACCGTTCGGCCGCGTCGAAGAGCTCGTCGCCGAGCGAGATCGCCGTCTTCACGCGAAAAGTATAACCACGGTTATACCCGCCGGTCCAGAGCGGCGCGCTCGAGCAAGAGGTCCCGTTCGCGAGCGTTGCGCGTCAGCGAAGCCGCTCGCTCGAACTCCGACCGGGCCTCGTCGGGACGGCCGAGCTTTGAGAGAAGGTCGCCCCGCACGCTCGGCAACAGATGGTAGCCCTTCAGCGCCGGCTCCTCGGTCAGCGCGTCCACCAGCTCAAGACCCGCGGCCGGGCCGAACGCCATACCGACCGCGACGGCGCGGTTCAGCTCGACGACCGGTGAAGGCGTGATCCGAGCAAGCGCTTCGTAGAGCGCGGCGATCCGGGTCCAGTCCGTCTCTTCGGGGGTTCGGGCTCTGGCGTGGCACGCGGCGATCGCGGCCTGTAATGCGTAGGGGCCGGCCGAGCCGCCGAGCTCCTCCGCACGCGCGAGCGCCGCGAGACCGCGGCGGATCAGGAGCTGATCCCAGCGCGCGCGGTCTTGGTCGAACAGCAGGATCGGCACACCCGTCGGTCCGGTACGCGCCCGCAGCCGCGACGCCTGGATCTCCATCAGCGCGACGAGGCCGTGAACCTCCGGCTCCTTCGGGGTGAGCCCCGCCAGGATCCGGCCGAGCCGGAGCGCGTCCTCGCACAGCGCCGGCCGCACCCAGTCGTCGCCCGCGGTAGCCGAATAGCCCTCGTTGAAGATGAGGTAGACGACCTCGAGCACCGACGAGAGCCGGGGCGCGAGCTCGCTGCCGCTCGGGACCTCGAACGGGACGCGCGCCTCGGCGAGGGTCCGCTTGGCGCGGACGATCCGCTGCGCGACGGTCGGCTCGGACACGAGGAACGCCCGGGCGATCTCCTCGGTCGTCAGACCGCCGAGCAGTCGGAGGGTCAGCGCGACGCGGCCCTCGGTCGAGAGGACCGGGTGGCACGCGGTGAACACCAGGCTGAGGAGGTCGTCGCCGATGTCGTCGTCGATCGCCGCGTCGATGTCGGCCTCCGCTGTTTCTTGCCGGATCTCGAGGTCGTGACCGAGCTCTGCGTGCTTCCGCTCGAGCCGTTCTTGCCGGCGGAAGAGGTCGATCGCGCGGTGCTTCGCTGTGGCCATGAGCCAGGCTCCGGGGTTGTCGGGGATCCCCGATTCGGGCCAGCGCTCGAGCGCCGCGACCAGAGCGTCTTGAGCGAGGTCCTCGGCGACGCCGACATCGCGGACCATGCGCGCGAGCCCGGCGATCAGCTTGGCGGATTCGATCCGCCAGACCGCATCGATGGCACGACGTGGATCGGGAGCCGTCACGGCTCCCGATCACACCATCTCCGATCAGCCGGAGCAAAGCCGGCCCGTTCCGGCTACCTCTGCTTGGCTTTGGCCTCGAGCTCGTCGCGCAAAGCCTGCTCACGAGCGGCCGCCTCGGGAGGGAAAACGTCCTCCGGGAAGTCGTCCGCTTCGAACAGCGGACGGATCTCACAGTCGCCGTCGCCGAGCGCTGCTGCGAAGCGCTCGTTCCACTCCATGCACACTTCCCAGGAAGGGAACTCGGCGAGGCAGTACCCGGCGACCAATTCCTTCGTCTCGGCGAACGGGCCGTCGATCACCTTCGTGATCTTCCCGCCGGCGATCTGCAAGCGCTTGCCCTCCGAGCTCGGCTTAAGGCCGTCCCCGAGGATGAGGTGGCCCGCCTTGGCCATGTCCTCCATGAGCTGACCCATCGCCGCGTACTCTTCCGGCGTCCCGTGGACGCCCGCCTCGGAGTCCTCCGTCGCCTTGACTATCATCAGGAATCGCATCGTCTGCTCCTTTGGGCTCGAGTTCGGCCGCTTCAGCGCTGCGTGTTCTCGGTGATCTTGCGCACGCGCTCCTCTTGTTCCCGAAGCTCGGGCGTGAATACCTCGCCGAAGTCGTCCGCCTCGAACACCTGGCGGATCTCGATCTCGGAGTCTCCGAGCATGGGGTTGGGGCAGCGCTTCACCCATTCGATCGCCTCTTCCTTGGACTTGACCTCGAAGAGCCAGAAGCCGGCGACCAATTCCTTCGTCTCGGAGAACGGCCCGTCGATCACGGTGCGCTTGTCGCCGGAGAACCGGACGCGGGCGCCTTTGGAGCTCGGGTGGAGCCCTTCGCCCGCGATCATCACGCCGGCCTTGGCGAGCTCTTCGTTGTACTTGCCCATCGCCGCGAGAAGTTCCTCGCTTGGGAGAACGCCCGCCTCGGAGTCCTTATCGGCCTTGACCATGACCATGAATCGCATGACTACCCCTCCCTCGTTTCGCTGGTCCGGAGCTTGGTTTCCGGACCTTCCGACCCGCCTCTACCCACACGTCGAACGGGGAGACCGGAAATCGACACGTTGAACGAACTTTTTTCTGGGCCGGGCAGGCGGCCTCCCCGATCCGCTACCTAAGGCTGTTCCAGCTCAACGCGATCAGAACGGTCCGGACGATGGCGAAGATCGGCGGGATCGGCAGAGCGAAGCCTCACCAATAGATCGCGCCGAGAGGGAGAAGCGGTATCGCGAGGATCGCTCCGGTCCTGTTTCCGCTCCACAGCAACCAGCCGGCGACCACCTCCAAGATTCAGACGAGCAGAAACCCGACTAGCAGCGGAACAGTCGTAGTGTTCACAAGAGCGCGGTGTCACCTATGTCCCTGGACTAAACCGTCACCCATGTCCCCGGTCGTTCATCAGGCCTCATATCTTCAATCATTCTGTCGCGAGCACCATTACTCCGGCAACGACAAGCGTAGCGACGAGAGTGGCAATGAAACCGAGCCATCTGACACGCGCGAATGGCTCGAACAGAATTGGGTGCTTCCAGAAGGAGAACTCTGGGTTCCGGTATACCCTGACGCCAATCCACAGCACGAAAGGAACAGCTGCGAAACACGCGAGTCCAATTGCGACGCGCATCAGCGACTCCTCGCACGTCCCCCGAAAGGCGGCACCGGCTGTCTAACGACCCTGCGGCTCATCGGCGAGGACCGGCGCGAAGCGCCGGCCGTGTCCGTTGCAGCCGCGAGTTATACCGTTGGCATTCACAGCAGATTCGATCACGGAACCGGATCGCCAGTGATCTGACGCGCAACGCGAAGCCGCCCAACCATGACGAGCTGCCCGAACGCTGCGACACCAAGCGCAACGCCAGCCATAACCCCGGCCGCATGCAACGCCACTGGGAGATCCGTGGGTTCGAGTCGAACACTGTGCGCAACACGAGCACCTGCAATACCCAGACCACTCGCGATCGCGAACAAGATGCCCGCAACTCCAACGGCGAACAGCGAACGGGATCGGACAACCGCGACACGCTGCCAAAGGCCGGCTGCAACCAGAGCGCAGCAGCCCAAAGCACTGAAGGCGACAAGGAGCGAAACCGTCAGCTCAGTCGGGTCAACGAAGAGATAGGACACTCCGGCCGCTAGGCACAATGCACCGGACAGAAGCGCTAGAGCGAAGAGGAGTCCGCGTCCCATCATCACGTACATGATGCTCCCAGATGGCGAGCGGAGCAATGAACTTTCGGTCCGGTAATAGAGAGCCTGTCCAGACCTGGATCCCGAGCCCAGCTACATCGCGCAGCCGTCGGTATAACGACCCTGCGCGTCATCGGCCGCGATCCGCGCGGAACGCGCGGATGCGGTCCGTTGCACGCGCGAGTTAGACGTTGCCCAAGATGGCTGCACCGTCGCTCTAATCACGGCGAGCTGAGTCCTCAAATCGTCCCAACCTCCGAGGTCGACGCGGGCCATGAATAGAGATTCCTAGTGTCTCCGCCATCTCACGAAGTTGAGCGTCGCTGTAGAGCCCGCGGTCCAGTGTGAGGAACGGCAATTCATCCACTCCAACGAAATCCACGGCCCGGCGGCTAACGCGTATATCCCGGAGCCTGTCGCGAGGGACCCGCTTCGCGCGACCGAATGTTGTGCGCACGACTAGTTCACTGTCTGTGACACGCACTGAATCACGAAATGCCTGAACCAGGGCCACGCCGTTGAAGATCAGGAGGAAGATGATGACGAAAGCGATCGCGCCACCACCGCCCTCCGAGTCATCCAACCACAGCGTCCCCACCACCAAAGCAGACATGGGCAACATGACGAGAAATCCCAAGACACGGCGACGAACAGGCGGACGCCACGAATTCGACCCGTTCGATGTAATCGCGCCGACGTTTACCGGATGCTGCGTCGGGTGACGCCCTACCGGAGGCATACGTCTAACTCTTAGTTATGCGCCACGTCGCAAGGTGTCATCGAGCACTTTCACGATCTTGCCTCTCCCGACAATACGTGAGCCCTCCTGAACGGTGAACTCCATGCCTTCATAGAGGCGGCCCCTGAGGTATTCGGGGAAGTACAAAGTAAGAAAGGCACGACCAGTCTCACCAGGAGCCAACTGACCGCTCGGGTACTGGTGTTGGGCGTCGTTCATCATGCCATCCACACCGAAGTCATGATGAGGTCGGTAGCCGGAGAACATCGGCCTTTGTCGGCCACCTTCTTCCGTGGGGACGGCCGCAATCTCGGCCTCAATTTGCGGCGCAGGAGGTTCGCTGTTCGAAGGCATCGTGTCGAGTCTCAGTGCGTATAACGACCCTGCGGCTCATCGGCGCCGAGGCGCGCTTGCGCGGCTGGCGTCCGTTGCAGCCGCGAGTTACACAGCAACATGCCGAACCTCACCGGGTCCTACCTCCGCGATCGTCTCAATCGCGGCCGGGAGAAGCGGTCGAAGGGCCTCAATCGCGTGACTCACCGCATCGAGGACAACGATGCCTACCCGAAGCTGCTCCAGATTCTGCTGAAACTCCAGGGCCTGATCCTTCGTCACAAAGACTTGAAATCCCCGGTCCGCAGCGGCCGCCAGAAGAGCACCATTACTCATGCCGCCCCACCCCTCGCGCTGCACCGTGCTCACATCATGCCCCGTCAACTCGTCCGCGAGCTGACGAGGAAGCTGCTCATCAAGCAGAACTCGCACGCGAAGTCACGGCCTCGTGAGCCGCCTCCAGAACTGCCGTTACCTGCTCACGAGTTACCGTAGGAAACGCGTCAAGGAATTCGTCCACCGAGTGCCCAGCCTCGAGATAGTCGATCAAGGCACGAAACGGCACTCGAGTCCCCACGAAGACAGGAGTTCCGCCCAGAATCTCAGGATCGACGTGGACGACAGATTCTGTTGTACTCATACCCTAAGTCTACGCCCGTCCACGCCTGTGTAACGACCCTGCGGCTCATCGGCCGGGATCGGCACGAAGTGCGGACGCGGTCCGTTGCAGCCGCGAGTTATACGGAGGACAACTAGAACTTGAAGGTCCCCGATCATCTCAAACCCCCGGACCCGAAGCAGATTGGTCTGACGCCGAACCCCGAGCCAAGCGTCTTCGATACCACTTGGCATCGAAGATGAACTCGTAGGCAGCTTCAAGGACGAGCACAAAGATCCCAACGCCAGTCGCGATCGCTTCCACCGTCGAATAGTCAGGAAACGTCCGAGACCACATGAACGATGCGACCCCGAGCACCGCAGCGGTCGCGACAGTTCGTGGATGCCTACGCATCCAGCCAAACGGCCGGAGTATTGCCGTTCGAAGTGAAACCATCAGAACGACACGTCCGTATAACTCTTAGTTATGCGGACCCGGTTAATAACAAGATCTGGTCGGGATATCGCGCGGGCCCGGCGGCTCTGATTCACTCCGATTGAGCCGATCACCAGCGGATTCCGGCGGAGCGAAGCGTTCAGCCTCAGAGAGT
>JBKKCR010000251.1:0-3251 GCA_046712825.1 Actinomycetota bacterium | reverse complement strand
GGAGCGATCGGCAGCCAAACCGGCCTTTCGATCGCCGTGACGGTGGTCGTGGCGCTCGCGTTCGATCCGTTGCGCTCACGCCTGCAACGGCTCGCGAACCGGCTCATCTACGGCGAGCGCGCCACGCCCTACGACGTCCTATCCGAAGTGGCGCACCGGCTCACCGACGCGACCTCACCCGATGAGGCGCTGGATGCGATCGCGGAGGCCGCAGGTCGCGCCGTCGGTGGCGTGCGGGCGCGGGCACGTCTGGAGCTGCCCGACCGCGACGCGTGCGAAGCTTTCTGGCCGTCGGCCGGCGGGGACGCGCCTTTCGATCGAACCGTCGACGTCGTGCATCAAGAGCGAAAGATCGGTGACATCGCGGTCGCCAAAAAGGTCGGTGATCCGCTGCGACCCGCGGAGAACCGGCTGCTCGAGGCGCTCGCCGGTCAGGTCGGTCTCGCGCTGCAAAGCCTTCGCCTCGCCGAGCAGCTCCGCATCCGGCTTGCCGAGCTCGAGGTCGCCGCCCGCGTGCTTTACGGCGCGCGGGGAAGGGTGCTGCGTGCCGCCGACGCCGAACGCCGGCGCCTCGAGCAGCTCATCCACGAGGGCGTGGAGCGTGAGCTCCAGGCGATCGGCGACGCCCTCAAGGTCGCCGAGAAGAACGTGACCCGCGATGCGCTGGGCGCGGTCGACGAGCTGGAGCGCATCGCCGAGCAAGCGAATCACACGCAGGAGGCGCTGCGTGCGCTCGCACGCGGGATCTTCCCACCGCTGCTATCGGACAAAGGCGTCGGCGCCGCCCTGCAGAGCCACCTCCGCAAGATGGAAGCCAGGGTGACGATGAGCGGGACGCTCGACGAGCGCTTCGACGCTCGAGCGGAGGCGGCCGTGTACTTCTGCTGCATCGAGGCCCTTCGTCCCATGAGCCGCGCATCCGCCGGCGCAGCCGCGGCCACGATCGAGCTGGGCCGGGACAACGGCTGGGTGAGATTCGCCGTCCGCAACGCTGCCGGCCTGACCGCCACGTCCGCGGAGGTGCAGTTGCTCGTCGATCGCATCGAGGCGGTGGGCGGCACCCTCGTGGTCCGCACGAGCGACGGGCAGACCGAGGTCGCCGGACGGGTTCCTGCGAAAACGAGCGCGGCCGAACCGCCGGATCAGATCGCCGACCAGACGCTCGTCAGCCGTTCGGGATCGAAGGCGGATTTCGGGACGTAAGCGGAAGCGCCGCATTCACGAGCCGCTTCCGCGAGCTCGTCCTCTTCGTAAGTAGAGAGCAACACCACCTTGGACGCCGTCGCTTCGGCGAGGATCCGCCGGGTGGCCTCGGTGCCGTCGATGCCCGGCAGGTTGACGTCCATCAGGACGAGGTCGGGACGCAACGCGCGAGCGAGATCCACGGACTCCTCGCCGCTTTCCGCCTCACCGACGACCTCGAAGTCGTCGGCGGCCTCGACCACTTCGCGCGCTACCGCGCGGAACGGCTCCTGATCGTCGACGATCAGAACGCGAACGGCCACGTCGTTCTCCACGAGCCAGTATGTCCCGACACGCTTCCGCTCCTACAACGGTGCCAACACCACAATCAAGCAGCCGAGCTTTGGGCCAGGAACAAAAGGACGGCCTTCACGCGACGGTGGACGTCCTTCTCTTGCGTCAAGCCGAGCTTGGAGAAGATCGAGTTGATGTGGCGCTCGATCGCCCGCTCGGTGAGCACGAGCGCTCCGGCGATCGCGGCATTGTTCTTCCCCTGCGCCATCTCCGAGAGGACCTCTCTCTCACGAGCGGTGAGCTGATCCAGCGGCGAATCCGCCCTCGAACGGGCGGCCACGAGGCCTTCCACGATCTTCGGGTCGATCACCGAACCGCCGCGGGCCACCTCGCGCAACGCTGCGACGAGTTGGTCGAGATCCGACACGCGCTGCTTCAGCAGGTAGCCGCGACCGCGTGCCCCGCGCTCGAGGAGCGCAAGCGCGTAGTCGGGCTCGTCGTACTGGCTGAGCACCACGACGCCGACGTCCGGCGCCGTGTCGCGGAGCGTCTCGGCAGCGCGGATCCCCTCGTCGGTCTCGGTCGGCGGCATGCGGATGTCGGTGAGGACGACATCGGGCTTCTCGCGCTCGACGGCCTCGAGCAGCGAATCCATATCACCGCAGGACGCGACGACTTCAACGTCGGGCGCGGTCGCGAGGAGCTCTCGAACGCCCTCACGGATGAGGAAGTTGTCCTCGGCGATGACGACGCGAAGCACCATGAGGGAAGGATAGCGCCGCCCTGTTGCTTAGCGGGTACGCCGTCGCCTCGGCCCTCGGCTGGCTCCGGCCAGGGTCTCCTCTGCCTCATGGACGGCTTCGACGAGAACCTCCTCCGCCTCGTGGACCGATTGGGCGCTCGCAGAAGCGCCGGCAAGGAACACCGACCGCAGCAGGTCGTCGCGTCCGCGAAGGTCCGCTGCCGGCCCGCTGAAACGGACCTCGCCGCGCTCGAGGAAGTACGCACGGGACGCCACGTCGAGCGCCAGGTCCACGTGCTGCTCGACGATCACGACGGCGACGCCTTCCGCGTTGAGGCGGCGCACCGTGTCCAGCAACTCTTCGACGACCTTCGGCGCGAGCCCGAGCGATAGCTCGTCGATCAAGAGCAGCTTCGGGTTCATCACGAACGCTTTCGCGAGCGTCACCATCTGCTGCTGCCCGCCCGAGAGCGTCCCGGCGATCTGACGTCGCCGCTCGGCGAGGAACGGGAAAAGCTCGAGGGTCGCCTCGATCCGCTCCCGGCGTTTCGCGCGGTCGCGTCCGTACAAGAACCCGGCCATCTCGAGGTTCTCCTGGATCGTCATGCCCGGGAACACGCCGCGCCCGCCCGGCATCTGCACGATGCCGCGCCTGACGATCTCGGCCGGGCGCATGCCGCCGACCTGCTCGCCGTTCCACTCGACGTGCCCGAGCGAGGGCTTCAGGAGGCCGGAGATCACGCGCAGGATCGTCGTCTTGCCCGCCCCGTTGGTGCCGAGGAGCGCGACGATCTCGCCGTCGCCCACCTCGAGGTCGATCGAGAACAGAACGTGGATCGGCCCGTAGAACGCGTGGATGCCTTCGACCTTAAGCACTCTCGGCTCCCTCGCGACGCGTGCGCCCGAGGTAGGACTCGAGCACGCGCGGGTCGGCGGCCACCTCGTCCGGGGTGCCCTCCGCGATGATCTTCCCGAAGTCGAGCGCGTACACGCGCTCCGAGACGCCGAACAGTAAGCCCATGTCGTGCTCGAT
>JBKKCR010000250.1:0-2878 GCA_046712825.1 Actinomycetota bacterium | reverse complement strand
TAACGGCGACTAGCGGCGGGAGGCGGGGCTCGTCGTGGTGCGTGACCCCGCTAGTGATGCCGGGTGCGCCAGGCCGAGCTTTCGACGGCCCACGCCACGATGACCACGGCAACGAACGCGCCGATGGCCAAGAACTGGATCGGGTTGGCACGGAAGATCTCGAGCAACCGCTCCACCGGGTTTCCTCCCTCCACCAAGGTGGAACTCCCTGGGCTCCTTACATCGGCGGGGGTGAAAAAAACCTTTACTCGACAGGTTCCGGTTGGGTCTTTAGCCCCCGTTTGCAAAGGCTTCCGGGGCCTGGATAGCCTTGGCGCCTATCCACTCGGCACTCCCAAAGGGGGCCCCTATGGCAGTCAAGTTCCTCTCCGACGAATGGCTCAGCGAGGTCGAAAGCCGCCTGAACGCGAACGACGCCTTCCAGTCGGCCGCGAAAGGTCAGAGTGCCCGGCTTCAGAACGAGGTCTCCGGCGCGCCCGATGGGGACAAGAAGTACGGGTTCGTGCTCGAGGGCGGGAAGGTTCAGCTGATCCAGGGCGACATCGAGAACGCCGAGGCCACGCTGGCGCAGAACTACGAGACGGCCGTGTCGATGTCCAAGCAAGAGATGACCGGCCAGCAGGCGTTCATGCAAGGGAAGGTCAAGATCACGGGGAACCTGATGAAGATGATGCAACTCCAAGGTGTGTTCGGCGCGATGCCGACGGCAGTCGGCGACCTCGAGGTCGAGTACTAACAAGCTCCGTTCGGGAGGAGGGCGGGCGTCAGCCCGCCCTCAGTCTTTCTCCGGCTCCGAGCACTTCCTCGACGAGATCCGCAGCCCGTGAAGGACCGTCGATCCCCGCCGCCTCTTTCGCCAAAAGCTGCGCGCCGGTTGCGTACCTCTGGCGTCCGAGCACGCGGCTCAATGCCGTTCGGATCGACCGAGGCGAGGGGAAGCGGACCTGAACGCCGGCGCCTGCACGCTCTACGCGGTAGGCATTCTCCTGTTGATCCCCGTGTCCCGGCACCACGACGAGCGGCACGCCGGCCGACAAGGCTCGCACGACCGTGCCGTGGCCGCCGTTGCAGATCTCGGCGGCGACGTGCGGGTGGATCGCGCGGTGCGGGACACCTCGTACGACCACGACACCGGTGGGGAGTGACGAGGGGAGCTTCGCGGCTCCGGGCGTGACCACGGCTCGTACGCCGAGGCGTCGCACGGCGTCGAGCGCGGGACCGAGCATCCGGTCGCCGTCGTACGCGGTGCTCGGAGCGACGAGCACGAGCGGACCGTCGCCATCCGGTGGCTCGAACGCGCCGCCCGGATACTCCCACAGGCACGGCCCGACGATGTGCGCGTTGGAGGGCCAGTCTGGGCGCGAGATCTCGAGGGCCGGCAGCGTCGCCACGAGCACGAGCCGTTCGCTCAAGCCGACGTCGAGACCGTTCGCGGGCGGAAGGCCCAGCCGGGCACGGCCGGCGTTGAGATTGGTTCGCGCGCGTTCGAGATCCTTACGGTTGTTCGCTCGCATCCATGCGTCTCGGAATCGCAGAGGCGGCATCCGGCCCGGCGGCCGCCCGTAACCGAACGGCGGTAACACGCGCGACGGCACATGCAAGGGATGCACGACGAGGGTCGCGAACGGGATCCCCATCATGTCGACGCCGAGCGCCGCGCCGAGCGTGATCACGTCGACGACCGCGGCGTCAGGCTGCAACGCATCGAGAAGTGGACGCATCGCCTCCGCT
Source organism: Actinomycetota bacterium (assembly GCA_046712825.1). Taxonomy (GTDB): domain Bacteria; phylum Actinomycetota; class AC-67; order AC-67; family AC-67; genus DATFGK01. The sequence continues at coordinate 1,147 of JBKKCR010000250.1, read as the reverse complement.
TGAGCGGCGGCATCGTCGTACGGCCGGAGATCGTGCAGCGGGCTTCCTTGCACTCGAGGCAGGAGCGCGAAGCCGAGCCCGGCCTCCTTCGCCTCCTGCTCGTGCGCGTCTCCGGAGGTGAAGGTCACCTCGTGGCCACGGGTCGCCAAAGCCTTTGCCACGGCGAGCATCGGATGGCCGTGACCGGGGCCGGGGAGCGTCGCACACAGGATCCGCATGCCCGAAAGGGAACCCTCAGGCCCTCCGGGCCGTCAAACCACACGTCCGAAGCGCTCAGCGCTCTCGACCCCGGAGGTGCCCCATGCGGCGACGGCTCGTGGTCCTTTTCGGCCTTACCCTTACATTCCTCACCGTCGCCGGCCCAGCACTCGCGTGCGGCGGCCTCTTGAGCCCGAACGGTTCGGTAAACCTGCTTCGCACCACGACGCTTGCCGCCTATCACGAAGGCGTCGAGCACTACATCACGTCGTTCCGCTTCGTTGGGGGCGGAGGCGCGAAGTTCGGTTCGATCATCCCGCTGCCGGGCGTCCCGAGCGATGTCGTGAAGGGCGGCGACTGGACGCTCCAGCGGCTGCTCCGTGAGGTTCGGCCGCCGGTCCCCGCAGCGAACGAAGCGTTCGCGCTCTCCGCAGGCTCTGCGCGCGACGCGAAGGTCTTGCTCGAGGTCGCTATCGACGCGCTCGACATCACCGTGCTCGAGGGCGGCGGCTCGCAGGTCGCGAAGTGGGCCACCGACAACGGCTTCGTTCTCTCGCCCGACTCGCCCGAGGTTCTCGACTTCTACGCCAAGCGCTCACCGATCTTCCTGGCTGCGCGGTTCGACTCGAAGCGCGCAGCCAACCAAGGCCTCGCCGAGGGCGACGGCACGCCGATCCACGTCATCATGCCGACGCCCAACCCCTGGGTTCCTCTGCGGATCCTCGGACTCGGCAAGGAGCCCGGCGAGCTGATCACGGCCGACGTGTTCCTCCTCACCGACCGCGCCCCAGCGATGCTTCCCGCGGCCGTCGGCGTCAAAGCCGGCGAGCTCATCCCGCGCACCTCCGGGATGCGCCTCGGGCGCTCCGAGTGGGCGAGCGAACAGCTCCTCGCGGATCTCCGCTCAGACCGAGGCATGGAGTGGCTACCCAAGAAGAACATGTGGCTG
>JBKKCR010000249.1:0-20912 GCA_046712825.1 Actinomycetota bacterium | reverse complement strand
ACCGCGATCCTCGCAGCGAAGCCGGCGAAGAAGCGCTAGGCGGCGAGCGTCCGGCGACGGACCGCGACCGCGCCGGCCGACACGGTCATGAGCGTGAGCAGGATCGGCCCGGTGTCCTGCCGGGCGACGTCGGGTCCCAGTACGAGCGTCGGTCGTGAGATCGTGCTGTCCGACGCCAGCGGGATCGATAGGTTCGCCGTTTCGAGCATCGGCGCGACCGGCGATGTGGAGCCGGGCCCCACGAGAGCGAGCGCGACGGCCACCGGCCGCTCGACGCTCCCGATCACCTCGTCGCTCGATCGAGCTAGCGCGACGACCTCGGACTCGTCGCCGCGCCGGACCATCCGGTCGCTCGGCCGGTTCACCACGGAGCCGCCGACCACGAAGGTCGTTGAGCCACCGCCGTCGAGGTTGATCGCTTCGTCGGCCCCGAAATCGATCATCAGCTGCGCCGCCTCGACCATCGTCATGCCCAGGCTGTAACCCGGCTGGCGGCCGTCGACGGTTACCAACAGGAGGTCGCCTGCGGCGTTCCAACCCGCGATCGTTCGCGGATGACGCAGCCGGTACAACTCCCGATCCTCGTCGGCGAACCATCGGCGCCCGTCGCGGACCAGGATCGGCGAGCCACCGATGCTGTCGGTCGCCTTTGGCTTCACGTCCAGCCTGAGCAGCGCTTCGGTGCTCACCTCCGATGCTTGCAGCCGATCCCAAAGTGCGATGAGCGCCTGCGCCCCACGCCCGTGTCCGGAAAGGACCGCCCCGTCGCGCGGGATAGAGATGTCGCCGGCCCGATGCAGCTCGGTCAGTCCAACCACCGTCGTCTGCCCGACGCGGATCGGTCCCTCCGGCCGGACCACGGACAGCACGAGCTCCACGCCGAAGTCGTTGGTTCCCGTCGACGGGCCGAACGAAGGTGTGTACAGGACGAGGCCGTCGGCCTCGCGGGTGACGTTCACCCCGTCGAGCACGATCGGCTGGAGGTCGGTGGGAACCACCGTTCCACGCCACGAAAGCGACCCCGTCTCGAGCGATCCGTCGGCCGAGCGCGATAGTTGGTGGTGCTTGGGGTTCGGGGAGCGCATGAGCCGGCCGTCGGAAAGCACCGCGCCAACCGGCTGGCCTTCGCCGGCGAAGAAGTCGCCGTTGACGGCAACCAGGCAAGCGATCCGCTTGCACATCTCGCTCGTCCGCTCCGCCTGCGGCATGTAGCCGGCGACCGCCTCGTTGGAGAGCGCCACGCGGAGTTCGCCCGGCGCACCGGCGGCCTGCCACGCGACGTTCACCACCGTCGCCGGATCCGCGCGCACGAGACGGTAATGGATCAACGCCGGAGCAACGAGCTCGCGCTCCGTCACCTTGAACCCGGGCGGGATCGAGAGTGTGCCGTCTGCGGCGAGCGCGACCGACGGAACGCCGAGCAGGGCGACCGTCGCGACGGATATCAGGATGAACTTGCGCAACGCGGTACTCCTTACAACCCCCGTACGCGGCTGTGGGGACGCGGAGTGTAAGGGTGCATGCTTGCTTGTCGCGAGAGGACGATTCGGACGGGTTGAAATCCGGGACCGACGGCCTACGGGTTCACGTAGATGCGAACGATCGAGCCTTTGGGTCTCTGTTCCCCGGCGCAGAAGGCCTGCAGCCACACGCGACCGTCTCCCGATTGGCTGGGATCACGACACCCGGCGACCCCGAAGTCGCCGTCGGGATTCTGGAGCGTCACGATTTCGACGGTGAACCCCTTGTTAAGGAGCGCCGATTTAGCTTGCGACGTCGTAAGTCCAAGGACCATCGGCACGGTTGCAACGGCGTTGTCGTCACTGATGTAGATCGTGGCAGGCGCGCCGACGCTTCCGGTGGCTCCGGGCTCCGGCGTTTGGTCGCAGACGTATCCGATCGGGTACGAGGGGCATGACCGCGCGGCCGAGGAGACGATGTAGCCGGCCTTCTCGAGCGTCTCGATCGCCAAAGCCTTCGGCTTTCCGATGACGTTCGGAGCCACGATCGTGCCGCTCGTCGGCTCGGTGCACTGTTTCTTGGGCTCGGTCCCTTTGATGAACGTGCGCTCCTCGATCAGCGCCGGCGGCGTGAACGGGTTCGGCAGGCAGTTGCGCGTGGAATCGATCGTCACCCGGATGAGCGACGTCTCGCTCACCGGGAAGTCGATGGGAGGAAGGCCTTTGAGCGCGCCTTGCATGAAGAGTTTCCAGATCTGCCCCGGCCACGAGCCGCCGACCACGGTGATCCGCGTGTTCGGCGGGTACATCGGGATCTGCGCCTTGGGGAACCCGACCCACGAGACGCCGACCATCTGCGGTACGAAGCCGGCGAACCAGGCGTCGTGGTACTCGTCCGAAGTTCCGGTCTTCCCCGCGGCGGGGCGGCCGAGCTGCTCCCGGCGGCCCGTCCCGCTCTCGATCACGCCTTTCAGCGCGTCGACGGCGAGCGCAACCACTCCCGGCTCGAGCACCCGCTTCTTCTGGTACTTCCACTCGAACAGAACCTTGCCGCTCGCGTCGGTGATCTTCGTGATCGCGACCGCCGGTGCCGCGTAGCCGCCGTTGGCCAGCGGGGAGTACGCGGACGCCATCTCGAGCGGCGAGACCTCTTGAGCGCCGATCGCGATCGACGGGAAGGCCGAAAGTTTCGAGGTGATCCCCATACGGTGCGCGACCTCGACGACCTTGTCGGCGCCGACCTCCTGGACGACCTGCGCGTAGACCACGTTCACGCTCTTGGTCGTCGCCTCGCGGAGCGAGAGCCTCGACCCGAACGAGAGGCTGTCGTAGTTGTGGACGACCCAGGTCTGGCCGTTGCTCATCGGGATGTTGATGACCGAGCCGCCCTTGTAGATCTTCTCGAGCGGGATCCCGGCCTCGAGCGCACCGACCAGGGTGAAGGTCTTGAACGACGAGCCCGGCTGGCGGCGGCTTTGCACCGCGAGGTTGAACTTCGCGTACGGATTCTTCGCGTCGAAGAAATCGCGTCCGCCTACCATCGCCTTGATCTCTCCGGTGCGCGGATCGACCGCAACGAACCCGTTGTACGGATCCTTCTTGAACTCGAGGACCTTGCGCGACGCGTCCTCGGCGATCTTCTGCAGTCGCAGGTCGATCGTTGTATGGATGCGTAGGCCGCCCTTGAACAATGCGTTGACGCGCTCGCCGAGCGTGGCGCCGAACATCGCGAACCGTGGATCACGCTGCATCAGATCCTTCACGTACTCGATGAAATAGGCGGCGGGGTAGCGTACGTCCGTGCTAGGAGGCTTCACCCCAAGCGGAGCCTTCACGTTCGCGAGCGCCTGTTCCGGAGCCAGAAAGCTCTGATCTCGCATCGACTGCAGCACCAGGTCGCGGCGAGCCTTGGCCGCCTCGGGTTGGGCGTAGGGGTCGTAGCGTGTCGGCGACTTGATCAACCCCGCCAGCAGAGCACCCTCATGGACGGCGAGCTGGTTCGCATGCTTGTCGAAGAACGTGCGAGCCGCGGCTTCGATCCCGTAGGCGCCCTGGCCGAAGTAAACGGTATTCAGGTAGAGCCCGAGGATCTCCGGTTTCGAGTACTTCTGCTCGAGCTGCCATGCGAGGGCGGCCTCGTCCAGCTTCCCCTTGATGTTGCGCTCTCGGTCGATCAACGCGTTCTTGATGTATTGCTGCGTGATCGTCGAGCCGCCCTCCACGATCCGTCCTTCAGCGGTGTTGCGCAGCAAGGCTCGGGCGATGGCCTTGAAGTCGACCCCTGGGTGCTCGAAGAACCGCTCGTCCTCGATCGCGACGACCGCCTGCTGCACGTGAGCCGGGACCTGATCGATCGGGATGACCTCCCGATTCTCCACCTCGTGGAGTGCGGTGATGACGCGACCGTCGGCGGCGAGCACATAGGAGGTCTCCGAAAGACGGTTCGCGCTTGCGAGCGTCTCTTCGAGATCCGGCAGCTTGACGCAGGAGGCGAGGAGGAGCGCCAGGGCCGCGAGTCCCAGCCCGGCGCGACGCATGTGGGGAAACGCTTTCGTCATCATCCTTGGACCCGGTCGGTTGCGCCGCGGGTTACGACGCGCATCTCCCTCAGATGGTAGCTGGGGGGTGGGCCCGACGCCCGATGCTACGATGCCGCCCGCTATGGGGGTTTCCGCCTCGGAACAGCTCCGGATCTTGTCATCCGGCGCCGCCGCGATCATTCCAGAAGCCGAGTTCGAGCGGAAGTTGGAGCGCTCGGAATCGGCCGGCGAGCCGCTGCGCGTCAAGCTCGGCATCGACCCCTCGACACCGGACATCCACATCGGCCACGCGGTTCCCCTCCGCAAGATGCGCCGCTTCCAAGACCTCGGCCATACGGCGGTCCTGATCATCGGAGACTTCACCGGCCAGGTCGGCGACCCGTCCGGACAGTCGGCCACCCGCAAAGCGCTCAACGCCGATCAAGTGGCGGCGAACGCCGCGACGTACGTCGAGCAAGCCAGGAGGATCCTGCTTCCCGAGCGGCTCGAGGTGCGACACAACTCCGAATGGCTCGGCGCGATGGGCGTCGAAGGATTGCTGCGGCTGGCGGGCCAGGTCACCGTCGCGCAGTTGCTCGAACGCGACGACTTCCGCAAGCGCTACGACGGCGGCTTGCCGATCTCCGTCGTCGAGTTCCTCTATCCGCTGCTGCAAGGCCAGGATTCGGTCGAGATCCGTTCCGACGTCGAGCTCGGCGGCACCGACCAGACGTTCAACCTGCTCGTCGGCCGCGACCTCCAAGGCAGAGCCGGCCAGGAGCCGCAAGTGGCTTTCACGCTCCCATTGCTCGAGGGGCTCGACGGCGTGCAGAAGATGTCGAAGTCGTTGGGCAACTACGTCGGCATCGCCGAGCCACCGGAGGAGATGTTCGGGAAGCTCATGAGCGTGCCGGATCATCTGATCGGCAAGTACTTCCGCCTCGCGACCGACCTCGATCCGAACGAGATCGTCGAACTGGAGAGCGAAGCCTCCGCGGGTGGCCCCGCCGCCGGGCGGGTCAAGCGACGCCTCGCGAAGGAGATCGTGAACCTTTATCACGACCCCGACGCAGCGGCCGGTGCCGAGCGACGGTTCGATCGGGTCCATGTCTCGCACGAGGTTCCCGACGACATCGCGACCGTTCCGATCCCGGCCGCGGCCGTGACGGATGGGGTCGTCCACCTTCCGGCGCTGCTGGTTGCGCACGGCATGGCCGCCTCTACCAGCAAGGCCCGTGATCAGATCAAGCAAGGAGGGGTCCGGCTCGACGGCGAGCCGGTCACCTCACTAGATGTGCCGGTCGGAAGCGTGGCGGGGAAGGTCCTCCAGGTCGGACGCCGTCAGTTCCGACGTCTGTCCGAACCGAGCGAGTGACCGGAGAGGGCCGCCAAAGGCGCCCTTTTCGCAGGTCAGAGCGCCCGTCTTGTTTGACACTCCCGAGCCCCCGGAGTACATTTACGCGCTGGCCCGGTTCTTCCCCCGGGCCGAGAGGCGAACGGATGCTCCGATCCTCCATAGGAGTCCCAGCAGAGGACAGTCGCTAAGACCGCGTGCGCGGGAGACTGTCGCTGGCCGAGAGGTCGGCGATTTTCTTTTGGGACCGAAACATGGAAGGCCGGTGCAGCCGCTGCGGCACCTTGAGAACTACATAGCGAGTGTGAGCATCTTTGAGCCAAGGTACAAAGGGCATACGGTGGATGCCTTGGCGCCAGGAGCCGACGAAGGACGCTGTAGGCTGCGATAAGCCACGGGGAGCCGCCAAACAGGCTTCGATCCGTGGATCTCCGAATGGGGCAACCCGGCTGGAGTCATGTCCAGTCACCCCACGCTGAACACATAGGCGTGGGTGAGGCAACCCGGGGAAGTGAAACATCTCAGTACCCGGAGGAAGAGAAAGAAACCTCGATCCCCTTAGTAGCGGCGAGCGAACGGGGGACAGCCTAAACCGGTACGACGTGATAGCCCTGTGGCGTTGTCGTATCGGTGTCGTGGGACCCGCTTGGGGCGGTGCAGGACGTCCCGAGGAGTTACAAAGTTCGCACCTAGCCGAAGGCCATGGAAAGGGCCGCCGCAGTAGGTAACAGCCCTGTAGGCGAAAGGTGACGGACCTCCTTGCGGAGTTCCCAAGTAGCGCCGAGCACGTGGAATTTGGCGTGAATCTGGGGGGACCACCCCCTAAGGCTAAATACTCCCTGGCGACCGATAGTGAACCAGTACCGTGAGGGAAAGGTGAAAAGCACCCCGGGAGGGGAGTGAAATAGCACCTGAAACCGTGTGCCTACAAACCGTCGGAGCAAGCCGTCTTGGGCAACCAAGACGGGGAGTGACGGCGTGCCTTTTGAAGAATGAGCCGGCGAGTTGCATTACGTGGCGAGGTTAAGGGGTAGACCCGGAGCCGTAGCGAAAGCGAGTCTGAATAGGGCGCTTAGTCGCGTGTTGCAGACCCGAAGCTGGGTGATCTATCCATGGGCAGGTTGAAGCGCGGGTAAGACCGCGTGGAGGACCGAACCGACTCGGGTTGAAAACCGGGCGGATGACCTGTGGATAGGGGTGAAAGGCCAATCAAACCCAGTGATAGCTGGTTCTCCCCGAAATGCATTTGGGTGCAGCCTCGCGTGTTCCACATTGGGGGTAGAGCACTGTTTGGGCTAGGGGGCCTACAAGCTTACCGAACTCAGGCAAACTCCGAATACCAGTGTGCTAAGCGCGGGAGTGAGACTGCGAGCGATAAGGTCCGTAGTCGAGAGGGAAACAGCCCAGATCGTCAGCTAAGGTCCCTAAGTTTGGCTAAGTGGGAAACGATGTTCGATTGCTCAGACAGCCAGGAGGTTGGCTTAGAAGCAGCCACCCTTTAAAGAGTGCGTAACAGCTCACTGGTCGAGTGGTCGGGCGCGGAAAATGTAACGGGGCTCAAGCCAAACACCGAAGCTACGGGATCCACTCACAAGCCGGCGCATGGTGGGTGCACCATGCGTCCAAGCGAGTGGTTCGGTAGGGGAGCGTCGCGACGCGAGTGAAGCGGCCGCGTAAGCGAGCCGTGGACGCGTCGCGAGTGCGAATGCCGGCATGAGTAGCGAATGAGGGGGGAGGAACCCCTCCGCCGAATGCCCAAGGGTTCCTGGGGAAGGTTCATCCGCCCAGGGTTAGTCGGGTCCTAAGGCGAGGCCGAGAGGCGTAGTCGATGGATAACAGGTTGATATTCCTGTACCACCGTCATCGCGCCAAGGCCGAACCCGGTTTGCTAAGGGAACCCCCTTCGGGGGGCTACCGACCCAGCCGGTATTAGGCCAGCGATGGGGAGACGCAGGAGGGTAGGTGGACCCAGGCGTTGGTCGTCCTGGGGTAAGTGTGTAGGCGGTCCCTCAAGGCAAATCCGGAGGGGCAACGCTGAGGCACGATGCCGAAACCGTAGGGTGGAAGCCACTGATCCCACGCTGCCGAGAAAATCCTCTAGCGAGTGATGATGGTGCCCGTACCCCAAACCGACTCAGGTGGGCAAGTAGAGAATACTCAGGCGATCGAGAGAACTCTGGTTAAGGAACTCGGCAATCTAACCCCGTAACTTCGGAAGAAGGGGTGCCGTCACCGGTGAGTCCCTTGCGGGATGAGCTGGAGGCGGTCGCAGTGACCAGGCCCAAGCGACTGTTTACTAAAAACACAGGTGGGTGCGAAGCCGTAAGGCGCTGTATACCCACTGACGCCTGCCCGGTGCCGGAACGTTAAGGGGAGGGGTCAACCAGTCTTCGGACCGGTGAAGCTCCGAACCTAAGCGCCGGTAAACGGCGGCCGTAACTATAACGGTCCTAAGGTAGCGAAATTCCTTGTCGGGTAAGTTCCGACCTGCACGAATGGCGTAACGACTTGGGCGCTGTCTCAACCAGAGACTCGGCGAAATTGCATTGGCTGTGAAGATGCGGCCTACCCGCAGTAGGACGGAAAGACCCCGGGACCTTTACTGTAGTCTGACATTGGTATCTGGTTCGGTTTGCGTAGGATAGGTGGGAGGCTTTGAAGCGGGGACTTTGGTTCCCGTGGAGCCAACCTTGAAATACCACCCTTGTCGTGCTGGGTGTCTAACCTGGGTCCCTTATCGGGATCAGGGACATTGTCAGGCGGGCAGTTTAACTGGGGCGGTTGCCTCCTAAAGCGTAACGGAGGTGCCCAAAGGTTCCCTCAGCACGGTTGGCAATCGTGCGTCGAGTGTAAAGGCATAAGGGAGCTTGACTGTGAGACAGACATGTCGAGCAGATGCGAAAGCAGGGCTTAGTGATCCGGCGGTGGCAAGTGGAAGCGCCGTCGCTCAACGGCTAAAAGGTACCCCGGGGATAACAGGCTGATAGAGCCCAAGAGTCCACATCGACGGCTCTGTTTGGCACCTCGATGTCGGCCCGTCGCATCCTGGAGCTGGAGCAGGTTCCAAGGGTCCGGCTGTTCGCCGGTTAAAGCGGTACGCGAGCTGGGTTTAGAACGTCGTGAGACAGTTCGGTCCCTATCCACTGCGGGCGTAGGAGGCTTGAGGGGAGCTGTCCCTAGTACGAGAGGACCGGGACGGACGCACCGCTCGTGTGTCAGTTGTCCTGCCAAGGGCACGGCTGATTGGCGATGTGCGGGATAGATAACCGCTGAAAGCATCTAAGCGGGAAGCTGGCCCCAAGATGAGGCCTCCCACCGGATTAAAACCGGGTAAGGCCCCCGCGAGGCTAGCGGGTTGATAGGCCGGAGGTGGAAGCACGGCAACGTGTGGAGCCGACCGGTACTAATAGGCCGAGGCCTTGGTTCGCTCACGCTCGCTATGTAGCTCAAGGTGCTTCGGCACCTTGCACAACCGTTTCGGTGGTCATGGCGGAGGGGGAACACCCGGTCCCATCCCGAACCCGGAAGTTAAGCCCTCCAGCGCCGATGGTACTGCCCTGGTAACGGGGTGGGAGAGTAGGTCGCCGCCGGGACACTATTCTCGAGGCCGGTCTTCGGACCGGCCTCGAACTTTCTCAGCTGTTCCGCGTCTGGAAGTAGCGCAGATAGCCGGCGGCCGAGCTCTTGAACGCATTCAGCGACTCGAACTTGGCCGTCAGCGTGGGATCGGCCCACACCTTCGCGTAATCGTCGCGGGTCTTCTCCATGAGACGCTCTGTCAGGAAGTCGAGATCCTCCGACTCGTGCATCGCTTCCTCGACGATCTCACCGAAGCGGACGAGCTTCTCGCGAGCCTCCGCGAGCAGATCGCGATCGGCCGGCGCCGGGCCGAAGTGGGTTAGATATAACCCCGCCGGATCGAGCGCCCGGTATCGGTCGAGCGACTGCAATGCCAATGGAAGGTCGAAGTCTGGTGGGGGAGTCGCCGGTCGGATCACGCCGGCCTCCGGCAGGTACACGCCCATCGAGTCGCCGACGAATAGCACGCCGGTGTCGGTGTCCTGAACCGCGATGTGATGCCGCGCGTGACCCGGCGCATACAGGATCTCGAGCGAGCGGCCCTTCCCCAGATCAAGGCGGTCACCGTCGTCGACGGCGAGCAGCCGGTCTGACGGCACCGGCTTGAGGGGCCCGAAGAGCTCGTCCAGCCGCGCCCCGAACACTCGATAAGCGCTCTTCATGAGCTTCGCCGGATCGACCATGTGCCGCGCGCCTTCGCTGTGGACCACGATGGTCGCTTTCGGGAACACGTCGACGAGATCACCGGCCGCTCCGGCGTGATCGAGGTGGATGTGGGAGCCCACGAAGTAGCCGACGTCTTCCGGTCCGATCCCGAGTGAGGCCAAGCCTTCGGTCAACGTGCGAGCCACTGTCGCCGGTCCCGTCTCGATCACGGCGACCGTTTCGCCCGGCACCACGTAGGCGGCGACGAGGTCGTTCATGCCGGCCATCTCGCAATCGATCGCGATGATGTCGCCGTCGAGCTTCAACGTCCGAGGCATCGGCGGGCAGTCTACTCAAACGAGAGGCCGGCCCCACGGGGCCGGCCTTCGCCACTTCCTTCGAACGTCTAACCCACGCCGAAGCGTAAGCGCCGGCGGATCAGCCAGACCATCGTCCCGAAGATACCTCCGGTGAGGACGGCTTTTGCCAAGTCGCCTGCCTTCCACGGCCGGATCTTGAACGACTTCCAGTCGATCCTGAGCGCGTACTTCCCGGAGCCGAGGCCGCCACCCCCGACGACCGTCACGGGGCCCGCCCCGCCGTCGATCGGACCACCGAGGATCGGGCCACCGGCGATCGGACCGCCGATCGGACCGCCGGCGATCGGGCCACCGCCGCCGTCAGTCGGCGGCACTTCGACCGGGATGTTCGGACGCGCGATCGCCGCGGACTGGGCGACGCCCAGCGTCAGATTGACTTCACGGATCTGCCGGAGGCCCGGAACGGGACAGCTCAGCAACGTTCCTACGGCGGAGGCGAGATCGGGCAGCGGCGGCGGCGGAGCGGGGACCTCCTGAAGTGGAAGCTCGCCGACGACGCCGTTGACCTCGTTGAACACTCCGAAGCACGCGTCGAGGTCCGCGTTCACCGGCACCAGCTGCGTGCCGGTCAGCGTCAGGATCTCGATGTCAATCCCTTCGGCGACCGCCTTCGCTTCCTGGCCGTTGTCCTGATCCGGACCGGTCTTCGGTCGGATCGACTCGGGCAGATCCTGGCAACCCTCCGCCGGCTTCGCCTTGGGATCGGGATCCGGGTAGGCGTAATTGCGGCACGCCGAATCCGGCGGGTTCGCGGTCCGCTCCGGCCTGCGTGGATCTGCGTGCCCGCCCTCCCCAGCAGTGATGCGGAGCGCGATCGTGCAGGGGAGCTCCGAGCCGGGACAGGTGATTCCCGAAAGCACGACGGGCTCGCTGAAGAAATCGTTGAACGCCGCGGTGTCCATCGCGTGGAGACCCCCGGTCTCCGGGGCGTTCGGGTCGCCCTGGCCGAGGTCTTGAAGCGGCAAGCAGGTGTCCACTTCCCGTGGGAAGCCTCCGCCCTCCTCGCCACTAGCGACGAGCGCCCGGCGGCAGGCGCGGCCGAGCATCACTCGATACGCGGCCTTCGACTTGGTTCCGTTCGTCTGCGCGAAAGTCTCAACCCGGATCGCGTCGATCGTGAAGCAGTTCGTGCAGCGGCCGTCCGACGTCCGGTTGCCGATGTTGATCCCCTGGAGCTCGGCGACGCCGATGGAGGTCACGGTTTCGCCGTTGCGGACCGACTCCGATGTGCTCGCGATCGAGCCCACCGAGAGGATCGCCATCTGGCTGCGCGGCCCGGGATCCGGCGTCGGAGCGAGCTCTGGGCCGCCCGGGAACGTGTCGCCGGGGTCGTACGTCCCCGGCGGCTCGGGAGGCGTTCCCGCGGCCGGGAACAGCACCAGGTTGCCGAGATACGAGTTTGCGAACCCGCGCGGCGAGCCCTGCTGCGTCGCGCTGGACCGGGCAACGCCCGCGGAGGCTCGGCCGAACTCCTCCTCGCCGATCGGTCCACCGGCGGCGCGGAACTCCGCCGTGGGGGATCCACCAGGCTGACGGGCCGATGCCTCCGTGGGCACCGCGGAGCCGGTTGTGGTGCCGTGAAGCCCGTTCGCGATGCCGAAATCGGTCAGCCACGCCAACGCCGAGGCTTGGGACGGCTGATTCACCTCAGTGAGCGAGTGAGCCAATGCGACCCCGAAGGCCGGCGCGGGCACCGGCGACTTGTGGTCGAGGTAGCTCGAAACGGGTGCCGCTTCGGCGAACGTCGAGTAGGCGATGATCTCATCGGGCTCGGCGGCCGGTTCGGTCTGGCTGATCGAGGCCGGCGCCGCGATGAAGCTCCACGCGAACATCGCGACCATGCCGACCGCGCCAAGCTTCGTAACTCTGCGCTTGTCGAGCTTGCGTCCTCGGGTCATCGGGCCCATCGGGGAAGCCTCCTCATCAGTGTCCGCCCATGTAAGACGCCTGCACGAGATCGCTTGACTCGAGCAGGGTCTTCGCGCTGCCTTCGATCTTCACGGCGCCCTTCTCGAGCACGTATGCGCGGTGTGCGAGACGAAGCGCTTGGTTCACGTACTGCTCGACCAGCAGGACGGTCGTTCCTTGCTTGTTGATCTCGGAGAGCATCGCGAAGAGCTGCTGCACTACGACAGGAGCAAGCCCGAGGGAAAGCTCGTCGATCATCAGCAAACGCGGGTTGGGGAGGATCGCGCGCGACATCGCGAGCATCTGCTGCTCACCGCCGGACATGGTGCCGGCCGCCTGATGCATGCGTTCCTTCAGCCGGGGGAAAAGCGTCGTGACGCGCTCCATGCCTTCCTTCCACATCTTGCGGTTGCTGCGCTTGGTGTAGAAGCCCATCTTGAGGTTCTCTTCGACGGTGAGGTTCGGGAACATCCCTCGCCCCTCGGGGAGGTGCGAGACGCCGAGCGCAACGATGTCTTCCGGGCGCATCCGGTCGATCCGCTTGCCGTCGAGGGTCACGGTCCCGGTTACGGGTCGCAGCAGCGCAGAGATGGTCCGGAGCGTCGTGGTCTTGCCGGCGCCGTTCGCACCCACGAGCGCGACCATCTCGCCTTCGTCGACGTGAAGGCTGATGTCGCGCAGCGCCTGGATGTGTCCGTAGTAGACGTCGATGCCCTTCACCTCAAGCAACGGACTCCTCCCCGAGGTAGGCGGCGATGACGGCCTTGTCGTTCTGGATCTCCTTGGGGAAGCCCTCCGCGAGGTTGCGCCCGAACTCCAGCACGTACAGGTAGTCGCAGATCGTCATCACGAGGCGCATGTCGTGCTCGATGATGAAGATCGTGTGGCCCATCTCGTCGCGGACCTTGAACAGGATCTCGGCGAACGCATCGGTCTCCGATACGTCCAGGCCCGAAGCAGGCTCGTCCAGGAGCAGCAGCCGGGGCTGGGTGACGAGCGCGCGGCCGAGCTCCACGAGCCGCAGAACGCCGAATGGCAGTCCGGCAACCTTGGCGTCGGCGTACTGGGAGATGCCGAGCATCGCCATTATCTCTTCGGATTGCTCTTTGGCACGCGCGTCCTCGGTGCGGCCGCGATCGAGCATGAGCAGGCTGGACACGAAACCCGTCTCGTTCTTCTGATGGGTCCCGACCATGAGGTTGTCGAGCACGGTCAGCCGAGGGAAGAGACGCATGAGCTGGAAGGTGCGGGCCATCCCGAGCTGGGCGCGCTCGTGTACCGCTGCTTCGGTGATGTCGCGGCCCATGAACCGCACGGAGCCGGAGTTGGGCTCGATCAGGCCGTTGACCGCGTTGAAGTTGGTGGTCTTGCCGGCGCCGTTGGGGCCGATGAGCCCGCAGATCTCGCCGGGACGGACCTCGTAGGACACGCTGTCGTTCGCGACGACGCCGCCGAATCGGATCGTGACGTCGCGAACCTCGAGCATCGGCGTCGCGTCGACACGCTGGGTCCGCTCGCCCCGCGCCTCCGCGTAAGAAGCCAAGCGGCGGCTCACCCCGCCCGCGCCATCCTGGCCTCCCGACACCGGAGGCGAGCCTGCATCGGGGGGCCCTACTGCGACGCCCACGAGCTCTTCCGAAGGCGTGGCCGTCGTGGTTTCGGAATCGGCCAAAGCTCCCGCGGCCCCGGACGGCTCGATGACGATCGTGCGTCCCCTGGCGCGCTCTTTCCGCGCGTGGCGGGCGGCGCGCTTCTCGCGCAACTCTTCGCGGATGCCGATCATGCCGGCCGGGTTCTGGAGGACGGTGACGATGAGAAGGACGGCCGCGAGGATCTCGATCTTGCCCCGGAAGAATCCTCCGAACCAGTCCTGAGCGAAGACATACGAGTCGGTGAAGGTGTAGACGATCCCGCCGAGAACGGCTCCTCCGATCGCTCCGACGCCCCCGAGCACCGCGACGGCGAGGAAAACGATCGAACGCAGGAAGGAGTAGTCGAGCGGCGTTGCGGTCGTAACGAAGTTGAGGCGAAGCGACCCGGCGACACCGATGATGAAGCCGCTCGTAGCGAAGGCGAGCAGCTTGTAGCTCATCACGTTGACGCCCAGCGTCTTCGCAGCGACCTCGCTCGAGCGGATCGCGAACCACGCTCTGCCGACCTTCGAGTCGCGCAGGTTCGCGGTCATGAGGATGAGCACGATCGCTGTGGACCAGGCGAGGTAGAACATCAGCCGGTCGTCGCTGAAGTCCCAGCTTCCGATCTTGAGGGGATCGATGCCGACTCCTTGGAAGCCGCCGGAGAAGGGTTCCCATTGGAGGAAGCTGGCCTCGACCGCCCATTGGAAGCCGAGCGTTGCGATCGCGAGGTAGAGGCCTCGGATCCGCAGTGCGAAGAACCCGATCGCGAGCGCCATGAGCGCCGCGGCTGCGCCGGCAACGATCGCGTGGAACGGGAACTCGATCGAGAGGTGATTCGTCGCCTGCGCGGCAGAGAAAGCGCCTACACCCATGAGGGCGGCTTGCGCGAGCGAGATCTGACCGACCCACCCGGTCAAGATCACGACCGAGAGGAGCGCGAGCACGAGGATCGCAGCGGCCACGCCCATGTTCGCCCAGTTGGATGGCAGCACCCAGGGGAAGAGAATGATCCCCAGCACAAGAAGCATGCGCAAGGTCCGCGAGCGGCGGAGCACTAGATTTCCTCCTCTTGCAACTGCGTTGACTTACCGGTGACGAACATGAACACGATGACGAAGCCGAAGATCGCCAACTCGCGCGTCCCTGGGATGATGTCCCCGATCCGCGGGACATCCGGCATCACCGAGTAGAGGATCCCGACGATCAAGGCGCCGATCACCATGCGGCCAAGGTTAGTCAAACCGCCGAAGAGCGCCGCCGCGTAGGCGGGGATCGACAGGAGAGTCAGGATGAGTGGATGCAGCGCGACGATCGGCGACAAAAGGATGCCGCCCATCCCCGCGAGCAACGAGCCCAGGACCCATGTGAGCGCAGAAACGCGGTCTGCCGGGATACCCATGAGGAGCGCGGCCTTCCGGTCGTCGGCGACGGCCCGCATCGAGATGCCCAGCGTCGTGTACTTGAAGAGATAAAGGACGCCGAACATGATTACGGCCGTGGCGGCAAGGATGAACAACTGATTGACGGGTACGGTGATGCCTCCGAAGCTCACAACCCCGGTGGGGGTGATCTCCGGAGCCGTCTGCTTGTCGTAACCCCAGATGATCCCCGCGAGTCCAGTCAAAAGCGCCAGTACCCCGACCGTCATGATCACCGACACGAGGACCGGCCGGTCGCGCAAGGGCCGCAGGAGGAACCGCTCGATCACGTAGCCGAGCACCGCGGCGAAGAGGAGCGCCAGCGGCAACGCGATGATAAGCGGGAGGCCGAAGCCCTTTTCCTCGGTGTTGGCGGCCGGTTGGTGGTTGAGCTGATAGAGGATGTACGCGGTGAACATCGCGACGCCGCCTTGAGCCAACGTGAGTATCCGCGACGCCCGGTAGATCATGACCACGCCGGTCCCGAGCAGCGCGAACAGTCCGGCGATCGGAAGCCCGAGGATGACGAGCTCCAGATAGAGCTTCATCGGTCGCTCACCTCCAAGCGGACGCCCACGTCATTCACCCGGGGACGGATCTTTCAGCCAGTCGCGAGCGACTTTCCACGTGCCGTTCTTCTGCACCTGGACGATGAGGCCGGAGATGTTCCCGTAGTGACTCTTCGAGCTGTAGGTCATCGGCTGTGTCAGCCCGGCCGCCGAGTAGCCGGACAGGGAATTGGCCGCCGCGATGACCTTGTCTCTGGTCAAACACGAGCCGGCCCGTCGCAGGATCTCCACCGTGAGCGCGGCGCCGGCGAACCCACCCTCCAGGTATGGATTCAGAGAGTCGATTCCCGAGCCGTAGTACTTCGCCAGCGTCTGCTTGTAGGCCTGGACGGCCGCGTGCCCGCTGTATTCGGGCAGCGGCGGGAAGTACGAGGTCCCGGCCAGCAATCCGGTTGCGCGGGCGTGCGAGTTCTGTGCCACGACACTCAAGAACAGCGGAGCGCCGCCGCCCCACCCGATCTTCGGCTTGAAGCCGATATCGGCTGCAGCCTTCAGGGCCTTGTCCGCGTTCGTGGGGTCGATCGCGAGCGTCACGAAGTCCGGGATGCCGGTCGCCGGCTGGCCGTGGGCAGACTGCCATTTTGAGGTGTTGCTCTTGATCGATGCCCAGACCGGGCCGAAGCTCGCCTCGGAAAGGCTGACCTGCCGCTCGGCGGTGATGAAGTCCTCGGCCTTCTTGCCGAAGATGTCGGGGACGGCATCGAAGAACGCGTCACGCGCTTCTTTCCCGGCCAACAGATCGAGCCAGATGATGGCGCCGTTCGTGACGTTGCGCGCCTTCATGTCGAGCAGTCCGATCCGCGAGGCGCTGCGAGTGCTGGTACCGACCGGCCACTGCATCTCGCTGCGGAACTGGCTCTCGATGAGGCCGGAGGTGCCGAAGACCGGCACGCCCTTCTGCTCGAGGTAGGACCGCGACGCGTCGAGTCCGTTCGAGGAGGGGACGACCGTTAGGAGGAACACTTTGTCCTGCTCGACGAGCTTTTTGATGAGCGCTTTGCCCTTCTGCGCGTCCCAGCCGTCGTCTTCCCACACCAGGTTGACCTTGCGGCCGTTGATGCCGCCCTTGGCGTTCGTCTCGTTGAAGTAAGCCTGCACGCCCTTGAGGATCGGGCCGGAGATGTTGGAGACCGGACCGGAAGCGGCGAACGTTCCACCGACCTTGATCGAGGTTCCGGTAATGCCGGTCGCCGTCGCCTGCCCGACGCACGACGTGTCGGAAGCGTTCGGCGCGGCGCCGGGCTGCGCCCCCGGCTGCGATCCCGGTTGTGCGCCTGGCACGGCTCCCGGTTGGGACCCGGGCGGCACGGAGGCGCCCGGAACGCCCGGCACGCCGCCGGTGTTCGAGCCGCCGCTGAGGATGACGTCGGGTGCCTCGATCGAGCAGGCGGTGCCGATCATCAGCAGCGCAGCGAACAGGATCCCGAACCGAACCTTTTTAGGAGCCGTGCGCGTCATCCGGACCTCCTTAGATTTCCTGCAGGAGACACCCTTCGTTAGGACCCGCTCGAAAGCACGGCAAGGGTGTCCCCTCCTTAGATGAACGATTCGGCTGAGCCGCCGGTTACTCCTGCGAAACAGACGGCTATTCTACGAGGCCATCCCCCATCTTGCGCATCTGGGACAAGGGGCGCATCACTGGATAATTCAGCCATCCAAAACGGAAGATCCTCCGGAACGGCCGATTCGGCGACGGCCCGGATACTCACCGTGGCTATCTGCGTCGCTCTGATTGGCGCGTTCACCGTGCTCGTTTGGCCAGGCCGGCTCCGAGATCGGGTCGAGAGGGCGAGCGGGTTGCTCGTTTTCCAAGGCCGCGACGACACCGGATACGGCATCTTCACCATCGATCTGGCTTCTGGGAAGATCGATATCCTGCCGGTTCCGATCCCTCGCTCGGTGGGTTTTCCCCGCTACTCGCCCGACGGGGAGCACCTCGCGTTCGTGGCAGCGGCCGACGACGGGATCGAGGACCTCTACATCTCGGATCCCGATGGGTCGAACCCCCGGACCGTGGCGGCTTCTCCGGGTGAGCCGGAGGGGGCTCCGGCTTGGTCCCCGGACGGCAGCACGATCGTGTTCTCGTCGAGGCGCGATGGGAACTGGGAGATCTACACGGTCCGGTCCGACGGGACAGAGCTGCGGCGTCTCACCCAGAACGAGGCGTTCGACGCCGCGCCGGTGTGGTCGCCGGACGGCTCGGGCATGATCGCATTCGCTTCGGACCGCGGCGGTGTCGACTCGCACCTGTATCTGATGGCCGACGACGGCTCCGGTGTTCGGCGGCTCACGTTCGGAGACGACGAAGGATCACCGGACTGGTCGCCCGACGGGCGGCGCATCGTCTATGCCGGCTTCTCGAGCGGGAACGCAGACATCTGGACGATCGGGGCCGACGGTACCGATGCGCGACGACTGACGCGGAGCGAGATCTTCGAGTACACGCCGCGATGGTCACCCGACGGCCGCTGGATCGCATTCGAGGGGTACCTCGGGGACGCCCCGGATATCTTCGTGATGCGTCCCGACGGAAGCGCGACCACGCGCTTGACGCCCACGGGGCGGTACTCGGGGTCCCCGGCCTGGCGGCCGCTGCCTCCCGTCTAGCCGTTCCTGCAGCCCGGCCGCCGGAGGCCGCTGTAAAGGGGGGTGCGTCCTCCGCGTAGAATCACCTTTTTCGAGGGGATGACGCCTCAATGATCACATCTCGTCCGGTCTCGCGGACGTTTCGAGCTCTCATGATCGCGACGGCTCTCGGCCTCGCGCTCCCTTCATGCGCCCTTTTCAAGCCCGAGCGTGTCGCGCTGCGCTCCACCGCGCTCGAGACTCTCCCGCCGACGCCCATCTCGCCCGGTCAGACGATCGCCGCCACGCCGGGGGCTCCGGGCTCGGGGCCGACGACCGTCTTCCAGCCGGGGGGCCAGAATCCGGCGAACCCGGGGAAAGCGAACTACGCCAGCGATGAGGGAGTGACCTCGGGGACGATCCGGATCGGCACGATCCAGCCGATGGATGGTCCCGCCGCGCAGCTCGGCCGTCCGCTTTACCGGACGACGCAGGCGTACGTGAACGCGCTCAACTCGCGCGGCGGCATCAACGGGCGGAAGGTCGAGCTCCTTCTCCAGACCGCGTGCATCAACTGCGAGGACGAGAACAAGCTGGCGGCCAAGGCGCTCGTCGAGCAGAAGCACGTGTTCGCGATCGTCAACACCTACATGAACACCTATGCGTTCTCCTCGGCGCTGAAGTACCTGAACGAGAAGCGCGTCCCGCTCATCCAGGGATGGTCGGGAGTCGGCAGCGAGTCGCAGGTGTGGGGGTCCGGGCAGACGCCCTGGAACGTGTACTTCACGGTGCGCAACGGCGACGGCGTCCGCGTCTTCGCCAACTGGCTGCGGAAGGCGATGACCGAGTGGAAGGCGGCGAACGAGCTTCCCGGCGCGTGCGCACAGAACCCGTGGAAGGTCGCAACCGTCTATCTCGATTCAGCGCAGGACGAACGGCGCGCTCAGGAGTTCGAGAAGATCTGGGAGTCGTTCGGCGCGGGATACGAGGTCGTGTCGCGACAGGCCGTCGCGGCCGAGGAAGAGACCGTCACGCGGATGGACTCCTATGTGTCGGCGATGCGCGACGCCGATGCATGCGGGGTGCTCAGCGCATCGAACATAACCATGGTCTTCGGGATGCAGGCCGCGAAGCGGCAGGGGTGGAAGGTGCCGTGGGTCGCGAAGTCGGCGTGGGGCAAGGCCGCCACCGACAACTGTGGGAGCGCGTGCGACGGCGGATTCACCGACAACAACGGCTGGGGGTGGCCAGAGGACCTGACGCCGCAGATGCGCCAGTACCACCAGGCGATGGACCGCTACTACCCGGATTCGACCGACGACGCGCAGACGCTCGGAGGCTGGGTCGGGATGATGGGGTTCGAGTACGCGGCCGGGCGGCTCGGCGCCGACCTGACGCGCCGCGGGCTCATCGACGTCTTGACGAATCTCCGCAACTTCGACACCGGCGTCGGTGCGAGGATAACCACTTCCCAGTCGGATCATCTGGGGATGGCCGAAACCACGATGCTCCAGATCTGCAACAACCGCTTCTACCGCGTGTCCAAGAACCTCTCGGCGACGGCCGCTCCGCCGGGGTCGATCCCGTCGCCGTGCGGGTGGGGGTATTGAGGTGACGCTTGGCGCCGCGTTCTCCTGGACCCTGTTCGCCCAGGACCTTCTCAACGGGCTTTCGCTCGGCGCGGTCTTCGCCCTGCTCGGGCTCGGGGTCGTGATGATCTACAAGTCGTCCGGCGTCTTGAACTTCGCCCACGGTTCGATGGCGATGTTCTCGACGTACGTCTACTTCGAGATCACCCGATCCTTCACGGGGATCCCTGTCGTGGTTGCAACGCTGATGGCGGTGGCGTTCGGGGCGCTGCTCGGCGCCGGCGTGTACCTCACCATCTTCACCCGCATGCAAGGGTCCGGGCTGCTGGCGAAGGTGATCGCAAGCCTGGCCGTGGCCGGCGTGCTCCAGGGAACCGCCGCGTTCATCTGGCGCAACGCGACGCAGGCGCGCGTTCCACAGCAATTCCCCGAGGGCGCGATCCGGAGTGGGGCGATCGGCCTTGGCTATCAGGAGATCGGAACGATCTTCGTAACCCTGGCCGCCGGGGCCGGACTCATGGTGCTATTGCGTTACACCACGTTCGGCATCGCGCTCCGAGCGACCGCGCAGAACCGCGTTGCCGCGAAGATGCTCGGCGTCCGCGAGAAGCGCGTCGCGGCGACCTCATGGGCGATCGGCGGCGGCTTGGCAGCGTTCGCCGGAGTCATGGTCATCCCGCTCGCGGCCCTGACCGTTTACTCCATGGGCGGGTTCATGGTTCGAGGGTTCGTCGCCGCCGTCGTCGGTGGGTTCGTGAGCCTGCCGGCGGCGCTCATCGGCGGCTTCACCCTGGGCGCCGTGCAGGAGGGGCTCAAGGCGACGCCGCTCGAGCAGCTGTCCGGCGTCGCCGCCGGGCTCGCGGTTGCGGTGTTGCTCCTCGCACGGGTGGAGCGCTTCTTCGCTTTGGACCAAGAGCTGCGCGCCCTGCAGGAGGCGGGATGAAAGCCGGTACCTCGACCACGATCGAGCCGGCGCCGCCCGAGGCCGCGCCGGCGAAGCGGACCCCACCCGCCGCGGTGCCTTCGGGCAGAGCCCGGCGAGCAGCCGGCGTGGCGATCGCGATCGGAGCCGCCGCGGCGCTGCCGCCGCTGCTCCTCGACGGAACGTGGAACGCCGTGCTGGCTCTGGCGCTCATCTACTCGCTGATGGGACTGTCGGTCGTCGTGCTCACGGGATTCGTTGGGCAGCTCTCGCTGATGCCGGCGAGCTTCGTCGGGCTCGGCGCCTACGTGTCCGGCCGGCTGGTCACCGGTCTCGACACGCCCTTCTGGGGCGCGGCTCCGCTCGC
>JBKKCR010000248.1:0-16415 GCA_046712825.1 Actinomycetota bacterium | reverse complement strand
CTGCCCGAGCCTCCGTTCGTTGATGATGTCTTCGAGGTCGCGCCGGGACGGCTCGAATCTCTTCGTCAGCTCGTCTCCAGCCTGGCGGCCGAGTTCGGCCTCGACCGGAACCGCGCACGCGACCTCGTGCTCGCGGTCAACGAGGTCGCCTCCAACACGCTTCGTCACTCGGGTGGCCGGGGGATCTTCCGGATGTGGCGAGAAGGAGAAACGCTCGTCGCCGAGATCACGGACCACGGATGCATCGACCAGCCGCTCGTCGGCCGAGTTGCTCCTACGCCCGATCAGGAGAGCGGCCTCGGCCTGTGGCTCGTGAACCAGCTCTGCGATCTCGTTCAGGTGCGATCGTACCCGGGCGGTTCCATCGTGCGACTCCACATGGCGCGCCGCTAGGCGCGCGGCGTCATGTCCAGATCAGGCGGGGGTTCATCCGGCATCTTCCATCGGAGATACGGCTTGTCGTAGACGTCGTGGTACGCGTTCGCCTGATCGACCATCTCCTTGAATGAAGCCTCGAACACATCCCAATCCTCTTCCTCGATCGCCTTCTTCACCGCCGCGACCTCGGTCGAGATGAACTTGTCCATGTTCTCTGTGTACTTGGGGCGGAGGAACGCCCCCTTCTCCATCAGGTTCACCGCTTCCTTCAGTTGGAAGCGGGCGAGCGGGACGTTGCGTGCCTTGCCCGCGTAGTAGCACTTCCATATCCGGGAGCCGACGAGCGGCATGATCTCGGCCATGCCGGGCATCAAAGGCCCAAGCTCGCTCAAGCCGAAGCTTCCCTTCCCAGTATCGATGACGTGATCGTGACTGTCGGACATCGGAGCCCCCTGTTCGCGATGGAGACCGAATGATGCACCGAGCCGGCTTCCTCGGGAAAGCCGGGCTTGCGAATGAGCCCGGCCGCCGCCCACGTAGGATGCGCGCATGATCGAGACGAGGATCGATGACGGGATCGCGATCCTGCGCATCGAGCACGGCCCGGTGAACGCGCTCGACGCCGAACTCCTCGAGGCGCTGGCCGACGCGCTCGACGCCGTCGAAGAGAGCACGAAAGCGATCGTTCTCACAGGCACCGGGCCCGCTTTCTCGGCCGGCGCCGATCTCATCCGGCTCCTCGACGAAGGGAACACCTACGTCGAGGCCGCCCGCCCTCACGCCTCCCGTGCATTCGAACGGATGTTCACGATCTCGCGGCCCGTCGTGGCTGCGATCAACGGTCACGCGATCGCGGGCGGATGTGTCATCGCCCTGGCGTGCGACCACCGCGTCATGGCTTCGGGAACTCATCGCCTCGGCCTTGCCGAGCTCAGGGTCGGAGTGCCGTTCCCGGTTTGGGCGCTCGAAACCGTCCGGTTCGCCGTCCCCCCGCCTCACCTACAGCGGCTGATCTACTCGGGCCGCCTTGTCACACCTGACGAGGCACTCGCTCTGGGGCTCATCGATGAGGTCGTCGCGCCCGATCAGCTGATGGGGCGAGCCGTGAAGATCGCGCGGCGATTCGCGTCGATCCCGGCCGCAACGTTCGCACTCACGAAGCGAAGCCTCCGGGAGCCGTTCGTCGAACGTGCTCGCGGAGCCGGTTCTATCGACGACGACGGTATGGCTGTATGGGCTTCTCCCGAGACACGCGAGTCGGTTCGGAGGTTCATCGACCGCACGCTCGGCAGCGCGTAGCGCTTACCGGGTCGGGTCACTGCTCGTTAACAAGCGGCATGAGATCCGCGTCGTAGCCGGCTCCGTTCAGTACATGCAACAACTCCGAGCCGAAGTTGGCGGAGAAGGGTACGCCTAGTCCCCGGCAGAAATCCGCCGCCTCCACGAGGTGCATCACCACGTCCGGATGAAGCTCGGAGACGAGCATCAGATCGAGAAGAACGGCGGCCCCCTCGTTCTTACAGCTCTCCTCCACCGCCTGGCGCAGCGACGCGACACCCTCCAGGTTCAGCGCCCCGGATCCGCCGATGACGAAGTCGTTCCCGCGACTCGAGACGGAGAGGGAAAAGCTACCGTTCCCCATCCCTACGCCTGCGACCTTCCTCGGGACGGCGCCATGTAAATGGGCGTGACGTGAGTTCTTCTTGGCTTAGATGTGCGGGGCATCGGCACGTCTCCCCCGAGAGTGCGTCAGGATGCGACCAGCATACCTGACCCCCAGTCACTCAGGCCGGGCCTGCCCTTCCGTACAGGGTCCGCCGGTACCCGAAGCATGAACGTCCGGCCGAGGTTCACCCAGGATCGCATCCCTACTCTCGGATGCAACGCACAGGCCCCCCCAGACGCCCGCGGGACTCCCCCTCCCGCGGGCGTCGGCCTTTCTAGAGGGGCCGAACCAGAGCGACGAGCCCGAGTTCGGTCGAGTATCCGTACCGCTCGCCGACGTTTCCCTGATTCCCCGGGAGAATGACCATCCGCTGTTGCGACACGATTTCGGTCGTCGGAACCGTGAGGGCGAGATTGTCGGATTCAGCGACCACCAAAATATGGATCCCGTGCGCGCCGATGTCTCCTTGGAAATAGCGCTCGTCGCCGTACTCGTCCCCGATCATCGCTGATCCGGCGTCGCCGGGGTCGAGCGGCTGTGGTCCGGCAACGAACCCGACATCGGGGAAGCCGTGGGACGGCTCCCAGCACGCGCGTGGATGATCGATCGTACTGCCGGGCAGCCGGTACGTTTCGAGCTCGGTCGAGCTTCGCTCCCGGCGGCGGGGCCCCGGATCAGTTCCGGTGCCGTCGTCGAAACAAGAATCATCGCGGTAGTAGGGAACCGAGACCACCGAGTGGGCCGCACCGCCGAGAGTCACCTCGCGCATGCTCCAACGCGTCACGAGCGTGCCGTGCGGTCCGTCGACCTCCTCCCACTGCAGGCCGCCGTTCGGGATCCCGTGCGTTGGATCGGAGACGTCGACGCTTTGGTGATACTCGACGGCTTCGCAGAGACCGGCGGCCTCGTAGGCATCCCGGTACAGCTCGGTGACTCCTTCGTCGAGGTCGTTGTACCGCGCGTTACACGGGTCGTCGAGGTTGCCGAACACTTCGTCGCTCTTCCCATCGATCGCCACGCCTTCGGTGACGATCGGGTTGTAGTACCGAGCGACGAAGCCGGCGTTGTAGTCCCATTGTGTGTAGATACCGTCTAAAGGTGGGATCGGATGCACGCGAAGCGCGTCCGAGAAGAGGATGACGTCACGATAGAAAGTCTCGCGACGGACGTTGTTGGTACTCGAATCCGCGCCCCACGTCTCACGGAGGGTGCGCACAGGACCGGCACGCTCACCGAGGAGGATTCCGGAGCCGCCCCAGTTCGTTTCCTCCTCCTCGTAGCCACAACACGGGGTCTCGGAAGAGGGATCCTGCTGGAACGCCCGGGCCTTCCAGCGATCGATCAGGTCGGGCCCGTACGTCCAGTCGCCGTTCCCATCTGCCGAGACATGAAGCTCAGTCATCAACCAGCGTCCGTCGTAGCGGAAGGAGTATCGCGGGGTCCGTATCCATGCCGTGTCGAGCGGCCGCCGCTGCCCGATCTTTCCGGTCGGCGTGCCGTCGGTCAGGCAGTACGGTCCCTTCGGTGCCGCCCCGTAGCCTTCGTAGGACGATTCCGAGAACACGAAGACCGATCGCGCATTCGCGTCGGGCTGGTACCGGACGAAGCCGTTGCTCGCATCGAACGCCGGGACCGGTCCACCGTCCGCGGAGAGCATCACGTAGGCGTATCGAAGGACACCCGGATCGGACGGGTCGACGACGACGACCTCCGAAGCGGATTCGATCCCCGGCGGGAGCGTCGCGTCGGAAGGCGCCTGCTGCCCGGTCGATCGCACCATGAAGACGATCTCGTCGTTGTCGTCGAGGCCGGGTAGAGGGTCGGGTTCTGCCACGATCCGTTGCCCCTCGTATCGAGGGTCGGGCCGCGCAACGGGTCGGCAGGGATCGGCCGGATCGTTGTCGGTGAAGCGATACCCTTCGCGATCGAAGGCGTAGGTCAAATACTGATCAACGCCGGAGTAGAAGGCGAAGCCCGACACGTTGTTCGACAAGTAGCGCGTGAATCGCTCGTCCACCTGAAGAGGGATCTGCTCGAAGGACGACCCCAGCCAGCGATACCCGAGGATGCGCGAGATCGGCGCCCCCGTGCGTCCCGGCGTCCCATACACCGCCACGCGAGGGGCCTGACTGCAGTTGTGATCTCCGGGGTCGTCGGGGTCGTACGGGTTCTGGCCGGGCGCGTAGCAGTCGCTGCGCAGGGACTCAGGCAGCTGGCCTTGCTGATCGGCCGTCTCGTAGTTGGTCGGCGTCTGCGGCTCGCGGAAAGTCAGTTCCGGGCCCGCGGACCACGTTGGGAATTGGGCGCCGGCCAGAACCACGGGATCGACCCCACGGGCTTGGGTGAAGCTGTTGGTCGCCGGGCCGGCGGGCGTGACCGAGAGCACACCAGAAACCGCGAGCACCACGACCAATGCGAGCGTTTTTCGAGTCATCGAACCTCCGGAACAACAGGGGGCGGCGAGCAGCCGCTCATCAGACGATTTCGTTCCGCTCGGCAGGGATTCCTCCCAGCCGGGGTCGTCCGATCAGATCAACCCGCGCGCGACCAGCAGTTCAGCGATCTGTACGGCGTTGAGCGCTGCGCCCTTGCGAAGGTTGTCGCATGTCGAGAAGAACGCCAGCGCCTGGGGGTTGGCAGGGTCGGATCGGATGCGCCCGACGGAGGCCTTGTCCTCGCCTGCCGCCCCCAGGATGGTGGGGTATCGGTTGGACCCGGGGTCGTCCTCCACTGCAACACCCTCGGCGGAGGCGAGTATCCGACGAGCCTCGTCGGGCGCGATCTGACGGGAGAACTCCGCCCAGGCCGCCACTCCGTGGCCGGCGATCGAAGGGACTCGAACACAGGTCGAGAACACATCGATCGTGGCGCCGAGGATCTTGCAGGTCTCTTCCGCCACACGCCGCTCCTCGCTCGTAGACCCTGCGGCGTCGAACGACCCAACATGAGGGATCACGTTGAACGCGATCGGATGCGCGAACGCGCGCCCGGCCGGAACCAAGCCCTCGACGTGACCCCGACGCACGGCGTCGCGTTCGGGGAGAAGCTTCTCGGTTTGCTCGTAGAGATCCTCGACGCCTGCGACGCCGGCTCCGGACACCGATTGGTAGCTCGCCGCGACGACACGAGAGCATCCCGCAGCGCGATGGAGCGGCGCGAGCGGCATCAGAAGCGTCACAGCGGTGCAGTTGGGATTCGCGAGCACACCGCGGTGGTATTGCACGGCGTCGGCGTTGATCTCTGGAATGACGAGCGGAACCTCATCGTCCATCCGCCAGGCAGAGGAATTGTCTATGCACACTGCTCCGGCCGTCTTCGCGCGAGGGATCCATTCCAGGGCAGCAGCGTCGGGGGTGTCGAAGAGCGCGACGTCGATGCCTTCGAAAGCGCGGTCCGAGATCTCAACGACGACGAGCTCTTCTCCCTCATACGCGACGCGCCTTCCGGCGCTTCGGGCCGTCGCTATGAGTCGCAACTGCGCGAGCGGGAACGATCGCTCGGCGAGGATGCGGAGCATCTCGGTTCCGACCGCGCCGGTCGCGCCGACGACGGCGACGTTTGAGGGCATCGCGGTCAGGATACCCGGACCAGTGCGGGGTCGCGGCCGGTTACGCGGGGCCGGGGTGGCTTTCCCGCAGGATGACCTCGTCGGACAGGCGGAACCGGTCGTGTACGGCCCGAACCGCTTTGACGACATCCGCCTCTCGGACCACGCAGGAGATGCGGATAGACGACGTGGAGATCATCTCTATGTTGACGCCGGCGTCGGCGAGCGCCGCGAACATCGTCGCCGCCACGCCTGGGTGGCTCTTCATCCCGGCGCCGACGAGCGAGACCTTTCCGATGCCTTCGTCGTACGTGACTCCGGCGGCGCCGATCTCCCGAAGCTCGGCGTCGATCGAAGCCTTGGCACGGAGGCCGTCCTCGCGGGGAACGGTGAACGAGATGTCCGTCGTCCCTTCGGTGGAAACGTTCTGGACGATCATGTCGACGTTGACGCCTTCATCGGACATGCGCTGGAACACGCGCGCCGCGATGCCGGGACGGTCGGGGACGTCTTGGATCGTTACCTTGGCTTCGGAGACGTCGTGGGTAACACCCGAGATGATCGCCTTCTCCATCCGTTCGTCTTCCTCCCGGACCCAAGTTCCCGTGGTGTCGTTGAAGCTGGACCGCACCCTCAGCAGCACGCCGTGGTTCCGCGCGTACTCCACCGATCGCAACTGCAGC
The DNA here is from genome assembly GCA_046712825.1 of Actinomycetota bacterium. Classification (GTDB taxonomy): domain Bacteria; phylum Actinomycetota; class AC-67; order AC-67; family AC-67; genus DATFGK01. The sequence continues at coordinate 10,141 of JBKKCR010000248.1, read as the reverse complement.
ACGCGAGCCCCCGACGCCGCCATCTCCAGCATCTCCTCGTACGAGACGGCATGCAACACGCGAGCGTCCGGGACGATCCGCGGATCGGCAGTGTAGACGCCGTCCACGTCGGTGTAGACCTCGCAGGACTCGGCGGTCAGGGCCGCAGCCAGCGCCACGGCCGTGGTGTCGGACCCGCCGCGACCGAGCGTCGTGACGTCGGCCGTCGTCGAGACGCCCTGAAACCCGGCGACGATGACGACCTTGCCCTGCCCGAGCGCCTCCTGGATGCGCGCTGCGCGGACGTCGATAATCTTCGCGCGGCCGTGCTCGGAAGAGGTGATGATCCCGGCCTGCGATCCGGTGAACGAGACGGCGTCGTGTCCGAGGGAGCTAATGGCCATCGCGAGGAGTGCCATCGAGATGCGCTCACCCGCGGTGAGGAGCATGTCCAGCTCGCGGGGCGGCGGCATCGGCGTGATCTCCGACGCAAGCCCGACGAGCTCGTCGGTGGTGTGACCCATCGCGCTGACGACCACGACGACGTCGTAGCCGTCGATGCGCGTCTCGACGACGCGGCGCGCAACGGCCTTTATCCGCTCGGCCGTACCGACGCTTGTTCCGCCGAACTTCTGAACGATGACCGGCATCGCAGTCGTTGTATCAGGGGAGGTAGGCGGCCGCGAGCCGGTTTCGCGGACTCACAGGTCTCGCTTCCCGCGAGGCAGGTCGAACAGGAGGCGGCCGAGGATCGCCCGCGGGATAGGCACGCCGTCACGCCGGTCCTCCTCGAGCCCCTCGAGGCGCCGGATCATGATGAGCCCCACGATCCCGGCAGTCATGACGACGAGGACCGCCTCGTAGCCGAAGAGGAGCGCGAACAGCGGCAGGAGACCGAACCCCACGCTGGTGCCGAAGCCTCCCAGCTTTCCCAAGGTCCCCGCGAGCGCGATCACGCCGCTCCCCACCATCGCCTTCGGCACGATCACGAGAGAAACCCCGGCAGCGGTCGTCAGCCCACGTCCGCCGGACCGTCGGAAGTACGGCGGGTACGAATGGCCGGCGACGGCGGCAACCCCGATCCAGGCGAGCGTGCTGGGATCCTCGCCCCCCACGCGGGCGACCAGCGCAGGAACGAATCCTTTGAGGATGTCGAGCACGATCGCGAGGCCGCCGACCGCGCCGGACATCTTCCTCGCCACGATGAAATGAGCGTCTCCGGGCGAGTCCTGACGACGCATCTCATCGATCAGATCTTGGCGCCCCGCGATCCGAGCGAGGAGGTAAGGGGATGGGATCGTCCCGACAAGGTACGCAAGTGCTACCCAGGCAACCGTTCGCATCAAGGACGTCCCGGGTGGTGGACTCGTTTCATCGTGCCTGGATAATGTCTCATCGAATTGAAGCTCCCCGATATACGGCCAGGCCGCCGAGCGAAGCGCTCTCTATTCCATCACATCGAACGCGCCCGGCCGCACAGCGTGCGCACCCGCTGATGGCGAGCGTTCCGCGCCCACCTGATGATGACGCCGAACGTCCGACCGGACCCAAGCAGCCCGGGCTTCCCGGCCCCAAGCCGATGCCGAAGGGCGGGATCGCGCTCGACGGCTTCAAAGCCGTATTCCGGATCCGAGATTTCCGACTGCTGTTCTGGGGCCAGGCGGTCTCGGCGCTCGGCGACTGGGTCGGAACGCTCGCGTTCATCGCCGCCGCACGCGCGATCGCGCCGGGCGAGCCGGCAGCGGTCGTCGGCGTCCTGATCCTGAGACTCGTCCCGTCGTTCTTCGCGACACCTATCGGTGGGGTGCTGTCCGATCGCATGGATCGCAAGCGGATCATGATCTGGAGCGATGTCGCGCGGTTCGCGGTGCTGATCTTCACGCCGTTCGTGCCGGAGCTATGGGCGCTGTACGTCTTCGCCTTCACGCACGAGTGCTTCTCCCTGGTGTTCTTGCCGGCGCGGGACGCGAGTCTTCCGAACCTCGTCGGATCGGAGCACCTCGAGCCGGCGAACGCGGTGGTGATGGGTTCGTCGTTCGCAGGGATCCCGTTGTCGGGGCCCCTGTTCGCGCTCCTCGCCGTCGCGGCGCGCCACTATCCTGGGTTCTTGCCGGGGGGCGAGGTGCTTGGTCAGCCGTATGCCTTCGCATTCGTTTTCGATGCGTTCACGTTCCTGATCTCGGCGGCGCTCATCGCGCGGATCAGCCTTCCGAGGCTCAAGCACGAGAGCGAGCAGCCGGAGCCCTTCTGGCAGAGCCTGCGGGACGGCGCGCGGTTCATCCGCCGATCGCCGTTGCACCGGGGGCTTGCGTACGCGGTGTCGCTCGGGATGCTCGGCGGCGGCGTGCTTTTCGCTCTGGGGATCGGCTACATCACGGAGTCGCTTGGAGGCTCGGAGGTCGAATTCGGCTGGCTCATGGGCATCTTCGGGGGGGGGATGGTGGCCGGCTTCGTCGTCTCGCAGATCAAACCCGAGCAAGGGACCAAGTGGATGATCCGAGGGGCGCTCCTCGGGATGGGGGCGGTGCTGATCTTCATGGCGGTGTTCCCTTGGCTGTGGATCGCCTACCTCATGGCACTGGTGTTCGGGACGAGCTTCAGCGTGAGCCTGATCCTTTCGATGAGCCTGGTGCAGGCCCGGACCCCCGATGCGATGCGAGGGCGAGTGATGGCCTTCGTGCACATCTTCGTTCGCGCTTCACTGGTATTCGGCGGCGTGGCCAGCGGCGTCGTGGGACAAGTGTTCCGGCGCGGCATCCGCATCCCGCTGATCGACTACCGGGCCGACCGCTATCAGATCGCGCTTCTCATGGCAGGCGCGCTCATCATGGCGGGAGTCGGCGGGGTTCGCGGGAAAGAGATGGACGAGGCTTAGATCTCGCGGCGCCCTTCGAGGGCGCGGCCGAGCGTCACCTCGTCTGCATACTCGAGATCGCCGCCGACGGGGAGCCCGCTCGCGATCCTCGTGACGCGCAGGCCGAGCGGCTTCAGAAGGTTCGCGAGATAGATCGCGGTTGCCTCGCCTTCGACGGTGGGGTTGGTCGCCAGGATTACTTCTTTCGCCTCGCCGCGGCCGATCCGCTCGATGAGCTCTCGCATATGGAGGTCGTCGGGCCCGATTCCGTCGATCGGTGAGATGTGGCCGCCGAGCACGTGGTAGCGCCCGCGGAATTCTTGCGTCCGCTCGACTGCGACGATGTCGGCCGGTTCCTCCACGACGCAGATGATCGTGCCGTCGCGCCGCGCGTCGCGGCAGTACTTGCACCGCTCCCCTTCCGAGACGTTGAAGCATTCGCCGCAGATGGCGACCTTTTCCTTGGCGGAGCGGATCGCTTCGGCGAGTGTGTTCGCTTCCTCGGCCGGCGCGCGCAGGAGATGGAACGCGAGTCGTTGAGCGGACTTGGACCCGACCCCGGGAAGCCGGCGGAGTGCGTCGATCAGATCCTGGACCGGGCCCTCGAACACTAGCCTTCGGTCTCCTCGATCACTTCGGCCCCCAGCCGCGACGACAGCACGTCGATCGGGTCGGCCGACTCGTCGCTGACCTCGTCCTCGACCGGCTGTTCGACGGGCGCGTCGCCGAGCGTGGTGCGGATGCGGAGCGAAACGCCGAATACAGAGCGGATCGCTTCGGCGATGACGACGGCGTTGCGAGCTTCGCCGAGCTGACGGGCGTGGAACTCGTACCGGCATTCGAGCTGCAGCTCGTCGCCGTCGAGCGAGCGAGGACGACCCTCGGCCAGGAGGGCATGGAGACTCTTGCGGACCTTGCGGACCTCCTCGAGAACGAGCGACCAGTCGCGCTTGATCTTGTCGAGGTCGACGAGCCCGACGGCGGCGGGACGGGGGGCGGGCGGCTCGGACGCGGCCTCCGGCGTGGATTGCTTGGACGCGGGTTTCGTCGGGGGTTCGTCTTCTTCCTTGCGCGCGCGCTTGGCGCGCGGCGCGGGCGCTTCGGCTTCGCGCGGCGGTTCCGGGCGGGCCGGGGCGCCGGGCGTCGCGCCGACGTCGAGGAGTCGTTCGAGGCGCTCGATGCGGGCGAGGGCTGCTTCGGCGGTGGTGTCGGCCTCGGGGACGGTAGCGCGCACGACGGCAACTTCGGTCGTCAGGCGGGGCGGCGCCTGCTGACGCATCTCGGCTTGCGCATCGGCGAAGAGCCGGAGCGAGTGAACCAGGGCCTCGCCGCGGAAGCGGCCGGCCTGCGCCGTCAGTCTCGCGAGCGTCTCCTCGGTCACGTCGACAAGGTCGGTCGGATCGTCGACGCGCTGGATGACGAACAGCGCGCGGAGATGCTCGAGGACCTGACGGACGAACTGACGGATGTCACCGCCCTCGTCGACGATCCCGGCGATCGCGCGGAGCGCGGAGCCGGTGTCTCGAGCCGCGAGCGCGTCGGTGAACTCGAACAGGATGTCGGTCGGCGCGCCGCCGAGCAGCCGGCGTGTGACGTCCGCGGTGACCGAGCCGCCGGCGACCAGCTGATCGAGGAGGGAAAGAGCGTCGCGCACCCCACCTTCGGAATGTCGGGCGATCAAGTCGAGCGCAGCTGCGTCGGCGGTGAAGCCCTCCTCGGCGCAGATCTTTCCGAGGTGATCGGCGATCGCTGCCGTCGACACGCGGCGGAACTCGAATCGCTGGCAACGCGAGACGATCGTCGGCAGGACCTTGTTTGGCTCGGTCGTGGCGAAGACGAACGCGATGTGGTCGGGCGGCTCCTCGACGGTCTTCAAGAACGCGTTCCACCCGGCCGTCGAGACCATGTGGGCTTCGTCGACGATGTAGACCTTCTTGCGAGCGCGCGCCGGCGCGAGGACGGCGTTCTCGCGAAGCACCCGGACGTCGTCGACCCCGCCGTGGGAGGCCGCGTCGATCTCGATGACGTCTAGGGAGATGCCTCCGTTGATCGCTACGCACGACTCGCAGGTATCACAAGGGTCTGGAGTGGGGCCCGACGCGCAGTTCAACGCCTTCGCGAGGATCCGGGCGGTGCTCGTCTTGCCGGTTCCGCGGGGGCCGCTGAAAAGGTAGGCGTGCGAGATCCTGCCCTCGCGGATAGAGGCGCGCAGGGTCTCGGTGACGTGTTCCTGGCCGACGACGTCGGTGAAGGTTCTAGGACGCCAGCGGCGATAGAGGGCGTTGCTCATACGAAGCGCCTCGATTCGAGCGGGGGGAAGATCAGACCCGATTCTAGCCCGCGCGAAGGACGCGCGACCCTCCGAAGAAAAAGATGTGGCCGTGCACCCGCCGTTGTCCCGTGACCACGAGCGCTTCCCGTGCGTTGGGCTCCGGCCAGGCACCCTCGCGGCACACGCCAGGGCCCGCTTACCGCTGCTTCCTTCCGGACCTGACGGGGTTCACAGGTTGACGTTGCGCAAGACCTGGCCTTCAACACCCCCGCTGCGGGGCATTCTCACGATCGCGGTCCGCGGGCGGGAATTCAGCCCCGCTGAAGCGGATTGCGGGTACAGGGCACCGCTGGCTCCCCGCCTAGCACGGCCACGCGCAGCAGTGTATCGGTCCGCGCTCGGTCCGTGACGGGGACCTGGCGGAGGAGGTGGGATTTGAACCCACGGGACCCTTGCGAGCCCACGCGCTCTCCAGGCGCGCCGATTCGGCCGCTCTCGCACTCCTCCGGCGGAGATTCTACGGGGCGACCGTGCGATACATGGCGGAGAGGGTGGGATTTGAACCCACGAGACCCCTTCCGGGGTCTAGCGCTTTTCGAGAACGCCCGATTCGGCCACTCTCGCACCTCTCCGAGCGGGGATTATAGCGACCGGCCGGGATCCCTCTTGCTCCGGAAAAAGGCGGTGAGGCTCGCACCAGACTCGTCGGCGAGCACTCCGGACACGACGTCGAGCCGGTGATTGAGGCGCTCGTCCTGCACGATGTTGTACAGCGAACCCACGGCGCCGGCCTTCGGATCGGTTGCTCCGTACACGAGGCGAGCAACGCGAGCGAGGACCATCGCGCCGGCGCACATCGCACACGGCTCGAGCGTCACGTACACGGTGGCACCCTCCAGACGCCAGGTGCCGAGCTTCCCGGCGGCCTCGCGCAGGGCGATCAGCTCCGCGTGTGCAGTGGGGTCGTTGTCGTGCTCGCGGGCGTTGTGCGCGCGAGCGAGCTCGTCGCCGTCCGCAGACACCACGATGCAGCCGATCGGAACGTCGTCGTGATCGAGCGCACGCCGGGCCTCGTCGAGGGCGGCGCGCATCCACTTCTCGTGCTCGATCACGGCTTCGCAGGCTTGATGAGGCGGAGGAAGACCGGGATCGCGACGCCGACGAGCGCCGCAATTCCGATCCCCACCCAGAGCCAAGGGCCACGAGATGCGGGCGCGTCCGGCGCTGCGATCGCCGAAGGGCTCGACGTGGACGGCGTCGGCGTCGGGGATGGAGTCGGCGTCGGACTCGCGGTCGGGGTGGGGCTAGGAGTCTTCTTCGGCGTCTGCTTCGGGGTCGGCTTCGCGGTCGTCGGCGCGGGGGCGGGAGCAGGGGCGGCGGGAACGTAGGCCCGGACGACCTTCGTCGGCGTCGAGTAGTAGAGGCCATCGGGGCCCATCGTCATGCCGACGACGCTCTGGCCGGGCCGGATGAAGATCGTGTCGCTCGATGCGCCGGTGCGGCTCGCGGTGAGCTTGACCCGGTGGATCACCTGCTGCCCGTACGTCCCGAAGAAGAGGTTTCCGCGGTACGCCTTGGGGAGCGCGTTGCCGCCGAACGCCAGCATGGTCGGGACGATGATGTTCTGATAGTTGAGGACCGGATCGCGGTAACCGCCGCTCCCGTCGGAGCCGGTAACCTTCGGCCAGCCGTAGTTGCCGCCCTTCACGATCAGGTTGACCTCATCGTCCTCACTGGGTCCGTTCTCGGTAACCCAGATACGGCCGCCGGTCGGGTCGACGGTCATGCCGAACGGGTTGCGCAGCCCGAGCGCGTAGGTGGGGTTTCCGGCGCCGAAGGGGTTGTCGGAAGGGATCGACCCGTCGGCGTTGAGCCGGTAGATCTTCCCGCCGAGTTCGTTCGGGTTCTGCGCCTTGCTGGTGTCGTGGCTCTCGCCGTTCGAGATGTAAAGCTTTCCGTCGGCGCCGAACGCAACGCTTCCACCGTGGTGATACCCGCTCGCCGGCATGTTGGTAAACACGACGTCGCGCTGCACGGACTTGTCGCCGGAAGCCTTGAAGCGCTCGACCAGATCGTGATCGCCGCTCGAGTGGGTGTAGAACACGTAGACCCAAGGCTGGCCTTTCTCGAAGCTGGGATGCAGCGCGAGGCCGAGCAATCCTCCTTCGCCCGACGTCGTGGTGTTGACCGTCGCGAACGGCGCAGAGAGCAGACTTCCGTTCTTGATGATGCGGATGCGACCCTCGCGTTCGTTGACGAAGAGACGAGTCCCCGAGGGTGTGAACTGCATGCCGACCGGAAAGTCGAGCGACGCGACGGTCTTCAGCTTGAAGTCGGGGTCGGTCACGGTCTGTGCCTCGACCCAATGGGGTGGAAGGCTCAGCGCGGCCAGAACCGAGGTGATGATCGCGGCGGCAAGGCGGCGCAGAACGTTCACGATCTCGCCAGTATCACGCGCGCCGACGAGTCACGCTGGAGGAGACGCGAAGGAGCCCGGCCGAAACCGGGCTAATAAGGGCCGTCGCAGCAGGAGTCACGCCATCCGCAGCTGGGACATCGGTAGTGGGCGTGCTCGGGCTGCATCGGGGAGCCGCAACTCCAGCAGATGGTGGACAGGTCGCAGTTCGGGGTGCGTCCATCGACAGGAGGCTTCGGGTCGTCCACGGGGTCGAGGCTAGCTCCGGAACGCTCCGATGCCTCGCAAGAAGGAGGCGACGTCAGCGAGTGAGCGACACGACGAGAAGAGCCTGAGCGATGTGATACGTCGCCATGATGAGCGGCCGAGCCCAGCGGAACGGTTGCACGAACCGGTCCCAAGCGATCATCGCGTCGGAGGCGAAGAAGATCGCAGCCCCGGCGGTCGCGAAGAACTCCGCCGTGCCGGCAGCCAGCACGACCATCGTCGAGATCACCATCATGTAGAGGCCGACGGGTCCCGCGATCGCAGGGGTATCGCTCATCCGGGCCGCGGAGATTATGCGCCGTCCCAGGGTCGCCGCCGCGACCACCACAACGACCACCGCGATCAACGTCGGGCCGGCGGCGCGCGGTTCCAGTAAGAAGCCTCCGATGTACGCGATGTGTCCGAGCAGGAACGCGCCGAGCCCGGCGACGAACAGGTCGCGCGGAAGCATCAGGAAGACGTCGCCGGCGAGCGACAGGACGAGCGCCACAAGGAACAGCGCCCGCTGCGCGTCGCGCTCGGGGTCCAGGATGGCCGCAGCAGCGATGAGCGGGATCATGGTCGCCGGCTTGAGCACGTACTCGGCGCGCTTGGACCGAACGGATGGCGACACCGCGATCCAATCGGCGACCGCGAGCGCCCCCGCGACGGCGATGCAAAGCCAAGCCGCCGGTGTCACTCCCCACCCTCCCTCTGCCGCCGCCTCTTCATAAGGAAGCGGGTGAGGATGAACACGGCCAGCAGGCCCAGGGCGACGAGACCGAACCGTGAGAGCAAACGCTCGACGCGGTCGAGGTTGCTCCCGAACACGTATCCGACGGTGGCGATCCCTCCGGCCCACAGGATGATCGCGGGGATGTCGACGGCAAGGAACCGGCCGAACGGCATCTTCGCCACACCGGCTACGAACGGGATGAACGAGCCGGCGGCGGTCGCGAAGCGGCCGATGAAGACGGTCTTTCCGCCCTGGGTGCGGAAATACTCCTCGGCGGCTTCGAGCTTGGGGGCGAGGCGTCGGACGAGCGGCAGACGCGATATGAGGCCGACGCCGTACTTCCGGCCGAGCCAGTAGCCCACCGACTCGCCGATGATCGCCGCGAGCGTTGCGGTGACGATCACCCACGGGAGGGAGAGCTCGTGCCGGGCAGCGTAGATGCCGCCCAGAGCCAGGACCACGTCGCCGGGGATGATCAGGCCGATGAAGATGGACCGTTCGAGAGCCACGGCCCCCGCCACGATCCAGTAACCGGCGGCCTGGAACACCGGCCCGACGCGCTCCACGATCTCCTCGAGCACCGCACCCCTCTCGTACGTCGGTCGAAGGGTAGCCGACGGAATCGCTCGTTTCCGTCACGAAGCCGGGGCATTGGAACTTCGGAAACCGGTCGCACGTCTGAGTCTTCAGGAACCCGCTAAGGGGAGAGGAGGAGTCGGCATGAGATCTCGACGTACGCTCACGGCATTCGCCGTGTTCGCGGCCGTCATGCTCCAGGTGGTCAGCGCTTCGGCGGCCACGCCGTCGAACGACACCATCGGAGGGGCCACGTCGATCGGGGGGATCCCGTTCACAGAGACGATCGATACCTCGGAGGCTACGACCGACGCCGAGGACGCGGCGCTCAACGAACTCTGCGGGGCGCCTGCCACGGACGCGAGCGTCTGGTACGTGCTCGAAGGGACCGGCGGCGACGTCTTCATCGACGTCTCCTCCTCGGATTACTCCGCGGGCGTGCTCGTCGGAAGCGGCTCGCCCGGCAGTCTGGAACTCGTTGCATGCGGCCCGGGAGCCACGGGGTTCTTCGCCGAGACCGGGATCACCTACTACATCCTGGCCATCGACGACCAGTTCGACGGCGGCGGTAACGGCGGCCAGCTGACGATCAGCGTTGACGTGCCGCCGCCTCCGCCCGTGATCGACCTCACGGTGAACAAGACCGGCACCTTCGACCCCAAGACCGGGAACGCCACGGTGAGTGGAACCTCGACTTGCACCGGCGAAGGCGTCGAGTTCGCGAGCCTTGACGGAAACCTGTCGCAGAAGGCCGGCCGAGTCATCATCCGCGGGTGGTTCTTCACCGAGCTCGTCTGTGATGGAGAGACCCACCCATGGACCGCCGAGGTGCAGGCCGACAACGGACTGTTCAAGGGCGGTAACGCCACGCTGCAGGCATTCGCCTTCGCGTGCGATGCCTTCCAATGCGGTGAGTCCAACGTCGAGCAGACGGTGAAGCTCAAGGCGGGCAACTAACGAGTCGGTTTGTCGGGCCGCCCCGCACCGGCCCGCCCCCCCCGTACCGCGGGGTTTGGCGGTACCGCGGGGCCGCCCCCCCACCCCCCGGGCGCCACCCCGCGC
>JBKKCR010000247.1:0-40530 GCA_046712825.1 Actinomycetota bacterium | reverse complement strand
CTCGTCAACAAGCTCGTGTATCGATTCCGCGAGCCGCGCCGCGGCGAGGTGATCGTCTTCGTCGCCGAGCGCGACACGACCGCCGATTCGCGCGGCTTGCTCCGCAAGATCGTCGACACGCTGACCGAAGGGCTCGGCGTGACGGCTCCGTCGGACCGCGACTTCATCAAGCGCATCATCGGGCTGCCCGGTGAGACGGTGGAGATGAAGGACGGCGTCGTAACGATCACCAAGACCGACGGTACGAAGATCGCCTTGAAGGAGCCGTACTTGGCGGAGGACAAGGACACCTCGCCGTTCGGTCCTTCGACGGTTCCGCCGGAGTCGTACTTCGTGATGGGGGACAACCGGCCGAACTCGGCCGACAGTCGCACCAGGCTTGGCCCGATCAAACGCTCCGACATCGTCGGCAAGGCGTTCATCAAGGTTTGGCCGCTTAGCCGGATCGGCACTTTCGGAACCCCGAAATACGGGGCGGCCGCTTTTGGTTCGGTCGCGGTTGTTGCTCCGGTCGTCTTCCTCGGCGCCGCTCGCGTTAGGAAACGGCGTCAGCGCCTCGACAGAGCGGCCTGAGCGGAGCAGACCGAGCACCCGAACCGGACGGCAGGACCCGCCGGCGTCGGCCCGCCGCGTTATCCTCAGCGCGATGCGGCCCGACGGCGCCATCGAACGTGAGCTCCACGACCAGGGGTTCGCGCTGGTCGCGGGTGTCGACGAGGTCGGCCGCGGCGCTCTCGCCGGGCCGCTGGTCGCGGGAGCGGTGATCCTGCCCGACGATTTCGACCTCCCAGGCCTCAAAGACTCGAAGCTCCTGACGCCCAAGCAGCGGGACGTCCTGGCCGTGAAGATCCGCGCGCAAGCTGTCGCGCTCACGCTCGTGCGCGTGACGCCGGCGATCATCGACCGGCGCGGGCTGCACAAGTCCAACATCCGGGCCCTGCGTGCCGCCGTCGCGCGTCTCGATCCACGGCCGAACTACGCGCTCTCCGATGGCTTCTCGGTGCCGAGGATGCCGGTGCCGACGCTTTCGATCCGGAAGGGAGACCGTGTCGCGGCCTCGGTCGCGGCGGCTTCGATCGTCGCGAAGGTCGTCCGGGATCGCGCGATGCGCCGGCTGCACCGCCGCTTCCCGGAATTCGGGTTCGCATCGAACAAGGGGTACGGCACGCGCGAGCATTGGAACGCTCTCCGGGCGCACGGCCCGACCCCCGTCCACCGGATGTCGTTCAAGGGCGTCGGCGCGGGGGGAACGATCGAAGCCGAGCTGCTGGAGGCAGAGCTCGACGAGCTGGCTGCGCTCGGCCAGGAGCTCGTTCCATCGGGTTCGCCGTGAGGACTCCGCTCGAGGGCTCTCCGCTGCAGGCGGAGTGGCCCGAAAAGCCGGCGGGGGCTCCGCCCAAGCGCGAACGGCTCCGTTTCTTCAAGGAGCTTCCCGTCTTGGTCATAATCGCCTTCGGGCTCGCGCTGCTGATGAAGACCTTCTTGCTCCAGGCGTTCTGGATCCCGTCGGAGTCGATGGAGCCGGTGCTCATCAAGGGCGACCGCGTGCTCGTCAACAAGCTCGCGTTCCGGTTCCGCGAGCCGCGCCGCGGAGAGGTGGTCGTCTTCGCACGAGAGACCGTCCAGCCCCCGCGCGGGATCGTGCGACGGGCGATCGATTTCCTCACGGAGGGCATCGGCGCGGCGTCGCCGGGCGAGGAGGATCTGATCAAGAGGATCGTCGGCCTGCCCGGCGAGACGGTTGAGATGACCGACGGGATCGTGACGGTCACGCGGCCCGACGGCTCGAAGCTGACGCTGGACGAGCCCTACATCGCCGAGGAACGGGACCTGCGTCCGTTCGCACCGTTCGCCGTGCCGAAGGGCTCGTACTTCATGATGGGGGACAACCGGCCGCACTCGGAGGACAGCCGCTTCTCGCTCGGGCCGGTGAAGCGTACACAGATGATCGGGAAAGCGTTCGTGAAGCTGTGGCCGCCGAAGCGATGGGATCTGTTCGACGTGCCGGCATACGGCGGCGGTCCGGAGGCGGCTTCGGCGATGCTTCTTGTTATCGGCGGCGTACGACTGAGGAGGCGCGCGGCGTGAGCATCGACGATCTCGAGAAGTACGAGGCCGAGATGGAGCTCGCTCTCTATCGCGAGTACCGCGACGTCTTCCAGATGTTCCGTTTCCTCGTCGAGACCGAGCGCCGGTTCTACCTCGCGAACAAGGTCGACGTCGCGGAGAAGCGTCAGGGCGATGAGATCTGGTTCGAGGTCACGTTGTCCGACGCGTGGGTTTGGGACATGTACCGCCAGAGCCGGTTCGTGCCGCACGTACGGGTGATCACGTTCGAGGACGTCAACATCGAAGAGCTCCGCAAGGAGGACGGTCCGGACGGCCCCAGCGCGCGCCTGGGCCCACCGGTGTTGGGCTAGGCTGAGCTAGATGGGCTACAACCCGCTCCGAAAATACCGCGGCGGCAAGACCGCCGACATCACGATCTTCGCGATCACGATGATCGTCGTAGCGCTCCTCGTGATCTGGGCCATGCGCTAGCGTCCAGACCGTAGCCGAGAATCTATTCGCGCTCGGCTCGATAACGTCACGGCCGCGCGAATGAACCCTCTCAGCCCGTTATCGTCGCTCGGGTGGGACGCGGCGAGCTTGGACGGGCCGGCGAAGAGATCGCCGCGCGGTTTCTCATCGAACAGGGGTGGCGGATCGTCGGTCGCAACGTTCGATGCGGCCGCACCGGTGAGATCGACATCGTCGCCGAGCGCGCCGGGGTGCTGGCTTTCGTCGAGGTGAAGACCCGACGGTCCGACCGGTTCGGCACCCCCGGCGAAGCCGTCACGTGGCGCAAGCAGAACCGCATACGTGGACTCGCTCGCCAATTTTTGATGCAAGAGCGTCCGACCGCCTCGACGATTCGCTTCGACGTGGTTGAGGTGCGCACCGGTGGCGGGGGACCGCTCGTCACGCACCTCGAGGGAGCGTTCTGAGCCGTGAGCGTCGCTAAGGCCGAAACGGTCGCGATCGTCGGGCTCGACGGCTATCCCGTGGAGGTCGAGGTCGCGCTCGCCTCGGGCCTCCCACAGTTCACACTGGTGGGACTGCCGGACGCGTCGATCCAGGAGGCGCGCGAACGGGTCCGAGCTGCGGTTCTCTCGAGCAACGAGAAGTGGCCGATGCAGAGGATCACGGTCAACCTGTCTCCGGCTCATCTGCGCAAGACCGGTCCCGGCTTCGATCTCGCGATCGCGCTCGGCGTGCTCGCCGCCGACGGCCGGATCCCGCAGGAGCGGCTCCGCGAGATGTGCCTGCTCGGCGAGTTGTCGCTCGACGGGACCATCCGGCGGGTACGGGGCGCGCTCGCGAGTGCGATGGCGGCCTCGCAGGCGGGGAAGCGTGCGATCCTACTGCCCCGGGCGAACGCGACCGAGGCGACGCTCGTCGGCGGCATCGACGTGCTTCCGGTCGACCATCTCGCGCAGGCGGTGCGCTTCCTACGGGGCGAGTGCACGCTCGACGGGGTTACCGAGGGTGCGGCCGAGACGCCGGCCCCCGTGGAGGACGACGACGCAGACCTCACCGATGTGCGCGGACAGACCTTGCCGAAGCAAGCGCTCGAGCTCGCCGCCGCCGGCGGCCACAACCTTCTGTTGAGGGGAAGTCCCGGCGGCGGCAAAACCATGCTTGCTCGGCGTCTGCGAGGCATCTTGCCGCCGCTGACGCACGGGGAGGCTCTCGAGGTGACCCGGATCTATTCAGTTGCAGGGCTGTTACCCGAGGACGCCGGGCTGATCACCCAACGGCCGATCCGCGCGCCGCATCTATCCGTGTCGACGGTGGGACTCATCGGTGGAGGGAGCCTCGTGCCGCAACCGGGAGAGGTGTCGCTCGCTCATCGCGGCGTGCTCTTCCTCGATGAAGCCGCGGAGTTCAAACGCGATGCGCTGCAGGCCCTGCGCGGCCCGCTCGAGGAAGGAACCGTGACGATCGTCCGGGGGCGCTGGGCGGTCACCTATCCGGCGCGCTTTCAGCTCGTCGCGGCGACGAACCCTTGCCCGTGCGGGTATCTCGGCGACGCCCTCCGGTCGTGCAAGTGCGTGCCGGGCCGGCTCGCTACGTATGAGGAGCGGCTGTCCGGTCCGGTGATGGACCGCATCGATCTTCAGGTGGAGGTCGAGCGGCTGAAGAAGAAGGAGCTGTTCCTTCACTCCACGGGAGCTTCCTCGGCCCTTGTGCGCGAGCGAGTGATCGCCGCGCGGCTTCGGCAGGGCGAACGTCTCGCAAGGTTCGGCATCCAGACCAACGCCGACATCCCGACCGCGTGCCTCGAGGAGGCTGTAGCCGCCGACGCTTCTGCCAAGCGGGCGCTCGAGAGTTCGGTCGATCGCTTCGGCCTGTCGGCTCGAGGAGTTCATCGAGTGATGCGCGTCGCACGAACGGAGGCCGATCTCCGGGGCGACGGGGTCGTGACGCACGATCACGTGGACAGCGCTCTCTTGTTTCGGTTCGATCCGAAGAAGTGAGATTTCGAACGGACAACGGGCGGGTCCTCGCCGAGGGGATCGACTGGCGCGTGATCGAGCGCGGGGCCGCCGAATACCCTGCGAAGCTCGAGCATCTGCCCGACCCGCCCGACCGCATCTGGGTGACGGGCCGAAGGCTCGACCAGCTTCCTCCCTGTGTGGCAATCGTCGGAACGCGAACGCCGACGCCCTACGGAACGGATATCACCGAAGCGCTTGCGACCGACTTCGCCATGGCGAACGTTTGCGTCGTCAGCGGCCTCGCGCGTGGGATCGACGCCGCTGCGCACCTCGGCGCGCTCGATCGAGGCACCACCGTCGCGGTACTGCCCGGCGGAATCGACGTCTGCTACCCGGCGAGCCACCGCGACCTCTACGCCCGGATCGCCGAGCGCGGCGCCCTCGTGGCCGAGCATCCGCCGGGCACGCCCACCCGCAAGCACCGCTTCACACACCGGAACCGGATCATCGCCGCGCTCGCTCTAGCGACGGTGGTCGTACAAGCGGGTGAGCGGAGCGGAGCCTTGAGCACGGCGCGGCACGCGCTCGGCATCGGTCGCGACGTCTTCGCCGTGCCCGGCGATGTTCGGATCGACGTCTCCGTCGGTCCGCACGAGCTTCTCCGGGACGGTGCGGCACCGTGCACCTGCGCCGGGGACGTGCTCGAGAGGATCGGCGTCGAGATCGCGCGGGAATCGTCGATGCGCGACCTCCACGAGGTTCCGGGGGACATGCCGCCCGAGCAAGTGGCGGTGCTCGCGCTGATCGGGAAGCAGACGATGTCGGCCGAAACCGTCGGAGCGCTCGCCTGCTTCGACGGAGGAACGCTCGCCAAGACGCTCGTGCGGCTCGAGCTCGGCGGCTGGATCGCCCGCGGCGCGGGAGGGAGCGTCCGCCGGCTCCGCTGAACCCTGTTCCTTGACGCTGGTGTCGGCCGCGCCGATAGTTGATTGCGTGACCCCCAAAGCCTCTGTCGAAGCGTCCGCCGGCGCAGTCGAGCTCGCCGCGGCTTTCCTGCGACACCTGGAATTGGAGCGCGACCTCTCGCAGCACACCGTCTCCGCGTATCGGCGCGACCTCGAGCAGTACTTCGAGTTCTGCCGTCGTGTGCGCAGCGACCCCGCCACGGCATCGCATCAGACCGTGCGCCGGTTCCTCGCGTGGCTGACGACGCGAGGGATGGCGCGCGCGAGCGTTCACCGGAAGGCCGCGACCTTGCGCTCGTTCTATCGCTTCTGCGTGCGCCGCGGCATACGCGCCGACAATCCGGCGACGGTGGTGGCGACGCCGAAGCGCGCGAGCCTTCTCCCCGCGGTGCTGAAGAAGGGCCAGGTTGAGATCCTCGTCGAGCTGCCTCCCGGCGACGAGCCCGCAGGCTTGCGCGACCGGGCGATGCTCGAGCTTCTCTATGGATGCGGGATCAGGGTCGGCGAGCTGACCGCCCTCGACATCGATGAGGTCGACTTCGCCCGGGCTCAGATCCGTGTTCTCGGGAAGGGTCGCAAGGAGCGGATCGTCCCTATGGGGGAGCCGGCTACGGACGCGCTACGGACCTACCTGGCGAAGGCCCGCAGCTCCTTCATACGAGAGACCTCACCCCCGGCCGCGCTCTTCTACAACCGACGCGGACGAAGGATCGGCCAGCGAGACGTGCGCGCATTGGTGACGAAATACGCGCGAGAGGTCGTACCGGGCGGAAAGACTTCCCCGCACACCTTCCGGCACACGTACGCTACACATCTACTGGAGGGAGGGGCCGACCTCAGAACAGTGCAGGAGCTTTTAGGACACGTTGATTTGAGGACCACGCAAATCTACACTCGGGTTTCGAGGGAAAGACTCCGACAGGTCTATGAGCTCACGCATCCAAGGGCCTAGCAAGGCACGCGCCTCCCGCCGGGCCGACGGGGCCGCCTCCGCAGACGGAGTCGGGACCGTCGACCACGAGGACGGCTCGATGCTCAACGCCCTTTGGCGCGAGTTCAAAGCGACGCACGACGAAGCCGCGCGAGAACGTCTGATCCTCCACTACTCGCCGCTCGTGAAGTATGTCGCCGGGCGCGTATCGGTCGGGTTGCCGGCAACGATCGAGCAAGCCGACCTCGTGTCTTACGGGATCTTCGGGCTCATCGACGCGATCGAGAAGTTCGACCTCGAACGCGCCATCAAGTTCGAGACCTACGCGATCAACCGCATCCGCGGCGCGATCATCGACGAGCTTCGAGCGATCGACTGGATCCCGCGCTCGGTCCGGTTCAAGGCCCGCGAGGTCGAACGCGCCCTCAGCGAGCTCGGCAGCCGTCTGCAACGTCCACCCTCCGACGCGGAGCTGGCGGATGAGCTCGGGGTGTCGCTCGACGATCTGCAGGAGATGCTCAATCAGATCAACCTCGTCTCCGTTGTGGCGCTCGACGAGCTGCTCTCGGTCGGCGGCGAGAAGGGCGAGTCGGTGTCGCTCGTCGACACGCTGGCCGACGCGAGGGCCGCCGACCCCGAGATGTCCTTCGAGTCCGAGGAGACTCGCCACATCCTCGCGTCTGCGATCAACGTGCTCCCGGAGCGCGAGCGGCTGGTGATCACGCTGTACTACTACGAGGGTCTCACCCTCGCGCAGATCGGCGGGGTGCTCGGCGTCACCGAGTCACGCGTGTGCCAGATGCACACCAAGGCCGTCCTGCAGCTCCGCAACAAGATGGCCGAAGCCACGCACGACTGACGCGCTCGTCTGGATCGAGGAACTTCCAACCGGGGGCGCGGCCTCGTAGCCTCGCGGCGTGATCCGCGCATCGAAAGCTGCCGTTGTGGCGCTCGCCGCAGCCCTCGCGCTCGGCGGGCAGAGCGTCGCCGCAGCCGTCCAGTCTTCGACGCCGGGGTACCTGCGGCCGGTTAAGGGCCCGATCATCCGGCACTTCGAGCCCCCGCCGACCCCATTCGCGGCCGGTCACCGCGGTATCGACATGGCCGTCCCGATCGGAACACAGGTGGTGGCTTCGAATGCCGGGGTCGTGGCGTTCGCCGGGCTCGTCGCGACGGAGCTGTTCGTCTCGATCGATCACTCCGATGGGATCCGAACCACGTATTCGTTCCTGACGTCGGTCTCCGTCAAGAAGGGCGCCGTCGTCGCGCGGGGGCAGCCGATCGCGCTGAGCGGCCCGGGACACGCCGGCTCGACGCAGCCACACCTGCACTTCGGCGCTCGGATCGGAGAAACATACGTCGATCCGGAGCCCCTCCTGCTCGACGGGCTGCGCCGCGACCTCTCCCAAGCGATCCGCCTCGTTCCCATCCCCGAGGAGTAGTAGGCGCCGCGCGAGCACACACGCGCGCTAGCATCCCCGGACGTGAACGGGGAATCAGCTTCGGTCGAACGCGCGGGCCGTGACGTCGTCAT
Source organism: Actinomycetota bacterium (assembly GCA_046712825.1). Lineage (GTDB taxonomy): Bacteria > Actinomycetota > AC-67 > AC-67 > AC-67 > DATFGK01. The sequence continues at coordinate 32,619 of JBKKCR010000247.1, read as the reverse complement.
CCGCATACGCCGGCGCCGGCCTGCGGAGGAGTGGCGCCTCGGGCGGGTTCTCTCCTGGTCGGCCTCTTCTCTGGTCGGCGACCCGCTCCTGATCCTCGCGCCGCTCTTCGGTGTCGTCGTCTTGCTGCTCTGGGTGTTCGCCCTGGGCGCACCCGCGCGCGCGGACGTGATGATGCCGCTGTTATCTCTTCCGCCGGTCGACGCGTTCCTCGACGTCGGCGTCATCGAGATCACCGACCGCACCGCCGCGGAGATCTGGATCCTGCGCACCGTCGCCTTGGTGCTCCGCACCGTGGTGTTCGGTGTCCTGGTCGTCCTCGCAACGCAGCGCGCCCGCGGGGAGCTGCCGTCGCTCGGCAACGCTACGCGAACATTGCGGGCTCGCTTCCGGACCTTCGCCTTCCTCGAGCTCGTCTCGTTCGCGTTGTTCGGGGTGTCCCTGACGATCGGTGCCGATCTGGCGTCCGTTCGAGACGACGGTGCCATCGGAACGGCGTTGCTCTTCGGCGTGCTGATCCTCGTCGGGACCTTCGTCGCGGCCGCCGACGGCGCGCCGGCCGGTGCGGCGTTCCGGCGCGGCAACCGGTGGCTCCGCCGCCGCCCGCTTGGTCAGATCGTGCTGGTTTTGATCTACGGGTTCGTTACCAACGGGCTGTATCGTCTCGCGGCGGCCGGGGAGGCGGTTCCGAGGGCCTTCCCCCTGACGCTGTATGCGTTCGTCGCGGCACTGGTGACGATGTGGATGCTGCTCGCGTTCACGCGGCGATCCGTGCTGCTCTACGGCGGCGAGGAAGCCCCGACGAGCCCCGCGTAGGCTCTGCTACCATCCGTGGGCTCCCACAAGGGAGCAAATTCGCACGCTCGCCGATCGGCAACCGGTCCCCGGCGCGTCCGGGGTTCTGCCGAGCGGGGCACTGAGCGAAAGCCCAGGCCACGGTGAGCGGAGGGACAACCGGAGGTTCATGTATGGCCGTAACAACCATGAAGCAGCTCCTCGAGGCGGGCGTCCATTTCGGACACCAGACCCGCCGATGGAATCCCAAGATGCGCCGCTTTATCTTCGGCGAGCGCAACGGGATCTACATCATCGATCTCCAGAAGACCGTCGATGGGATCGAGCGCGGGTACCGGTTCGTTCGCGACACCGTCTCTCGCGGCGGCACCATCCTGTTCGTCGGAACCAAGAAGCAGGCGCAGCAGATCGTCGAGGATGAAGCGCGTCGCTGCGGAATGCCTTACGTCAATCAGCGCTGGCTCGGCGGGATGCTGACCAACTTCCAGACGATGTCGAAGCGGCTGTCGCGTCTGCGCGAGCTGGAAGCGATGGAGGCGACCGGCGCGTTCGACGTGCTGCCGAAGAAGGAAGTCCTCAAGCTCCGCGCGGAACGGGAGCGGCTCGAGAAGAACCTCTCCGGCATACGCGAGATGACCAAGCTCCCGTCGGCCCTCTGGGTCGTCGACACGCGCAAGGAGCACATCGCCGTCCAGGAAGCGCGCAAGCTCAACATCCCGGTGGTCGCGCCGCTCGACACCAACTGCGATCCCGATGAGGTCGACTATCCGCTGCCCGGCAACGACGACGCGATCCGCGCCATCGCGCTGCTGACGCGGATCATCTCCGACTCCGTGATCGACGGCCTCGGCTCGCGCGCGCCAGACGCCGGCGGACAGGAACAGCCCCCAGAACCGGAGCTGATGCCCGAGGAGCCGCTGGCGGAGTGGGAACTGCAGCTGCTCGCGGAAGAGGAAGAAGAGAAGCGCCGCAAGGAGATCGAAGAAGAGGAACGCAAACGCGGCATGATGCGCTAGACCGAAGATCGACAGGAGACCTGGTGGAGATCAAGGCAGCAGACGTAAAGGCGCTCCGGGACGCAACCGGCGCCGGGATGATGGACGCAAAGAAGGCGTTGCAAGACGCCGGCGGCGACATGGAGAAGGCCAAGGATCTCGTTCGCGAACGCGGACTGGCCAGCTCGAAGAAGTTCGCTACGCGTGGGGCCGACGAAGGCCTCGTCGAGGCGTACCTGCACACACCGGACCCGGGTATGCCGGCCAAGCTCGGCGTGCTCGTCGAGCTCAACTGCGCGACCGACTTCGTCGCCAAGACCGACCGCTTCCGCGCGCTCGCGCGCGAGATCGCGCTGCACATCTCGTTCGCGAACCCGCAGTTCGTCGGGCGGGACGAGGTGCCCGAGGACCTCGTCGAGCGTGAGAAGAAGATCTACCGGGCGCAGGCGCCGGAAGGAAAGCCCGAGAACGTCATCGAGAAGATCGTCGAGGGAAAGCTGAACGCGTTCTTCGCGGAGAACTGCCTCGTCGATCAGCCGTACATCCGCGACGACAAGAAGACGGTCGGGCAGCTCCTCGACGAGGCGTCGGCCGAGCTCAAGGAGCCGGTACGAGTCCGGCGGTTCGCGCGGTTCCGCCTCGGGGTGGACTAGATGGCCGGCGCGTACGAGCGGGTCCTTCTGAAGCTCTCGGGTGAGGCGTTCGCCGACCCCGAGCTCGGCTTCGGCATCGACCCGCGCATCGTGAACTCGCTCGCCGATCAGCTGGGTGAGGTCGTCCGCGAGCTCAAGATGCAGGTCGCCGTCGTGGTCGGCGGCGGCAACATCTTCCGAGGCAACTCCCCACAGGCCCAGGGGATGGACCGCTCCCGCGCCGACTACATGGGGATGCTGGCAACGATCATCAACTCGCTCGCGCTGCAGGACGCGTTGGAGAAGAACGACGTGCAGACGCGCGTGCAGAGCGCTATCCAGATGACGCAGGTGGCGGAGCCGTACATCCCTCGCCGGGCAGTGCGGCATCTCGAGAAGGGTCGGATCGTGATCTTCGCGGCCGGCATGGGGACGCCGTACTTCTCGACCGACACCACGGCCGCCCAAAGAGCTTTGGAGATCGGCGCCGACGCGATCCTGAAGGCCACGAAGGTCGACGGCGTCTACGACGACGATCCGGTCAAGAACCCCAACGCGGTCCGATTCGACGAGCTCACGTACCTCGAGGTGCTCCAGCGCGGTCTCGGCGTCATGGACAACACCGCGATCTCTCTTTGCATGGACAACAAGCTTCCGATCATCGTGTTCAACCTGCAGGTACAGGGGAACATCCGCCGAGCTCTCGAAGGGGAGCCGATCGGCACCGTCGTCCGCGGATAGCTCCGGAGGGGACTCCAGATGATCGACCAGGCGCTCAAGCAGGCTGAAGGAAAGATGGCGAAGGCCATCGAGGTCACGCGCGAGGAGTTCGCCGGCTTCCGAACCGGGCGCGCCTCACCCACGCTCCTCCAGAAGATCACCGTGGACTATTACGGCGCGCCGACGCCGATGCAGCAGCTGGCCTCGTTCTCGGTTCCCGAGTCGCGGATGCTCGTCATCCATCCGTACGACCGGAACGCGATCTCGTCGATCGAGAAGGCCATCCTGACCTCGGACCTCGGTCTGAACCCGTCGAACGACGGCGCGGTGATCCGCCTCAGTTTTCCGCAGCTCACCGAGGAGCGGCGCAAGGATCTCATCAAGCTCGTGAAGGATCGCGCGGAGCACGGCCGGGTCTCGATCCGGAACGTGCGTCGTCACGCCAAGGAAGAGATCGACAAGGACATGAAAGACGGCAAGGTGTCCGAGGACGACGGGCACCGCGCGGAGAAAGAGCTCCAGAAGCTCACCGACCGCTTCGTGACCGAGATCGATCAGATGCTCGAGCGCAAAGAGCACGAGCTCTCCGAGATCTAGCCCGCCGGGCGAGCGTCATGGAGCCGGCGCCGACGGAGGGATCACCGCCCGAACAGGCGGCTCCTCGCGCGGGCCGCAATCTTCCCGTCGCGATCATCACCGGCCTCACCCTCGTCGGCTTGATATTCGGCTCCCTGTACTGGACGCCGGCGGCGTTCCCCGTGCTCGCCGGTGCGGCCATCCTCCTTGCGCTGCAGGAGTTCTACTCGGCCCTTTCTTCTCGCGGATACCGGCCGGCGACCGCGCTCGGGCTCGCCGGCGGCGCGCTCGTGCTCTTCGGCGCCTACTGGAAGGGTCCGCAGGCGTTGTCGTTCGGGATGGTGCTGACACTCGTGGGCGCGTTCCTTTGGTATCTCGTCGATCCGGAGCGGGACCGCGTGGCGACCAACATCGCCGTCACGGTGCTCGGCGTCGCTTACATCCCGGTTCTCGGTGCGCACGCGATCTTGATCCGCGACCTGCCGCACGGCATCGCGCACGTGATCGCGTACATCGCCGCGGTCGCTTTTTACGACATCGGCGCCTACGCCTCCGGCTCGTTCTTCGGCAAGCACAAGATCGCGCCGGCCGTGAGTCCGTCGAAGACCTGGGAAGGCGCCGCCGGGGCGACGGTCTTCGTGTTCGGGATGGCGCTGCTGATCGGTCCGCACCTCGGGCTGCTGGACCTCGGGTCCTCGGCCCTCCTCGCTCTTGCGGCTTCGGTCCTCGCTCCGCTCGGCGATCTGGCTGAATCGATGTTGAAACGAGACTTGGACATCAAAGACATGGGTACGATCCTGCCCGGGCACGGCGGGGCACTCGACCGCCTCGATGCGTTGCTCTTCACCGCACCGGCCGCCTATTGGATCTTCCGAGTCGTCGTTCTGTGACCTTCTCAGCGTAGCCTCAGGTCCCCTGGCAGGATGATGGCGTGAAACGGATCGCACTGCTCGGCTCGACCGGGTCCATCGGGACTCAAACGCTCGACGTGGTGCGGAAGCATCCCGACCGCTTCCGCGTCGTCGCGCTCGCCGCCGGCTCGAACGCCGAGCTCCTGGCGGCGCAGGTCGACGAGTTCCGGCCCTCCGTCGCGGTTCTGGGCCGGGGCGACATCGAGGTCCCGTCCGGCACACGCTTCGGCGTCGGGCGGGACGCGCTGCTCGAGGCGGCCGCGCATCCCGACGCCGACGTCGTCGTGAACGCGCTCGTCGGAAGCGCCGGGCTGCTCCCGACGCTGACCGCGCTCGACGCCGGAAAAACGGTGGCGCTCGCGAACAAAGAGTCGCTCATCGCCGGCGGCTCGCTGGTCACCCGGCGCATCGTCGATCGGCCGGACCGCCTGCTCCCCGTCGACAGCGAGCATTCCGCGGTGTTCCAGTGCCTCGCGGGAAACCGGATGGACGATGTGCGCCGCGTGATCCTCACGGCCTCAGGCGGACCGTTCCGGGGTCGCACCCGAGCCGAGCTCGAGGACGTCACCGTCGAGCAAGCGCTCGCGCACCCGACCTGGCGCATGGGGCGCAAGATCACGGTCGACTCGGCGACGCTCATGAACAAGGGACTGGAAGCGATCGAGGCGCATCATCTGTTCCGGGTCCCCATCGACCGGGTCGAGCTCGTCGTCCACCCTCGGTCGCTCGTTCACGGCATCGTCGAGTTCGTCGACGGGTCGTGCATCGCCCAGATCTCGAGCCCGGACATGCGTCTTCCGCTTCAGATCGCGCTCTCGTGGCCGGAACGCCTCCCCGACGGAGCCGAGCCGCTCGACTGGCAGACGCTCGGGGCGCTCGAGTTCGAGCCGCTCGACGGAGCGACCTTCCCGTGCCCCGGGCTCGCGGCAGCTGCGGCTCGCAGCGGCGGAACCTCCCCATGCGTGATGAACGCCGCGAACGAAGAAGCGGTGGAAGCCTTCCTCGCTGAACGCTTGCGGTTCGGCGCCATCGCTCCGGTTATCGAACGCGTCCTCGAGCGGCACGACTCCGTCGCCGAGCCCGAGCTCGAGGACGTGCTCGCCGCCGAAGACTGGGCTCGCCGTCAAGCCCGCGAGGAGGTCGTGGCGCTCCGATGAATGGTTTCGGCATCTTCATCTTCATCTTCTTCGTTCTGCTCGCGATAGCGATCCACGAGGCCGGTCATTTCGTAACTGCCAAGTGGTTCAAGATCAAGGTGGATCGCTTCTTCATCGGCTTCGGTCCCAAGCTGTGGTCGGTCACGCGCGGCGAGACCGAGTACGGGGTCTCCGCTTTCCCCTTGGGCGGTTACGTGCGGATCGCGGGGATGAACCCCCTCGAGGAGATCCCTCCCGAGGAACGGCACAGGACGTTCAAGGCGAAGCCGGCGTGGCAGCGCGCGATCGTGCTCGCGGCGGGGTCGTTCACTCACTTCGTGGTCGCGTTGATCATCCTTGCTTCGATCCTGGCGATCTCCGGTGAGCCCGACTTCGACAATCCGACACTGACGATCGGAACGGTGGGTTCCGCGGCGGCGGGCGATGCCCCGGCGCCGGCCGAACTCGCCGGCCTGCGGCCCGGCGATCGGATCGTTTCGATCGGCGGCCGAACGGTGAGCGAGTGGCGGCAGGTCCAAGAGGCGATCCGCAGCGGGCAGCCTGATCAGACGATCGACATCGTCGTCGAGCGCGCCGGCCGGAGATTGACCCTCACCGCGACGCTCGGCAAGACGGTTCGGGACGGCGCCACGATCCCATTCCTCGGGGTCTCCCCGGAGTTCAGAAAGGTAGAGCGAGGCGTCTTCTCCGCGATCGGAGCCGCTGCCGTCGACGTCGGCGTCGGCATGAAGGACAGCCTCATCGCGTTCAAGAACATCTTCTCTCCGTCGACGCTCGGTCGCCTCTTCAAGGTCGCTACCGGCACAGAGGAACGCCGGCCCGAGGATCCGGCGACGATCGTCGGGATCGGGAAGACCTCGGGCGACCTGGCCCGCCGGGGAGACTTCACCGGTTTGTTCCTGCTCGTCGCAGGTTTCAACGTGTTCGTCGGCGTCGCGAACCTCCTTCCGCTCCCGCCGCTCGACGGGGGCCATCTGGCCGTGCTGGCATGGGAAAAGATCACCCGTCGCGACGTCGACATGCGCAAGCTCTTGCCCGTAACCGCCATGGTGCTGACGATCTTCGGGATGCTCTTCCTCTTACTGCTGTACACCGACATCGTGAATCCGCTCCCAAGCATCCCCGGCTAGACTCGGGGAGTGACCGAGCGCAGGAAGTCCCGACAGATCCGCGTCGGCAGCGTCGCCATCGGCGGCGACGCACCCGTCAGCGTCCAGTCGATGTGCATAACCAAAACGGCCGACGTGAACGCGACGCTGCAGCAGATCGCAGCGCTGGCCGCCTCGGGGTGCGACATCGTGCGGGTCGCGGTCCCGGACACCGACGACGTCGAAGCGCTCGGCGCGATCGCATCGCATTCGACGATCCCGATCATCGCCGACATCCATTTCCAGTGGAAGTACGCGATCGCGGCGCTCGAGGCGGGATGCCACGGCATCCGCATCAACCCGGGGAACATCCGCAAGCACGACAAGGTCGCGCTCATCGCGCGCGAGGCCTCCGCACGCGGCGTGCCGATCCGCGTCGGTGCGAACGCCGGCTCGCTCGAGAAAGACGTGATGGATCGGTTCGGCGGACCGACCGTCGAGGCGCTCGTCGAGCAGGCGATGCTCGAGGTGAAGCTGCTCGAGGACGCCGACTTCCACGACATCAAGATCTCGGTGAAGCACAACAACCCGTGGACGATGATCGAGGCGTACCGCGCGATCGCGACCCGGTGCGACTACCCGCTGCATCTGGGCGTCACGGAAGCCGGCACGCCGGCAAAGGGCATCATCAAGTCCTCGGTCGGGATCGGTTCGCTCCTTGCGGAGGGGATCGGCGACACGATCCGCGTCTCCCTCACCGCCGACCCCGTCGAGGAGGTCAAGGCCGGCATCGCCATCCTCGAGTCGCTCAACCTGCGCGAGCAAGGCTTCGACCTCGTCGCCTGCCCCTCGTGCGGCCGCGCCGAAGTGGACGTTTTCGCGCTCGCGACCGCCGTCGAGCAGCGGCTCGCGCACATCGACGTCCCGATGCGCGTCGCGGTGATGGGGTGCATCGTGAACGGCCCCGGCGAGGCGCGCGAGGCCGACGTCGGCGTCGCCGCCGGCAAGGAGAAGGGCCAGATCTTCGTGCGCGGAGAGATCGTTCGCACGGTGCCCGAGGACGCGATCGTCGAGGAGATCGCCAAAGAGGTCGAGAAGCTCGCCGCCGAGCTCCGCGCCGAGGGCGCGCACGGCGCCGCGACCGTGACGCGGGTCGCCCCTCAGCCACAATCAGTGATGCAGATCGGCCGGAAACGTTAGACTCCCGCCCCATGGCGCTCCCGAAGCAATCGGAAGACTTCCCCGGCTGGTACCAGGAGGTCGTCAAGCAGGCCGGCCTGGCCGAGCCCTCGCTCGCGCGTGGCACGATGGTCATCAAGCCGTACGGCTTCGCCATCTGGGAGCGGATCCAGCGCGCGTTCGACGATCGGATCAAGGCCACCGGCCACGAGAACCTCTACTTCCCTCTGCTGATCCCGTACAAGCTCCTCGAGCGCGAAGCCGACCACATCGAAGGGTTCGCTCCCGAAGTCGCCGTGGTAACCCATGCCGGCGGCGAAGATCTCGAGGAGCCGCTCATCATCCGCCCGACGTCGGAGACGATCTTCTGGGCCACGTACTCGAAGTGGCTGCAGTCCTACCGGGATCTGCCGTTCCTCTACAACCAGTGGTGCAACGTCGTGCGCTGGGAGCTTCGCCCGCGGTTGTTCCTCCGCACGACCGAGTTCCTCTGGCAGGAAGGCCATACCGCTCACGAGACCGCCGAGGAAGCGATCGCCGAGGCACGCATGATTCTGCTCGATGTGTATCGGGACGCGGCTGAGAACGTGCTCGCCCTTCCGATGCAGGTCGGGCGCAAGAGCGAGTCGGAGCGCTTCGCCGGCGCCGTCGAGACGTTCACCATCGAAGGGCTGATGCGCGACCGCAAGGCGCTCCAGGCCGGCACGTCGCACTACCTCGGCGAGAACTTCTCCAAAGCGTACGGCGTGAAGTTCCTCGGTCGCGACGGGCAGGAGCACTTCGCGGAAGCCACCTCGTGGGGTGTGAGCACGCGACTCGTCGGCGGCGTGATCATGACGCACGGCGACGACCGCGGTCTCCGGCTCCCGCCCTCGCTCGCGCCGATCGAGGTCGTCATCGTCCCGATCTACAAGTCCGACGACGAACGCGCGCTCGTGAGCGACGCGGTGAAGGCGATCGTTGGTGCCCTTGCCGACCGGAGGGTCAAGGTCGACGACCGTGAGGGCTACCGCCCCGGCTACAAGTACAACGAGTGGGAGCTGAAGGGCGTCCCCGTCCGGATCGAGATCGGCCCGAAGGACATCGCCGCCGGCCACGCCATCCTCGCGCGCCGGGATTCGGGTGCCAAGGAGCAGGTGCCCGAACCGGGGATCGCCAAGCGGGTGACCGAGATCCTCGACGAGATCCAGGCGGTCCTGCTCTCCGAGGCCACCGCGTTCCGCGAAGCCCACACCTTCTCGCCCGGCGACTACGACGAGTTCAAGCGGTTGGTCGACGACCCCGGCGGGTTCCTCGCCGCCGGCTGGTGCGGCCGGCGAGAATGCGAGAACCGCGTGAAAGCCGATACCAAGGCGACGATCCGCTATCTGCCGCTCGATCCGGAGCCGGCGCAGGGCACGTGCCTCGTGTGCGGCGCTCCGGCCACCGAGCGTGCGACCTGGGCAGTCGCCTACTGAACGGCGTCGCCGAACCGTCCTTGCGAGCCTGCGGATACGGGGGCGTAGACCCGCGATAAAGTGCCTCCGGTGCTATAATCACGACCGGAAAACGGCAGGGCCATGCGAAGTCGGCGACCGCCGGCTTTTTGTTTGAGTAAGGGTGGCCGTTTCGGCCCCGGGAAACGAGGAGGCGAGCGTTGCGGGACAGGGACGCTCACTCCCGCGGCGAACGGGGCGCCCCAAAAGGTCACGCCGGGCCGAGGAACCAGGCGGTCCTCGAGGAGCGGGTCCGCTCGCTCGTCGAGCCCGTCCTCGCGCGACACGACGCCGAGCTGGTCGAGCTCTCCGTCCGCCGCGGACGCACCCAACTGGTGCGGGTGGTGGCCGATCGTGAGGAAGGGATCGACCTCGAGACGTGCGCTCTGGTGAGCAAGGAGCTGTCGCGGATGCTCGACGCCGACGATCCGATCGTCGGGCGGTACACGCTCGAGGTGACGTCGCCGGGGTTGGACCGTCCGCTGCGGACGCCGAGGGACTTCCGACGCGTCCTCGGCCGGAAGGTGCGAGTCGTGCTGGCGCTTGGCCAGCACGAGGGAACATTGGAGGAGGTGGGAGAGGACCGCGTTCGGCTCGTGACGCAGAGCGGACCCGTGGAGGTTGCGCTCGCGGAGATGACGAACGCGAAGGTCGTGCTCCCGTGGTAGGGGCTCGGGGGGCTCAAGGAGCGAAGCGGTAGCCCCCCGACCGGAATGGTGAACTCATGAATCCTGTTGACATCGAGATGTTGAAGCTGATCGAGAGGGAGAAAGGCATCCCGATCGATTCGTTGATGGCCGGGCTCGAAGAGGCCCTCGCCGCGGCATACCGCAAGACGCTTCCGGAGGAACGCGGCGCACGCGCGATGGTAGACCCTGAGTCCGGCGTCTATCGGATCTTCGAGTACGACCTCGACGAGGATGGCCAGCCCGTCCGCGACGCCGAGGAGAACATCGTCGGCGAGCACGAAGCGCTCGATCTCAAAGAGTTCGGGCGCATCGGCGCGCAAACGGCGAAGCAAGTGATCCTCCAGAAGATCCGCGAAGCCGAGCGGGAGATGACCTTCGGCGAGTACGCGGGGCGTACCGGCGACATCGTCACCGGGATCGTGCAGCAGTCCGACTCGCGCTACACGCTGCTCGACCTCGGCAAGGTCGAGGCGTTGCTGCCGCCGGCCGAGCAGGTCCCCTCCGAGCGCTACGAGCACGGCGCACGCTTGAAGGCCTACATCGTGGACGTCCGGAAGACTGCGAAGGGTCCGTCGATCGTCGTGTCGCGCTCACACCCCGGACTGGTGAAGGCGCTCTTCGCTCTCGAAGTTCCCGAGATCGCTGAAGGCATCGTGGAGATCAAGGCCATCGCGCGCGAGGCGGGGCACCGCACGAAGCTCGCCGTCTCGTCGAACGAGCCGGGGGTCGATCCCGTCGGCGCTTGCGTCGGCGCGAAGGGCTCGCGTGTCCGTATGGTCGTCAACGAGCTTCGAGGCGAGAAGATCGACATCATCCCGTGGTCGGATGACACGGGCGCGTTCGTTGCGAACGCGCTCTCGCCTGCCAAGGTGAAAGAGGTGCGTATCAACGAGGCGGAGAAGACGGCGCTGGTGATCGTTCCCGACTACCAGCTGTCCCTTGCCATCGGGAAGGAAGGCCAGAACGCGCGGCTGGCCGCGCGACTGACCGGCTGGCGGATCGACATCAAGAGCGAGACGCAGGTCGCGGACGACGCGAAGCCCAAGCCGGCGCCCGCCGCGGAACCCGTCGCGGAGCCGGCAACGGCGTCCGTGCCTGCGGCGCCCGCGCCCGAACCCCCGGCAGCCGAAGCGGGAGGCGCTCAGGGATGAGTGGACGCCGCTCGCGTCGTGCCGTCCCACGGGAGGAACGTTCCCGGCGGCGTCGCACGCATGCGCGCGTATGCGTCTCGTGCCGTCGCGCCCGACCGAAGGCCGAGATGATCAGGATCGTTCGCAGCGACCGCGGGACGGCTCAAGTGGATCGCGCTGCCACTATGCCCGGGCGCGGGGCCTACGTGTGCCCCGACCCCGCCTGCGTGAGGGTCGTTCGCCGTCGTCTGGCGGGAGCGCTGCGCGCCGACGGCGTCGACGTGAGCTCCATCGTCCGCGACCTCGAGGCGGTGGACGCATGAGCGTGCGCGTCTACGAACTGGCGAAACAGCTCGGCCTCTCGAGCAAGCTCGTGCGTGAGTTCCTCGCTGCTATGGGCGTCGTGGCCAAGAGCCATTCGTCGACGGTCGACGACGCGGTCGCCCAGAAGCTGAAAGAGGCGGTCGAGCGGGGAACGGTCAAGGAGGCGCAGACCCCGGCGCGGCCCGCCCGGCCGAAACGGCCGACGCGTTCTGCCGCCGCGCCGGCCAAGCGACCCTCTGCCGAGCGTACGGCACCGCCGCCGTCGGCGGAGCGCCCCGTCCAGCGTGCGCCGGCCCCCGTTCAGAAGCCTGCCGCACGACCGGCTCCGGCCGTTCCGGCGGCAGCGGCCGTGGCGGCCGCCCCAGAGGCGGGGGCGGCACCAAGTGAGGCGCCGCCGGCAAAGACCGTCTCGGTTCATCGTGGGATCACCGTGCAGGAGCTCGCGGCCAAGCTCGGCGTACCTGCCGCGGAGATAGTCAAGAAGCTCTTCCTGCTCGGAGAGATGGCGACGGTGACCCAGTCGCTGTCCGATGAGGCCGTCGAGCTCGTCGGGTCGGACTACGGCGTTCAGATGCAGATCGTGTCTCCCGACGACGAAGCCGAAGAGGTTCCCGTCGACGACGACGACCCCGCGGATCTCACCGCGCGACCGCCCGTCATCACGATCATGGGCCACGTCGACCACGGCAAGACGAAGCTGCTGGACTACATCCGTTCGGCCGACGTGGTTGCGGGCGAGTTCGGCGGCATCACCCAGCACATCGGGGCATATCAATCGCACAAGAACGGTCGCGAGATCACCTTCATCGACACGCCGGGCCACGAGGCGTTCACCCAGATGCGCGCCCGCGGAGCGAAGGTCACCGACATCGCGGTGCTCGTCGTCGCCGCCGACGACGGCGTCAAGCCGCAGACGATCGAGGCGATCAGCCACGCCAAGGCGGCGGGCGTTCCGATCGTGGTAGCGGTGAACAAGGTCGACAAGCCCGAGGCCGATCCGATGAAGGTGCGACAGCAGGTCGCCGAGCAGGGGCTCAACCCCGAGGAGTGGGGCGGCGACACGATCTTCGTGGACGTATCCGCCAAGGCGGGGACGAACGTCGACCAGCTGCTCGACATGCTCCTGCTCGTGGCGGACGTTCAAGAGCTCAAGGCGAACGCCAAGGCACCGGCACGCGGTGTCGCCATCGAGGCGCATCTCGACAAGGGGCGCGGCCCGGTCGCGACGGTTCTGGTGCAGCGCGGAACCCTGAGGGTCGGCGACTCGATCGTGTGCGGCGGCGCCTGGGCGCGCGTCCGCGCGATGCTCGACGAGAACGGACAGCCGGAGAAGGAAGCCGGTCCGGGCCAGCCCGTCCAGGTCCTGGGCTTCTCGACCGTGCCGCAGGCCGGCGACTCGTTCCTCGCGGTCGCCGACGAGCGTGCCGCGCGTCACATCGCGCAGGAGCGACTCGCCAAGCAGCGCGCGGCAGAGATGGTCTCGCAGAAGCGCGTCACGCTGGATGAGCTCTTCGCGCAGATCGGCGAGGGCGAGATCTCCGAGCTGAACGTGATCCTCAAGGCCGACGTGCAGGGGTCGCTGGAGGCGATCGAGGACGCGCTCAACAAGATCACGGTCGGGGACGTGCATGTTCGGATCCTCCATAAGGCTGCGGGGCAGATCACCGAGAACGACATCACCCTCGCGCAAGCGTCGGGCGCCGTCGTGATCGGGTTCAACGTCCGGCCTTCGCCGGCGGCACGAGAGCTCGCCGAGAAGGAGAGCGTCGACATCCGCACCTACCAGATCATCTACAAGCTGGTGGAGGACGTGGAGGCCGCGCTCAAGGGGATGCTCAAGCCGGAATACGAAGAACGCGTGCTCGGCCGCGCTGTCGTGCGGCAGACGTTCAAGGTTCCCAAGATCGGCCTGATCGCCGGCTCGTACGTCGAGGACGGCACGATCACGCGCGGCGGGAAGGTCCGCCTGCTGCGTGAGGGCGTGGTGCTCGCGGACTCGGTGATCTCTTCGCTCAAGCGCTTCAAGGACGACGCGCGCGAGGTGCAGCAGAGCTTCGAGTGCGGCATCGGGATCGACAACTTCCAAGACATCAAGGAAGGCGATGTCATGGAGGCGTACGAGATCCGGGAGATCCCCCGAGCCTAACCATGTTCGTCGGAGTGGCCCGGTTCGAGCTGCGGCTGCCGGGGTGCACGTCCCTCAAAGAGAAGCGCTCCGCCTTGCGCGGGCTGACCGGGCTCATCAAGCAAAAGTTCAACGCGGCCGTTGCCGAGGTCGGCTTCCAAGATCAGCATCAGCGCGCGACGATCGGAGTTTCGGTGATCGCCGACACCAAGTTCCACGTGCAGCGCGTGCTACACGAAGTGGAGCGCCACGTGGAGACGTACCCCCGCGTCGATACGATCGACGTCGGCGTCGACCTCTACTCTCCGGAGTGACATGAACGGCGAGCGTCCGAAGTCGATCTGGCACGTGGTTGCGCTCATCGCGTCACTCGGGCTCGCCGCGGTGGTCGCCGTGGTCGCGGTTTCGCGATCCGACCGCCGGCAAGCAGGTGGCGCTCCGACGTCGTCGCCGACCGCGAGTCCCTCGGCGACACCCACGGGCCCCGGCTCGCTCGCCGGCACCGGGCCGTACCTCGTTTACGCGGTCGAGTCCGGCGAGGTGTTCGCCTACGACATCGGTGCGAAGGATTGGATCACCATGGGCCGGATCGACGACGCGCCGGTCCCGCAGCATCTCCGCCAGCCGGGATCGGGAGACATCGTGGCGTTCGCGACCGATGCCGGCACCGTGTGGCGGGTCGATCGCGAGGGATTGAAGCGGGTCGCGATCCTCCCGGTGACGAGTGGGCAGCAGCTCGAAGGCGGCACGGTCTCGCGCGACGGCAGGCGGTTCGCGGTGGCCTGGACCGGGACCGATCCGGAGCTTTACGTCGTCAACCTCGGCAACGGGCGAACCTCCGTGCAGCCACGCGAGTCCGGCTCCGTGAATCGCTACCCCGACGAACCGCTGGTACCGGTGGGGTGGAGCCTAGGTGGGTCGCTGATCTACCAGATGCCCGTCTGCGATTGCGATGATGGGAGCTCCGGCCTGTATCTGTACGACCTCGAATCCGAACGTTCGTCTCTGCTCTCCGCGACCTCGACGTCTGACTTCGTCGATCGGTTCGCGATCTCCCCGGACGGCCAGCAATTGGTCTGGAGCGACGTGGAGGACCGGCCGTACACCCTGCGCCGGCTCGCGGCCGGCCGGCAGTCGGCGACGATCCTGCGACGAGACGACGACGAACGGATCCCGTGGGTCGTCTGGTCATTCGACGGACGAGCGCTCATGGTCGTGGCATTCGATCCATCGACTCGTGAAGTGTCCTACGAGCTCGCCGAGCCCGAGTCGGGAGACCCAACCCGCACGCTGCGAGGCGTGCCCGCCGACGCGATCCCGCTCGCGCTGGTTCCGGGCCGAGCTCTGGTCATCTTGGCCGAACCGACGGCCGCCGGGTCGCTCCAGCTCGTCGTCGACGGCCTGGTAACCGTGGTTACGGAGCCCGGCCAGGAGCCGGTCTTCCTCGGCTGGTTGCGGTAGGCCGGTTCGGGTGTCACAAGTGCACCGCTAGACTGCACGCATGGCGAACGCGAGCTATCCCCGAGCGGAGCGCGTCCGAGAGGCGATCAAGGAGGTTTTGGCCTTCGAGGTCGAGCGTCTCAAGGACCCCGGTGTCGGCTTCGTTACGATCACAGAGGTGACGATCTCGCGAGATCTCCGCAACGCGAAAGCCTTCTACACCGTCTACGGCAGCGAGCTGGAACGAGCCGCCACCCGTGACGGGCTGCGCCGGGCGACGAAACATCTGCGAGCGCGGGTCGCCAGCCAGATCCGTCTCCGTTTCACCCCGACGCTAGAATTCGTCGAGGATCCGATCCCCGTGCGCACCCAGCGCATCGACAGCATCATCTCGGGTCTTCACCCGGATGAAGAGCAGGAGCAGGCATGAGCAGCATCACGAAAGACGATTGGCGCGTAGCGTGTGCGGCGATCGAAGGCGCTCGCGAGATCGTACTTGCCTGCCATCAAGGTCCGGACGGCGATGCTCTCGGCTCGATGCTCGCGCTCCAGCTCGCGCTGCGTGAGCGCGGGGTCAAGGCGACCGCGTCGTGGGGGAGCGACCCGTTCGTCGTGCCGAAGCACTACATGTTCCTCCCCGGTCTTGACGGGTTGTCACCCCCTGGGGAAGTTCCGTCCGATCCGGAGCTGATGGTGACGTTCGACTGCGGTTCGTTCGAGCGGCTGGGCACCCTCGAGCCGAACGCGAAGGCGGCGAAGCAGCTCATCTGCGTGGACCACCACGTCTCCAACGAAAGCTTCGGCTCCATCAATCTCATCGACCCACAGATCGCGGCGAGCGCAGCGCTGACCTACTACCTGATCCGCGAGCTCGGGATGCCGCTCGATAGCGACATCGCGACGTGCCTCTACACGGGCATCCTCACCGACACCGGGTGTTTCAAGTACCGGAACACGACACCGGAGATCCACGCGATCGCGGGTGACCTGCTCTCCTACGGCATCGCTCACGACGAGATCGCGCGCATCGTCTACGACACGCACCCGGTCGGGTTCCTGAAGGTGCTCGCAGTTGCACTCGAGCGGTCGGAGATCATCCCGGCCGCGAGCATGATCTGGACCTGGGTCACCAGGAGCGATCTCGAGGAAAGCGGGATCGATCCCGAGGATACGGATGGGGTCATCGACGTCGTTCGCACCGCCGACATCGCGGAGGTCGCCTGCGTCCTGAAGGAGCTCCCCGACGGCAACTACAAGGTCTCGATGCGCGCGAAGGGGACCGCCAACGTCGGCGCCTTGTGCGAGTCGTTCGGCGGCGGAGGGCACGCGCTCGCGGCCGGGTTCACCGCCGATGGCAAAGATCCGCGCGCCATCGCTGCGATGATCGCCGAGCGGCTCGAGGCCGCGAGCACGGTTTGAGCCGCGGGGACGCGCCGGGTGTGGATGGGATCCTCGTCGTCGACAAGCCCGCAGGGATGACCTCTCACGACGTCGTTGCCATCGTGCGTCGCAGCCTCAGTGAGAAGCGTGTCGGGCACGCGGGCACGCTCGATCCCGATGCCACCGGTGTGCTGGTGCTCGGCGTCGGCCGGGCGACGCGATTGCTGCGTTTCATCGAGAGCGCGGAGAAGGAGTACGAAGCCGACGTGGTGCTCGGCGTGGAGACGTCCAGCCAGGACGCGTCCGGTGAGGTCCTGTCTGAGTCCGACGCTTCGGGTGTGTCGAGAGAGGACGTCGAGCGGGCGGCTGCAGCGCTCACCGGCGAGATCGAGCAGATCCCTCCGATGGTGAGCGCCGTGAAGGTAGGCGGCGAGCGGCTCTACCGGAAGGCACGGCGAGGCGAGGAGGTCGACCGGCCGCCACGGCGCGTTACGGTTCACGAGATGAGCTTCGAGCGTTTCGATCCCGGCGCGCGTCCGACGGTTCATTTCCGGGTTCGATGCTCGCCGGGAACCTACGTGAGGACCCTCGCTCACGACCTTGGCCGATCGCTCGGCGTGGGTGCGCATATCTCGATGTTGCGCCGGACGCGGGTGGGGACCTTCGCCGCGGACGATGCGGTCGCACTCGACGATGTGGGAACAGCAACGGTTCGGCCCATGCTCGACGCGGTCGCAGCCCATCCGAGACGTGATGTCGACGCGGAGCAGGCGCGCGCGCTCGCGCAAGGGAAATCGCTGCCGGCACTCGGCGTGAGGGGGGAGTACGCCGTGGTCGGCCCCGCCGGCCTTGTGGCCATGGCCGAGGATCGCGGTGACGTATCCCGGCCCGTCGTCGTGGTAACGGACCCATGATCATCGCGCAAGGCCTAAGCGGCCTGCCGACCGACGGGAGGCCGTCGGTGGCCACGGTCGGCGTGTTCGACGGCGTCCACGTCGGACACCAGATGCTGTTGCGCCGCGTCGTGGAGATTGCGCGGGCTCGCGACGCGAAAGCCGTCGTGGTCACGTTCGACCGGCACCCGCTCGAGCTCCTCAACCCGAAGATCGCTCCGCAGCTCATCACGACGCTGCGGCAGCGGGCGGCCGTGTTCGAGGACCTCGGGATCGACGTGCTCCTCGTGCTCCGTTTCGACGAGAACTTCCGTCAGTTCCCGGCAGAGGATTTCATCCACCGCGTGCTCGTGGCCGCCCTCGGAGCGGTCCACCTCGTGGTCGGCGCGAACTTCCGTTTCGGCCACGGCGGCACCGGCACGGTCGAGATGCTCTCGCAACTCGGCGCCGAGAACGGCTTCGACGTCGATGTGTTCACGCTTCTCGAGGGGTCTGCCGGAGACGACGCCGTTTCCTCGTCGCTCATCCGTCGGCAGATCGCCGCCGGCGAGGTCGAGCGCGTCGCCGATGAGCTGGGGCGGCCGTTCCGGCTCGAAGGGCACGTGGTCAAGGGGGCGGGCCGGGGCCGGGCGCTCGGCATCCCGACCGCGAACCTCGAACTGCCGCCGAAGATGATCCTGCCGAAGGTCGGCGTCTACGCCGGATGGATGGAGCACGAAGGGAAGCGGTATCCCGCGGTGATCAACGTCGGCTACAACCCCACCTTCGAAGACCGCTCGACGCCGATCGTCGAGGTTCATGTGCTCGACTTCGACGGCGACCTGTACGGCAAGGTGATTGGCGTCGAGTTCACCCACCGGCTCCGCGACGAGCTGAAGTTCCCCGACGCCGAATCGATGATGAAAGAGATCCGGATCGACATCGCCAGGGCCCGCGAGCTGCTCGGCTTGGGAAGCTGAACCTTCCCCGGAGGCAAGCAGGAAAACGATCGCCTCGCGCCAAAGACCCTCCCATGCCTCGAAAGCTGGCCATGGTCCTTGCGCTCGTGGCGGCGGTCGTTCCGTTCAGCGCCCATGCCGACGCGCCGGCCTTCGAGGTGACGACGAACTCGTACCAGTTCGGGCAGGCGCCGGACTGGATGCCCGACGGTGAGCACGTGGTCCATCACGCGTTCGACGAAGAAGGCACCAACCAGATCTCCATAGCCGAGCTGGACGGCTCGGATCCTCAGTGCCTAACGTGCGGACAGCCCGGCCCGAACATGGTTCCCGACTCGCGACCGCAGGGCGACGTGATCTTGTTCCACTCGTGGCGCGGGACGAACATCACGCTCGGGGCGCCGGGCTTTGGGGGCCTCGGCTCGGACCTGTATGTCGTTCCGGTCGTCGGCGGCGACGCGATCCCGCTCACCGCCGACCGCGATGGATACGACAACTACCACGCGTACTTCTCGCCGGACGGCAACCGCATCGTGTGGACCCGGCTGAATTGGAACTTCGTGACCGACACGGGCCGCGGCTACTGGGACATCCGCGTGGCCGACTACGTGCCGACGCCGACGCCGCACCTCGAGAACATTGCGGTCGTCCACGAGGGGCCGGGCCACTACTTCGAGACGCAGCACTGGTCGCCGGACGGCTGCGGGTTCCTGTTCACGGAGTCGATCGGCACGACGGTGAACCTCGAGCTCTTCTATCTCGATCTCTGCAAGCCCGAAGGCGATCCGATGCGGCTGCGGCAGCTCACCGATCACCCGGCCTGGGACGAGCAAGCGATCTTCACGCCCGACATGACGAAGGTGATCTTCATGTCGACGCGCGATCACCCGAGCGCCTGGAACACGTGGGCGAGCGCGTTCTGGACGGCGGGGACGCCCGCCGACCTCGACTACCTTCTGCTCCTGCCGCTCTTCGAACTTGGGTTCCTGCAGCCGGTAGCGGAGGCGTCGAACGACCTCTACGAGCTCGACCTCGCGTCGGGCGCCGTGCGGCGCCTGACCTACGACGGCGACGACGGCTGGATCATCCCCGAGTTCGTCTGGGATCCCGCCGGGGAGCGGCTGCTGTGGACCGAGACGAAGTACGACGACGGCGTGCGGATGCAGCTGCCGCCGGATCCCGTTCGCGATGTGACGGAGCTCCTGGCGTTCCTCCAGGATCCGCCGCTCCCTGCGATCGAAGACGTCTCAGGCGTCGGCCTGACTCCTCGAGTCCTGCTCCACCTGCGGACCCGCATCGGCGGGTACGCCTGAGCCGTCCCGAAGAGCCAGGCCGTCCGTCTTCCTTCTCAGATCCCGATCGCCGAGAGCGTACAGAACACGCTCTCGGAGACATCCCGGCCGAAGTCGTCGAGGAGCGCGAAGAGCAGGTCGCCCGTGTACGTGCCGTATGGGCCCGAGATCGGCCCGTTTGGCGGGCAGAACGCCGGATCCTGACCATTGTTGCGGAACGTTCTCAGGGAATCGTGGATGGTGCTGCGGAACGATTCGACGAAGGTCTTCTCCACGGCTGCGATCACAGGACCGACCCGCTCGTTGCAACCCATCGTCGCGCACTGCACGCGTACCCGGTTGATGAAACTGCCCCAGACGAAGGGCCGGTGATCTACGGCCTGGAAACCGACACGGAAGGGAACGATGAGCAGGCCGGACTGCACGTACGTGACGTCTGTATTTGCACACGAGCCTCCCGCGCAGGGGTAGGTATATTTGCCGTCCTTGTAAGCCACCCCCATGTTGTCGAGATAGGCGGCGACGAACTCATCCGACGCCTCGAACCCCAGATCGCGTGCTTCCTCGCGGATCACGGTCTCGAACGCCGACCCCATCGCGTAGCGGAAGGCGACCATGTGGTTGAAGAAGTCGATGAGGGCTGGGTCTCCGAGGAGGCTCCCGTTCACGGCGGCCTCATACACTCGGCCGACGTCGGCGAGGGTGGAGCGGTTCTCAAGTCCGTTCCGCTCGGCGCATCCGAAGATCTGCTCGAGGACCGTGCTGTTCATGCCGAGCCAGCCGAGCAGCTGGTCCTGATGAGCGTCGCCGGTCCTGAGATCGACCGCGCGCGTGGCCCGGTTGTCGGACTGCATCATCATCGGTGCAAGCGTGTCGCTCATCGAATGGATCTCTTCGTTCGCCGGCGTCTCGTCGACGACGACGGGGCACAAATCTCCCCACGTCGGATTGGTCGAGTTGGGCGAGTTCGGATACCGGTACCAGGTCGTGGGCGAGTTGAGGGTGTCCCCGTTGACTCCCTCTTGGATCCGATAGATCTCGAGGAGGTGGAGCACGACCTTGAGGGCACTTGCGGGGTCGAACACGAACGTGTCGTTCTGCCCGAGCACGACCCCGGCGCCTACCTGTTTCACGTAGAAGCCGCCGATCCCGTCGGTACCCTGGGCGAGGCCCGGCTGAAGGAACGCGCTGACGCGCTGGGTCTCTCCAGGCGGCGGCGTCGCACCGCCGATCACCGGCATCGTGCACAAGAGCGCAACGATCGTTGTTACGACACGGATCCAGGCTTTCCTTCGCATCGCTTCCCCCCGCTTCATCGAGAGCCCCCCGGCCCTCGCTGAAGAGGAGGCGTTCGCGGCGACGTGACACTTGTTGCATTGGTTGCAACCGGGGAGGATTCGGGCGCCTCGGCGTGGCCGGTGAAGAGCAGCTCGACGCTGCGTGGTCGAGTCCCCACGCATCGGGCACCTCGCCCCCCTACCAGGGCTCTGCTACGATGCGCGCGATCACATGGGCCTTACCACGGAACAGAAACAACCTCTCATCTCCGAGTACCGGATCCACGACAAGGACACGGGCTCCGCCGAGGTTCAGGTTGCGCTGCTCACGCGGCGGATCAACGACCTCACCGAGCACCTGAAGTCCTTCAAGAAGGATCACCACTCGCGCCGCGGCTTGCTCATGATGGTGGGCAAGCGTCGCAGGCTGCTCGAGTACATCAAGCGTCAAGACGTCGCCAAGTACCGAGAGCTCATCGAGCGGCTCGGTCTTAGACGGTAAGGGGGCGCGCTGCGCCCCTTCTTCCTGGGAGGAAAGGTAAGGGAGTAACCGAAGAGCCGGAGGCTCGTCGCTTCGGGATCAGTCCTCGGTCGCGAACCGCTAGTCCAACACCTGGCGGTCCACCACTGAGAACTGACCCCGCACCACTGAAGCGGACCCGCCCCCGGCAGACCATCACGAGGGCCGAAGCGCCCTAGGAGGTTTGTCATATGTCCGCACCCTTCAAGCTCGAAAGAGAGATCGAGGGGAAGACCTACACGCTCGAAGCGGGGAAGCTCGCGAAGCTCGCCGACGGAGCGGTCGTCATCGGTGTCGACGACACACAGATCCTCGTCACCGCCGTAGCATCGTCGAAGCCGAAAGAGAATCTCGACTTCTTCCCGCTGACGGTCGACGTTGAGGAACGGATGTACGCGGTCGGGAAGATCCCCGGCTCGTTCTTCCGTCGCGAAGGTCGACCGTCCGAGACGGCGATCCTCACCGCCCGCTTGATCGACCGGCCGCTGCGCCCGTCGTTCCCGAATGGCTTCCGGAACGAGATCCACGTCGTCGCCACGATCCTTTCGGCCGATCAGATAGACCAGCCCGACGTCCTCTCGATCACCGGCGCGTCGATGGCGGTCATCCTCGGCGGGATGCCGTTCGAGGGGCCGCTTGCCGGCGTCCGTATCGGCTACAAGGGCGGCTCGTGGATCACGAACCCGACGTTCCAAGAGGTCGAAGAGTGCACGTTCGACATGGTGGTCGCCGGAGGCGTGAACGACTCCGGTGAGGTCGACATCATCATGGTCGAGGCGGAGGCGACCCCCGGCTCATGGAACCTGATCAAGGCCGGTCATCCCGCGCCGACCGAGGAGGTCGTTGCCGACGGGCTCGAGTTCGCGAAGGGCCCGATCCGTGAGTTCTGCGAGATGCAGCAGGAGTTCGCGAAGCTCGCCGCCAAGGCGGTCCGCGAGTTCCCGACGTTCCCGGAGTACGGGGACGACGTCATGAGCCGCGTCGAAGAGCTCGCCAAGTCCCAGATGGCGGAGGCGCTGCAGGTCGCGGACAAGGCTGCGCGGGAACTCCAGCTCGACACGATCAAGGACCAAGTGAAGACGTCGCTGGCCGAGGTCGAGGAGCTGGCGCTTCGCGACAAGGAGTTCTCTCCGGCGATCCGCTCGCTCACCAAGCGGATGATCCGACAGAGGATCACCACCGAGGGTCTCCGCATCGACGGCCGCAAAGCCGACGAGATCCGGCCGCTGTCGGCCGAGGTCGGGCTCCTCCCTCGCGCGCACGGCACCGGGTTGTTCCAGCGTGGCGAGACGCAGGTCCTGTCGATCGCGACGCTCGGGATGATGCGCATGGAACAGATGATCGACACGATCGATCCCGAGGATTCCAAGCGCTACATGCACCACTACAACTTCCCGCCGTTCTCGACGGGCGAGACCGGCTTCATGCGCGGCCCGAAGCGCCGCGAGATCGGTCACGGCGCGCTCGCCGAGCGGGCGCTCCTCCCGGTGATCCCGCCGGAGGACGAGTTCCCGTACGCGCTCCGCGTCGTCTCGGAGGTCCTATCGTCGAACGGCTCGACGTCGATGGCCAGCGTGTGCGGCTCGACGTTGTCGCTGATGGACGCCGGCGTGCCGATCTACGACCTCGTGGCCGGCATCGCGATGGGTCTGATCCACGAGGGCGGCGAATACGTCACGCTCACCGACATCCTCGGTGCGGAGGACGCCTACGGTGACATGGACTTCAAGGTGGCCGGCACGAAGGACTTCGTGACGGCTCTGCAGCTCGACACGAAGCTCACCGGCATCCCATCCGACGTTCTGGCGCAGGCTCTCGAGCAGGCGAAGCGGGCTCGTATGCAGGTGCTCGACGTGATGAAGGGTGCGCTCGCGGCGCCGCGGACGGAACTGTCGCCGCTGGCTCCGCACATCATCACGATCCAGATCCCGGTCGACAAGATCGGCGAGGTCATCGGCCCCAAGGGCAAGAAGATCAAGGAGATCCAGGAGGAGACGGGCGCGGAGATCGACATCCAGGACGACGGCCGGATCTTCATCGCCGCCAGGGGCGGGGACGGCGCCGAGCGGGCGAGCGAGCGGATCAGCGAGATCGCCAACCCGGTTATGCCCGAGGTGGGAACCAGGTACATGGGCAAGGTCGCCGGCATCACGGACTTCGGCGCCTTCGTGTCGATACCGGGCGGCAAGGACGGGCTGTTGCACGTCTCGAAGCTCGGGCTCGGGAAGAAGCGGATCGGTCACCCCTCCGAGGTGCTCGAGCCCGGCCAGGAGATCGAGGTCCAGGTCATGCGGATCGACGAGCGGGCGGGGAAGATCTCGCTCGCACCGATCGACCCCGAGACCGGCGAGGCGTATGAACCGCCGGAGCGTCCGCGTGGCGAGGGCGGCGACCGCGACCGCGGCGACCGCGGCGACCGCGGCCGTGGTGGGCGTGACCGGGACCGTGGCCGTGGCGGCAGCTCGCGCGGGCCGCGAGACCGCGACCGAGGCGATCGTCCGCCGCAGGCGGCCGACAGCGCTCCGGAATCTCCCGCGGAGTAGCGACCGGTGCAGTTCGAGCGCACGGACCTCGACAACGGCATCCGCATCCTCACCGAGCGGATGCCCGAGGTTCGATCGGCGACGTTCGGAGCGTGGGTCGGAGCCGGCTCGCGCGACGAGCAGCCGGAGCTGTCGGGCGCGACGCATTTCCTCGAGCATCTGCTGTTCAAGGGAACGCCGTCCCGATCCGCGAAGGACATCGCCGAAGCGTTCGACGCCGTCGGCGGCGACGTGAACGCCTTCACCGCGAAGGAGTTCACCTGCTTCTACGCGCGGACGCTCGACGCCGACCTGCCGATGTCCGTCGAGATCATCGCGGACATGCTCCAGAACTCACTGCTGCGCGAGGACGATGTCAACGCCGAGCGTCAGGTCGTGCTCGAGGAGATCTCGATGCACGAGGACGCGCCCGACGACATCGTCCACGACCTGTTCATGGAGACGGTGTGGGGTGAACATCCGCTCGGCCGCCGGGTGCAGGGGATGTCGGACACGATCGCGGCGATGCCGCGCGAAGAGATCGACGCCTACTGGCGGCTCCACTACAAGCCGGGCAACCTCGTCGTCGCGGCGGCCGGGTCGGTGGACCATCAGGTGGTCGTCGAGGGCGTTCAGAAGGCGTTCCGGGACTCGCCTGCGGGACCGCAGCGCCCGGCGCGCTCGGGAGACGAGGCGCCCCCGTTCCACGGTCGCGTCGGGGTGCTGGAACGCCCGGTCGAGCAGGCGCATCTGGTGTTCGGCAGCGCGGGCGTGTCCCGCAACGATCCTCGCCGGTGGGCGTTCGGCGTGATGAACGTCGTCCTCGGCGGCGGCATGTCGTCGCGACTGTTCCAGGAGATCCGCGAGAAGCGCGGCCTCGTCTACTCCGTCTATTCGAGCCACTCCGCGTTCGCGGAGGCGGGGCTCTTCACGGTCTACGCGGCGTCCGGCGAGGAGCGCGTTCCGGAGGTCCTCGAGCTCGTCCGCAAGGAGATCGACTCCGTCCTCGAGAAGGGCATCACCGCCGAGGAACTCGAGCGCGGGAAGGGCCACCTCAAAGGCAGCCTCGTGCTCGGGCTCGAGGACACGAGCAGCCGGATGTCGCGGCTGGGGAAAGGCGAGCTGTGCCACGGCGAGATCCTGTCGCCTGACGAGATGCTCGCCCGGATCGAGGCCGTCACCCTCGACGACGTCCACGAGGTCGCCAAGGAGACGCTCGGAACATCCCCCTGGGGGCTCGCCGTCGTGGGGCCGGTCGGCGAGCGAGACTTCTCCGCGTTCGTGTCGTAGCATCGCGACCGTGATCCGCGTCGGCGTCATCGGGGCTTACGGCAAGATGGGCCGTGAGGTGTGCCGCGCGATCGTCGAGGATCCCGACTGTGTTCTGGTCGCCGCGGTCGACTCCAACGGGTGCGGCGAGAACGTCGGCGCGATCATCGGTCACCCCGAGCTCACGCTGCCCATCTCGGACGAGCTCGATGCGCTCAACGACGCCGAGGTCGACGTCGCTATCGACTTCACCCACCCGGACGCCGTCATGGACGACATCCGCTGGTGCGTGCGGCACGCCGTTCACCTGGTCGTCGGGACGACCGGGATCTCGCCGGCGAGCCTCGACGAGATCCGCGGGCTCATCGAGGAAGAGGGCCAAGAATCGAACGTGTTCGTCGCGCCCAACTTCGCGATAGGCGCCGTGCTGATGATGCGGTTCGCCGCGGCCGGCTCGAAGTTCCTCCCCGACGTCGAGATCATCGAGCTGCACCATTCGAAGAAGGCCGACGCTCCTAGCGGAACCGCGCTCAAGACCGCCGAAGAGATCTCAAAGGCACGGGCCGAAGGAGCCGTCGGCTCCGAGTCGAAGGAGGTCGTACCCGGGGCGCGCGGCGCCGACGTCGACGGCATCCAGGTTCACTCGGTGCGGCTACCGGGCCTCGTCGCCCATCAAGAGGTGATACTCGCCGGCCCCGGGCAGTCGCTGACGATCCGTCACGACTCCTACGACCGGGCGTCGTTCATGCCGGGCGTGCTGCTCGCGGTGAAGTCGATCGCGAAGCACCCGGGCCTCACCTACGGCCTCGAGAACCTGCTCGAGCTGTAGGCCGCCTGGAAGGCCGAGATCGCCGCGTACAATCCGTATCGCTCATGAAAGCCTACGATGCGTTGGCGGAGGCGCTTCCTGCCTATGAGATAGGAGAGGAGATCGGGCGGGGCTCCTGGGGCGTCGTCTTCGCCGGGCGGCATCGCAGGCTGGATCGAAGCGTGGCGATAAAGCAGCTAACCATAGGCTTAGCCGTCGACCCCGAAGCCCGCGCCCGCTTTCTTGCGGAAGCGAAGATCCTCGCATCGTTCGATCACTCGCATATCGTTCCTCTCCACGACTTCGTCGAACACGAGGACGTCTGTCTTCTCGTGATGGAGCGGCTCCGGGGCGGAACCCTGCGCAGCAGGGTTCGCATGAGTCCACTCTCCGCACCCGCCGCCTGCGGCGCGGCGGTCGCGCTCGCCGGGGCTCTCGGCTACGCACACGCGCGCGGGGTCCTCCATCGTGACGTGAAACCGGAGAATCTCCTCTTTTCTTCGGACGGCGTCCTCAAAGTGACCGACTTCGGCATCGCGAAGGTGCTCTCGGGCCCGGGAACCATGTATTCGACGCTTGTCGGGGTGCTCGGGACGCCGTTCTACCTTGCTCCCGAGCAAGCTCAGTCCGGCGAGCTGAGTCCCGCGACCGACGTGTACGCGGCCGGCATCGTGCTCTACGAGTTGCTGGCGGGGCGGCTCCCGTTCCCGGAAACGTCGGACCCCATCGTTGCGATCTACCAGCACGTCCACGAGCAACCGCGCCCCTTGATCGACGTGGCCCCGCGAGTGCCCGTCGAGCTCGCCGTCGTCGTCGACCGCGCGATCGCGCGCACCCCAAGCGATCGGTTCGCGAGTGCGGAGGCCTTCGGTATTGCGGTCGCGACTGCGGCCGCTTCCGCATGGGGACCGGATTGGGCCGAGGACGCCGGCGTGCAGCTTCGAGAGGTCGACGAGCTGCTCGTTCCTCAGTCGGTTGGCGCGGCCGCAACCTCCGTCCCGGCGTCGGCGGGCGGGGCGCTGCGCCGCCTGCGATCACTGAAGAAACCGGCCCGCTGGCCTCGTGCGGTGCAGCTACTCGCAACGTTGTTGCTCGGCGCGGCGGTCACGACGGCAGTCTTGCTCCCTCGAACCACGGGGGGCCAGAAGCCCAGCCCGACCCCGTCAGAGTCGGCATTCCTGGGGGCAGCGGGCCACACCACCTATCTTTTGAGCCCGGCGAGCGCGGTTCCGGGAGCGACCGTGGTTGTTACCGCGCTCTCGCCCTGTCCGCCGGTGCCGCCGACGCTCACCGACCCGGTGGCCAACGTGACCCTTTTCGACGCGCGCGCGGTGTCGCCGACATCGAGCGGGAACATAGCCTCAGAAGACTTCCCCTTGACGCCTGAAGGATCGTGGGCTGGGAAGCTGATCGTCCCAACCGATGCAGACCCGGGCAGAGATTCCATCCATGTTCAATGCGTCGCTCACACGACGAGCGGGGCCCGCAGGACCTACTTCGAGTATGCGGTCCGGCTGCCGTTCGAAGTCCTGCAGAGAAAGTAGCGCTTAGGCGCTTCGTCGTTCGATCCCGTACACGGTTTCGGGATTGTCGCGGCCCTTGATGGCAACCTCGAAGGGGCCTTTGAACGAGAAGAGGGCTTTGGTTGCCTGGTGCACAGGGGCCGTCGTGAGCACCTCCGGGCGATCCGCTCGCCCCGCGACCGTTGACAGTCGGAAAGCAAGGTTCGCGGGCTCGCCGACGACGTGAACGAGCGACGAGGTGAGAGCCCCGATCGCGGCTTCACCGCACGTGACCCCCCACCCCATCCGCAGCACGGGCGCATCCGAGACGCGAGTCTCGATGGCGAGCTCCTGCAATGCTCGTCGCCCGTCGAGGGCGAACGAGATCGCGCTTCGCAGTGCATCGGGTGCCCGATCTCGCTCCCATACCGCAAAGAAAGCGTCGCCGACGATATTCGCTACGTTGCCACCGTGGCGCTGTAATGACTCGCGAAGGGTGTCGAACGTGAGCCCAAGGATCGAGATCAAGGCTTCGTTGCCGACCTGCGCGGTTAGTCTTGTGTAGCCAACGACGTCGCCCACCACGACCGCAAGATCCGTGCGTGTGAACCGGCGGAGCGTCGGAGCGTAACCGACGCCGAGCACGTCGGCCGGCGGCAAGAACCGGAACTCCAGTTCGATGCTGCCGACCGTGATCCGATCTCCTTCGTGGAGCGGCGTCGACACCGCGCGCTCGACGCGAACGCCGTTGAGCCGTGTCCCATTCGTGCTGAGGTCGATGAGCCACGCTCGGTCACCGTCGAGGCGGATCTCGAGGTGATGTCGCGAAACCTCCGGATCCTCGATCAGGACGCGGCGTGACTCGTCGACGCCAGAACACTCGCGTCCCGCGAACAATCGATCCCAGATAGGAACCGGTCGCTCTTCCGGCGTTCCCGGCGCCACGAGGAGAAGCGCCCGGGCCTCATGGCCCATGACTTCAGCCGCAAGAGGCGGGAACCCCCGCGCTCGGATGTGCTGCAGGAGTGGCGCCATCGCGCGGGGCGATCGCCGCGGCGTGGGGTCCCGTGAGGACTACCGGGTTGCGAAGGTAGGTCGCGCCGGCGGTGCGGAGCCAGCCGCCGTCGTCGTCGGTCACCGTGCTCCTCTTGTTGGTACACACCTGGCCATCCGAGAGCCCGTCGGAAGTGCAGATGGACGTCGGGTTGGTCACGCCGTCCTTCATCGCATCATAGAAATTCGTCGATTCCTGCGGGCCGCCGCCGAAGAGGATCCCGACGATCCCGTTCGAGATGAGCTCGTCGAGATGGCTGAGCATGTATTCGCCGCGGTTGTCCTGATAATGACCGGGAGAGTTGTTCATCGTGAGGAACGACTGATTGCCGACCGGGATCTGCCACAGCATCACACTCTTCTCGGTCACGTCGGCGGCAGCCTTCACGAATTGCTCCCACGCCGAGAAGTTCGGCCGAGTCTGATTCAACGCGTCCCAGAATTTGTCCGTCTTCAGCTTGTACTTGTAATAACCGGACTCGCCCCATGCGACATCAGTGAAGAGCAAGTCGTAGGAGCCCGCGCCGCTCTGAGCGGCGAACTCGCCGGCGTTCCGTCCCATGGTGGCGGTGTCGAAGCCGGGCCTCGTGTCGCTCGTGATGTCGACGAGCTGGGACCACGGGCTGATGTTGAATCCCAGTTTTACGTTCGGGGCATACATGTCGCGGATGCGCAGGAGGGCTTGGTTGTATCCCACATAGTTGTCGGGAAGGCCCACGACGTCGGGATCACAGGTCTTCGACAGCGCCACGGGGAACATCTTTGCCTCACCATTGGGCGACGTCGGGCAGAGGCCGTAGCAGCGAGGGTCCGGATCGGTGACGGCTTGGTCCACGTATGCAGACAGATTGGGTTCAACATTAACGAATGCGAGCCGGCCGAACCCTTTGACGCCGTCGTAGGTGTCCGGACCGAGTCGCTGCATCAGCAAGCGGAAATCCGCGAGGAGCTTCTTCATGAGATCTGGGTCGTTCAAGTTGTTCAGCGCGACCTGGTCTCCGGCGCAGTCTTTGCACTTCCCGATGCTGGTTTGAGCTTGATAGTAGATGTATGTGGGCGTAGAACCATGCGAGGCAGCCTTCGTGGCGAAATCGAGAGCGTACCGGCCACCCGCTGGTTTGTCTGCCCATCCACTGCCGGTGTCGACTCCGCCCTCGAGGACCGTCCACACGTAGGTCCACGGAACCTTCGTGCTCGGCACCCATTCCTCGAGGACCCTCGAGTCGACTTTCGAAAGCGGACCGATCCCGAAGTGTGGTTGGGCGTCAGAAACGGCTCGCGGATCGCCGCATGCGAGCAGGAGGAACGCGAGCGCGACGACCCTCCATCCCCCCGAGAGATGCATCGCGTGAGTATCGCAGCGGTCGAAGAAACGCGCCACTTGTGGCGAGCTGACCGGGGAAGCGCCCCTCCTATCTGATATCGAATGCCGAAGAGGGCGCATACTCGAAGTAAGAGGCCCGGTTCCCTGCGATGTTTCGTGCCTGACACGTCGCCTGAACGAAGAAGGTTCCTGGACGGAGATCCGTCGGCAGAACGAGCGTCGCCAGCCAGGTGCCGTCTGCCTTCAGCGGGGCATCCGTGCGTGCCACTTCGCTCAGATTCGTGTCTGTGTTGACTCGCGGATCCAGAAGGGCGATCACGATCCGGGGATCTGTCCAAGAGATGGGTGCCGCCGGGCACGGCGCTCCCGGACTGATCGTTACGGTGCCACCGATCCTTGCCCCTGTCGGTTCTACTCGCACCGTCGACCGTGAGGAGCGACCGTCGGGGTCGCGACCTGGTGACAGCAAAGCCCAGGCAGTGGTGGCCGTCAGAACGAGTGCAAGTGCCGCCATGAGCGCCGGGCGTTGCCTCAGGCGAAGGCGAGATCCGCCGGGCGTCGCCGTTGGGCCGGAGAAACCTCTCTTGGTCGATCCGCGGGAGACGATCCTCGAACCGTCGGCCCAGTCGGGACCCCATGTCTCGGAGGCCGCATAGAAGATCGCCGCGGCGAGTTCGCTCGGTGAAGGGTGGGCGACCGCCGAGGCGGGATCGGCCACGCGCAAGAGCGAGGCCGGTACTCCAGCGTCCCCTGCGGAACCGCCTTCGGCCCGTTCCACAGGGGGGGACAGCAACGTCGAAAGGAGCTCGCACGTCTGGATGAGATCATCGGCGGCCGCATCGCGTCCCACCACTTTCGCCGGCTGCCGCGTGCCGAACCCCGCCAACTTTACGACCCCCTCCGCCGAGAACCAAAGGTTCTCGGGGCGGACGTCGCCATGGAGGATCCCCGTGCGATGCGCGTGATCCAGCGCCGCGCAGGTCGCGAGCGCGACCGCGCAGGCGTCTTTCTGTGTGATGCGTCCGGCTCGGTGCCGCTCGGCGATGCTGTCCGGCGCGAGTCGCTCTAGAACAAGAAAGAGCGAACCGTCGTACTCGAAGTAGTCGTAGGTCGAAACGATGTGTTGATGATGGAAACTGGCCAGGATTCGAGCCTCTCGTTCGAATCGGATGCGGGCGCTCGTCGTGTGCGGAAGGAGCTGGCGAACGGCGACGTCCCGACCCAGCCTCACATGTCGCGCCGCCCACACGATCTCGTCAGCATCCCTGTCTAGGATCTCGCCGACGCCATAGGTGGGAAGCGCAGCCGCGACCAGCTCCCGCTCTGTTCTCACGGTGCGATTATGCCTGTCGGTGGCCCCCAGGCGTCCGGGGTCGATGTGGCGGCCGCGTGCGGGATCCTGCATTCAGCGGGCGAGGATGCGCTCGAGGTTCTCGATCGCGGGGCCTGTGTTCGCGATCATGCGTCCCAGCGCGGCTTGCGATGCCGGATCGGTGAGGTGTTCCTGCGCCTTGTGCAGCGGGGTAAGCCGGGTGCGCGCCAGCCAGTCGCGGACGTCCGGATCGGCGAACCAGGTCACGCGCGCCTGCTGGCTCTTCAGGAACGCCGGCACGAAATCTCTCGCGGTACCGAACGAGTCGATGGACGGGCACAGGCGGTTCTTCTCCCGGTCGTCGTCTCGCGTCGCCTCGACGAACCCGATCAGCGCTGCGCTGAAGGGATCGATCGCGTTCATGACTCGCTGCATGCGGATCGATCCGGGCTCGAATACCGGAACGGCCCGAGGAAGTCCGAGGCCGGGCGCGCTGCAGTCGACCTGGACATGCCGCGAGTCGGTTGCGATCGAGCCCTGCTCGAGCTTGATCTCGGTTGCGCCGGCGTGCAGGACTCGCCCGAGCCGCACGACGTTCTCGATCGATCGAAGGGATGCGCGTTCCAGCTCGCTCAACGTCGGGCCGCGGAAGACTTCCGGCTCTACGGTGGGATCGAGCCGCACGTGTCCGCCGCTCGCCTCGAGACGCCGAAGGAAATCCTCCACGCTTTCTGCCTGAGCGGCAGACTCCATCTGAACCGCGAGCCATTCGATGATCTGCCCCATCAGCTTCAGAGGCTGGACGACTTTCCGATCCACCGTCCAGGGGTCGCGCGGGCGGATCCACCGGATCCGCTCTGGGGCCACGCCCTGATCGATCAACCAGCAGCAGGTGTCCATCGCGGTCTTCCCGGCGCCGATGATCGTGAATCCGGATCCGTGATCCGCGAGCGACACGAGCGCGTTCGGCGTGACCAGCCGGGCCTCGCGGTCCACGCCGAACGAGGGGGTGTGGTTGAGCGGGATCGTCGTTTCCAGATACGTGGCGTCGACGAGCTTACGGCGCACGCGGACCGTCGTCGTCTCGCCGGTAAGCCGCGACACGAACCGGTGCTCGCCGTCGTCGTCGCCGAGGTAGTCGGACATGCCGAAGAAGCGGACCTTGCCGGAGGGGAGCATCTGCTCGTCCAGGACACGGCCGTAGTAATCGCAGACCTCGGCCGCGCTCGCGCGCTCATAGAAGCCGGCGTTGGGGCCGCTTTCGTCGATGCGATCGTTGCCGAGGGGCCGGGAGT
>JBKKCR010000246.1:0-18290 GCA_046712825.1 Actinomycetota bacterium | reverse complement strand
GGGGGGGGGGGGGGGGGGGGGGGGGGCGGGCGCGCCGGCCCCCCCCCCCCCCCCCCCCCCCCCACGACCTCCCGGCCGCGAACGCATCCGCGTTCGCCGCCTACCACCACCTCATGGAACGACGCCTGCCGGAGATCGAGGATCTTGTTCCCGGCGCGCGGACCTTGCTCGTCGTCCTCCGGCGTGGCATGGAACCCTCTGAGGTCTTGCTCGAAAACCTCGATCGCACCCTGCCTCCCGATCCGCGCGCGGTCGCGACGGTCCACGAGATCCCGGTGCAGTACGGCGGGGAGGAGGGACCCGATCTCGTCGAGGTTGCGCGGGTGCACCACATGACCGAAGACGAGGTCGTCCGCCTGCACGCGGACGCTTCCTATGTGGTCGGCTTCACCGGCTTCTCGCCGGGATTCCCCTATCTGTTCGGCATGCCGGAGATCCTCGCGACGCCGCGGCTCGCGACGCCGCGCACCCGAATCCCCGAAGGGAGTGTTGGGATCGGTGGCTCGTACACCGGCATCTATCCGCAAGCCACGGCCGGCGGCTGGCGGTTGATCGGCCGAACCGACCTCGAGCTGTTCGATCCCGCACGCGATCCGCCGGCACTCCTTCTCCCCGGCACCGCGGTGCGCTTCCTCCCGACGTGAGCGCGCGCGTCGTCCGGCCGGGCCTCTTCACCACCGTCCAAGACCTCGGCCGAGCGGGCTGGGGCGCGGCGGGAGTGCCGCCCTCGGGGGCGATGGACGAGCTCTCATTCCGTGCGGCGAACCTCCTCGCCGGCAACGACGAGGACGCCGCGGCGCTCGAGATCACGGTTGGCGGGCCGGAGCTCGTGTTCGATACCGAGCGCCTCGCGGCGCTCGCCGGAGCCGCGGTTCCAGTGCACATCGACGGAGAGCCCATCCGGGTCTCTCGTACGTTCCTGATCCCGGCCGGGGCTGCCTTGTCGATCGGTAAAACACGATCCGGTGCTCGGTGTTACCTCGCCGTGGCGGGGGGTTTCGACCTGGCGGCTGTGCTCGGCAGCCGCTCGACGCTCGTCGCGGCCGGCTTCGGCGGGCTGCACGGCCGGGCTCTGAAGGTCGGCGACGAGCTCCCGATCGGTCCGGCGAAGGGACCACACCGAGAACGCGCGCTCGCGCACGGCACGCTGCCAGAGCTCGCACGGGAGACGATCCTGCGTGTCGTTCGAGGCCCGCAGGAGGAAGCGTTCACCGGCGGGGGTCTCGATGCCTTCTACTCCGGCCCGTACCGCGTGTCGCCCCGCTCCGATCGGGCTGGAGTACGACTGGAGGGAACACCCTTCGAGCTTGTCGGCGCGGCGGATCTCGATCCTGAGGGCGTGGTGACCGGGGCCGTGCAAGTTCCCGCGGACGGCATGCCGATCGTGTTGGGCCCGGACCGGCCGGCCACGGGCGGTTACGCGAAGGTCGCGACGGTGATCTCCGCGGATCTGCCGCTCCTCGCACAAGCAAGACCGGGCGATACGCTCCGCTTCGCAGCGGTCGACATCGAGGCCGCGCGCGAGGCCTGGCGCGAGCGACTCCGTACGCTGCGCGACGGCATCGAGGAGCTCGGATGAGGATCGATCTCAACGCGGATGTCGGTGAAGGGTACGACGATCTCGCGATCTTCCCGCTCGTCACCTCGGTCAGCGTCGCTTGTGGAGCTCACGCAGGCGATGAGGCCACGATGGTTCGATCCGTCCGCGAGGCGGCCGGGCTCGGCGTCGTCGTCGGCGCACACCCCGGCTTCCCCGACCGCGAAGGGCAGGGACGCCGTAGCCTCACGGTGTCGCCTGCCGAGCTGCACGACTCTCTAATCGAGCAGATCCGCGCCCTCGCGCGGATCTGCTCGCTCCACGGCGTACCACTGTCACACGTCAAACCTCACGGCGCGCTTTACAACCAAGGAGCGGACGACCCCGCGCTGGCAAGAGTCGTGGCGAGCGCGGTCAAAACCGTCGACCTTTCCCTCCGTTTGGTCGGCCTCGCCGGCTCCGAGCTGCTTGTTGCAGCTTCGGAGGCCGGCCTATCGGTTGCAGCCGAGGCGTTCGCGGACCGTCGGTATCTGAGCGACGGGCGGCTGGCTCCTCGGGAGCATCCCGATGCGCTCATCCTTGATCCGGATGAGGCGGCGACGCAGGCTCTCGCGCTGGCGACGGGCGATGCGGTCTCGACGCTAGACGGCGTCGGTTTGAGAGTGAGTGCGCAGACTATCTGTGTGCATGCCGATACCGCGGGTGCCATCGAGATCGCAAAGTCGATCCGCCGGGCGCTCGATCGCGCCGGAGTACAGGTCGTGGCTCTCGCGAACGTCTGAGCTCGGCGAGCCTTACGGGCAGGCTTCGCCTTCCGCGTAGTTGCCGTGAAGCGCCTGGAGGTTCCCGCCGTCGACGAGCTGGTTCACGATGTTGATGAGGTTGTTGTTGGCGGCGTCGTTGATGATCAGCGTGACCGTGTCTCCGGAGGTGTTGCCCTCGCCGGCGTCGACGAAGCCAAACTGGATCGTTCCGATCTGCGGGACGCCGTTGACCTTCAGGGTGCCGGTACCGGAGCCCACGACCGTATCGAAGTTCGCGTTCGGACCATTGGGGATCGCGGGGTTGTCGGAACACGTCCGCGACGCGAACGCCGCGAGCTCGAAATCGTAGGTGGTCGCGTTCGCTCCTGAGCCCACTTTCCACGAGACCTGAAGCTCTGGATTGCTGGTCAGCGGCGGGCAATCCATAACCCGAAGCTCGTAGGTAACCTTCTTACCGTTCGGCAGGTAGACGAACCCGCCCCCGACCATCTGACCGTCGACGATGCACGTCACGGGCGTCGGTGATCCGACCTGAGCGAACGCAGGCATGCGCAAGCTCTGAACAACGGGCGGCGCCCATAGAGCCACGCCACCGACGACCGCGCCACGTTTGATGAGCTGTCGCCGCGAGATGTCGGCGCGCGTCTCGTCCTTTGGCATCTCGACCCCCGTCGCTAAGGTTGGAATTCGCTGTTTCCCCCGATGACGGTACATCCGCAAGTGCCCGACCACAATGCGCTGACCGAGGTAGAAACCGTACGTAGAGTGCTTGAAAGCTGAGCAAAACGGCCATTTGTCGACCTTCGCTCAAAGCTTGCTCGGCTCTGTCGCCGCCTGTGGTTCGGCTTCCGTTTTGGCGCGGCCGTCGAGCTCGGGAGCGGTGTCCTGCTGAGCCCGGCGGAGATCGATGACCACGTCGTCGGCATCGACCTCCGGAGTGGCCCGCTCGAGAACCCGGGCCAGGAGCTGATCGGGCGCCAGGCCGTACAGCCCGGCGAGCCTGCAGAACCGATCCAGGGAGATCGACCGTTCGCCTCGCTCGTATCCGCCCACCGCGGACGCCTTGAACTCCCGCGCCGAACGGGGATTCAGGTCGCGGAGAGCCAGCCCGGCTTCTTGCCGGGCGCGGCGAAGCTCGTCACCCACTGCTCGAAGGAATTCCATCAAGGGATCGAAGAAGCTCGGTTGGCGGAGATGACCACGGCGCGCCTCCCCAAAGACGCGGATCACCATCGATGAACCTACCCGGCACGGAGACTCGGTGGGACGTCGAAACGCGGTAGCTTTCCTACGTTTCTACTCCTCCGGCGTCGGGAACGGCTCCACCCAGGGCACGACGCAAATGGGAACGTTCGACCGGCAGCGGTGAGTGACCGTATTGCACGGCCTCGTACGGCTCGCGTACTATGACCGCGCTCCGCGGCCGAATCTCACATGTCCGGAGTCATACAAAGGGGATCCCAGTCCCCGCAGAGGGGAGTCACCATCCGGATCCTGATCGTCGACGATCATCGTCTCTTCGCCGACGTGATCCGCTCCGTCCTCGAAGGGCACGGCATGGAGGTCTTCGCGGTGGCATCCTCCCTCGAGGAGGGGCTCGCTACAGCGCGGCGCGAGCATCCGGACGTCGTCCTGGTCGACCTTGGGATGCCCGACGGAAACGGGATCGGCCTGGGACGAACGATCGTCGCGGAGCTGCCGGAGACGAAGGTGATCGCCTTGACCGCGCTCAACGACCCGAAGGTCGTTGGTGAGGCGCTGCGGGCGGGATTCGCGGGATACCTCACCAAGGACACGCCCCTCACCCGGTTCGTCGCGATGATCGAGGCCGCGGCCGCGGGGCAGGTCGTGATCCCACAGCGGCTGGCCGCCGCGGCGATCGGGGCCCGGACCGCGGAGGAGCGCCACGCATCCCTGCTGGCCGAACAGCTGAGTCCCCGGGAACGCCAGGTGCTGACCTTGCTCGCGGAGGGAGCCAACAGCGAGGACATAGCCGGGAAGTTGTCGGTCAGCCCCAATACCGTCCGGACCCACGTCCAGAGCATCCTGACGAAGCTCCAAGTGCACTCGCGCCTCGAAGCCGCGACCTTCGCGGTGCGCTACGGCATCGTCAAGGTTCCACGATCGACCGGCTGAGCGTTTCATTCGCTTCGTCCGGTTGCTCTCATCCATTTGAACGAGTTCTAATACGCAGGGCGCCGCGGTCGGCCCTCCGCCGAGTTGCGTAGCCTGAGTTCTGATCGTTCGTTGCAACAGGGGATGGGGATGGCTGACGGGGGTCGAAGGATACGAGTGCTGCTCGCAGACGAGCAGTCGCTTTTCCGCGAGGCTTCGCGGGTCGTCCTGGAAAGCCTTGGGAACCTCGAGGTGGTGGCGGACGCCGGCGACGGCATGACCTGCGTCTCCGAGGCCGAACGGACCAGCCCCGACGTCGCCTTCATCAGCATGGACCTCCCCGGCTACGACGGGGTCCGCGCGGCGGCCATGATCAGGGAACGTGTCCCAGAGTGCGGGGTCGTCCTGCTCGCTCGGGACGAGGAGCTCCCTACGCTCGTAGCGGCCCTCGAGGCCGGCGTCAGCGGCTTCCTCACCAAGGATTGTCCCCTCAGCGAGCTCATCGAGGCTGCCCAGGCAGTATCTCGCGGGGAGACCTTGATCCCCAAGTCCATGCTCGGCCCGCTGCTCGGCAAGCTCATCATGCGGCGGCGCCAGCAAGACGAAGCCCTTACAACGCTCGACCGGCTCACCCGCAGGGAGCGCGAGATCCTGGCTTTGCTCGCGCGAGGGTCGGACAACCAATCGATCGCACAAGAGCTCGTCATCAGCCCGGAGACGGCGCGGACCCACATACAGAAGGTCCTCGGGAAGCTCGGGGTGCACTCTCGGCTGGAGGCAGCGGCGTTCGTGGTCCGCAACGGCCTCCTCGAAGAGCTCACAGGAGTTCCGGCGAGCCCGGCCGGCACGTTGCTTTCGCCTCGATGAGCCCTCCGGCCTCGCGGCCGAGCCTTCGGGAAGGTCTCACCACCGTAGAGCTCGACGGTGAAGCGGTCGTCTACGACGAAGCGAGCGGCGAGCTCCACCACCTGAATCCGGCCGCAACGATCGTGCTTTCCCTTTGCGACGGGACCCTTTCGGTCGAGGAGATCGCCTCCGCCGTTTCCGACGCGTTCGAGCTCTCGCTCGATCACGTGCTCCCGGATGTTCGCGCCGCCGTGGACCGGTTCGCGCAGGCAGGCCTGCTCACGTAGCAGCTGCGGCGCTTCGCCCCGGCCTGCCTGGGCAGGCGCCCATCCGACGTGGTAGGTTCCGCGCCGCGCTTGATAACTGCAGTCGGCGGAAAGGCCCATGGAGGGAGTCACGCGAGACGCGTTGAAACGCCTGCTGGACCTGCAACGCGTCGACTCATCCATCGATCGGCTTCGTCAGCGCAAAGCAGACCTCCCCGAACAGCGCATCCTCGACGATCTCATCTCCGAGCTCGACGCCGCCCAAGCCGAACATGCGGCGAAGCAGTCTGAGCTCGACGGGATCTCCATCGACCAGAACCGGCTCGAGGGCGAAGTGTCGATGCTCGAGGAGAAGATCAAGCACGAGTCCGAGCGGCTGTACGGCGGCGACATCTCCAACCCGAAGGAACTGTCCAACATCCAAGCGGAGCTCGACGGGCTTCGCAGACGCAAGAGCCACGTGGAAGACCAGGACCTCGAGGTGTTGGAGAATCGTGAATCGGTCGAGCGCGAGCTCGCGGAGCTCAAGGAAAAGGTCGATGCGCTGGCCGGTCGCGCCGCCGAGGCGGAGGCGGCCCGCGATTCAGCAGCCGTCGAGATCGAGACAGACCTTGCCACGAACGACAGCGAGCGAGCTCAGGTCGCGCCGCAGATCCCCGAGGAGCTCATCCAGCTCTACGAGGCCCTTCGCGTGAAGAAGCAAGGCGTCGGCGTGGCAGCGCTCGTCGGCGGGGTTTGCCGGGGCTGCGGGGTCTCGCTTTCGCCCGTCGCGTTGGACGAGATCAAGCGCTCGAGCGCGGATGAGATCCCACGCTGCGAGAACTGCCGTCGACTCGTCGTTCCCACGTAGCCTGGGCGTCGAGTGAAGGTCGTCGCGTTCTGCGACGGCGGCGCGAGGGGGAACCCCGGACCCGCGGGCATCGGCGTGACGATCCGTACTCCAGCGAAGAAGGTCGTCGCCGAGATCTCCGAGGCGATCGGTCACGCGACCAACAACGTCGCCGAGTACACGGCGGTGAAGCGCGCGCTGGAACGTGCGAGGGAGCTCGGTGCTACCGAGGTCGAGATCGTGACCGACTCCAAGCTTCTCGTCGAGCAGCTGAACGGGCGTTACCGGGTGAAGAATCCGACGCTTCAGCGCCTGCACGCGGAGGTTCGCGCGGTCGCGCGGCCGTTCGACTCGGTGACGTACCGTCACGTGCCCCGCGAGCGCAACAAGCGAGCCGACGCCTTGGTCAATCTGGCGATCGACGCGTGGCTCCAGGAGCACGACGACCTTGCCCCCGCGGACGACCCGGAGCAGAGTCCGCTGTTCTAGGTTGTAGGTACCTTTCTTTCCACCGACCCTGGCCGCGGGAACGCCGAGCGCTAGACTGGTCGGGAAGGAAGCCGGCCGGGTGGCCGCGGCCGGTCGAAAGACCGGTCGAGGAAAGTCGGGCCTCCACAGGGC
This sequence comes from Actinomycetota bacterium, assembly GCA_046712825.1. Lineage (GTDB taxonomy): Bacteria > Actinomycetota > AC-67 > AC-67 > AC-67 > DATFGK01. Next base: position 11,312 of record JBKKCR010000246.1, on the reverse strand, counting down.
AGGGCGGTGGGTAACGCCCACTCGGGGCGATCCGAGGACAGTGCCACAGAAAAGGTACCGCCAGCGGCCGCGGGCGATGGGCCGAGCCAGGGCCAGGCCCCGTCGGCGGTGCGGGCAAGGGTGCAACGGTGGGGTAAGAGCCCACCAGCGTGGAGGGTAACTTCCACGGCTCGGCAAACCCCGCCCGGAGCAAGGCCAAGCAGGGCACCGATTCCGGCGGCCCGTCGGAGTGCCTCGCGAAAGCGGGGCCCGGTGTTCGGGTAGGCCGCACGAGGCCGGCGGCGACGCCGGTCCCAGAGAGATGGCCACCCCGCCAGGCCGGAAACGGCACGGCGGACAGAAGCCCGCTTATAGGCCGGCTTCCCGACGTGAGGGCCCCCGAAAGGGGGCCCTCGCTCTTCGTCCGCCGCCGGACCGCGCTATCGTTTCCCGCCGTGCTCATCGCGATCTGTCATACCGATGCCACCGGGTGGACCGAGGTCAGCAACCTCGAGCAGATCTCCGACCTGATAGAGGCCGGCCAGCTCGTGTGGGCCCAGGCCGACGTCGCCTCCCTGAGCCCTTCCGACGTTTCGACGATCCAGGGGGAGTTCGGCCTCCATCCGCTCGCGGTCGAGGACGCGATCAACCTCAAGCAACGGCCGAAGCTGGAGGCCTACGAGAAGCATCTCTTCGCCGTTATCCATCAGCTCGACACGCACGACGGGCAGCTCGAGGCCGTTCAGATCGCCTGCTTCATCGGTCGTCACTATGTCCTCACTCTCCACGAGGGCGCCGGCCGGACACTCGAGGAAGCCGCTACCCGGCTTCGCGCTCAGCCGAAGCCGGCCGAACGCGGGCCTTCGTTCGTGATGCATGCCCTGCTCGATGCCGTCGTCGATGACTACCAAGCGATCGCCGACAAGCTCGAAGACGAGGTCGAGGATCTCGAGGAGGTCCTCTTGTCAGATCCAACCCACTCTGCGGGTTTGCAGATCTACTCGCTGAAGCAACGCCTCGCGCGGTTCCGGCGGTACGCACAGCCGGGCAGCCGCGTGCTGGCGTCGTTCGTGGATTCGAATCAAACGACGACGGCCACCAACGAGACCGCTGCGTACTTCCGCGACGTCCTCGATCACACGCAGCGCATAACCGATCAGCTGCGTAACGTCGACGACCTCGTCGACGCCCTTCTCGAGCTCCGCCGCATCGAGCAGACGAACCAGATGACGGACGTGACGAAGCGGCTCACGGGATGGGCCGCGGTCATCGCCGTGCCGACGTTCATCGCCAGCGTGTACGGCATGAACTTCACGCTCACTCCGAACAACGATGGGCTGGGCTTCGAGATCGCGCTCGGGTTGATGGCCGCAAGCGCCATAACCCTGTACGCGTTCTTCAAGAAACGCGACTGGATCTGACGGACCTCCTGATCCCTGTCACACCCCGCTGCTAGTGTCCGTTCCGGTGGATCAAGACATCCTTTCCGAGCTGAACGACGAGCAGCGCGAAGCCGTGCTCGCCGTTCGCGGCCCGTTGTGCATCCTGGCCGGAGCCGGAACCGGCAAGACGACCACGATCACGCGCCGGATTGCGCAGCAGGTGGCGACCGGAGCCTTCTCGTCCGACGAGATCCTGGCGGTGACGTTCACCGATAAGGCCGCTCGAGAGATGGCCTCGCGGCTCAAGGCACTGGGGGTTGCCGGGGTCCGAGCCAAGACCTTCCACGCCGAGGCGCTCGCGCAGGTTCGCCGGCTCGGGGGCGACGCGCCGGAGATCCTCGGTTCCAAGGCCCAGCTCTTGCATGGGATCGCGCAGCGCCTCCCCGCGCCGTACAAGTTCATGGCCTTGCGCGACCTTGCGACCGAGATCGAATGGGCCAAGAATCGGCGCATCCCGTCCGCGCGATATCTCGAGCGCTTGGACGGTCACCAGCCGCCCGTGCCGCCCGATCTGATGCACCGCGTGTACGTCGAGTACGAGAAGCGAAAGACGGGCGCCGGCCGCATCGACTTCGAGGATCTGCTCGAGCGCGCCCTCGAGATCCTGCACGACGACCCGCGCGCGCTCAATATCGTTCACTCACGCTACCGCGCCTTCACGGTCGACGAGTACCAGGACGTGAACCTGTTGCAGCAGAGCCTGCTCGAAGCCTGGACAGGTTCCCGCGTCGACGTGTGCGTCGTCGGAGATGACCATCAGTCGATCTTTGGTTTCACCGGCGCGACCCCGCGATACCTGCTCTCGTTCCCCGAGCGCTACGCGAGCTGCCGGGTGGTACGTCTATCGACGAGCTACCGCTCGACGCCGCAGGTGGTCGAGATCGCGAACCGGCTCGCGCCGAAGCTCGGGGGCTCGACCAACCCGCTGCGGGCGATGCGACAGGCGGGTCCGAATCCAACGTTGCGCGCGTTCGCGACGGGCGCCGAGGAAGTTGCCTGGATCACCGGCGAGATCCGTCGATTGCACGATGACGGCGTCGACTGGGAGAAGATCGCCGTGCTGCACCGGATCAACGGCCGGTCCGAGGATTTCGAAGAAGCGTTCTCACGAGCGGCGATCCCGTTCCAGGTGCGCGATGGGTCGTTCCTGCGGCGGCCGGCGGCGCGTGCGATCCTCTCTCGGCTCCGGCATGAGTTGGACGGGGACGTCCCCGGCGCCGTCGAGCGGGTCGCGGCCGCGGCCGGATACGACGCGGAGCTCGACGGGGCAGCCTCGGGCGAGGAAGCCACGCGGCAGGCCGACCTCGCGAGGCTCGTCCGCCTCGCGGAGGAGTTCGGCGGCACGTCGGTGCAAGCATTCGTGAACGACATCCGCTCGAGGTTCGCCGAGGACTCCGACGGACGCGGAGTCTTGCTCCTCACCTACCATCGGGCGAAGGGCCTGGAGTTCGACGCGGTCTTCCTGCCCCGACTCGAGGACAAAGAGCTGCCGTTCGCGCTCTCGCGGACCGACGACGAGCTGGCCGAGGAACGACGCCTCCTCTACGTCGGCATAACCCGCGCGCGGCGCCACCTCTACATCTCGCATGCGGCGTCCCGAGACACCGAGCGACGCAAGAAGCCGAAGCCGTCTCCGTTCTTGCGTGACTTGGTTCAGGCTGTGGCGGGGGCCCGTCCGGCGCCCCACCTCAACGGAGGGCTTTTACGTTTCGGTGGGGCACCGGACGGGGCCCCTCAGAAGCAGGACGTGGTCGCCGAGGCCGAGGACGACCCGGTGTTCACGTCTTTGAGGTCTTGGAGGTTGAGGGTTTCGCGGGATGCGGGGGTGCCGGCGTACGTGGTGTTCGACAACAAGACGCTGGCGCTGATCGCGCTTGCGAAGCCGGGGTCCCGGGCCGCGTTGCTGGCTGTGCCGGGGGTGGGTCCGGCGAAGCTCGACCGATACGCGGAGGACGTGCTCCAGATCGTTCGATCGGCCTGACCCGGGCCGAGCTGGATTCACCCCTTCTTTTCCTTGGGGCTTTCTGTGGGTTTTCAGCTCCCAAACCGACCCCGCTCGATCCGGATGATTCGGGCGGTCGTGCGGGACCGAGTGTGGGGACTTGCCAAACTTGAGGTGTTATGGGTGAAATGGTCGACATCACGGGGTCGGCTTCGAAAGCCGGGGGTGGGGGAGATGCGATCGAGCGCCGCGATCAGACGAGCCTGCATCTCGACGTTCATGCTTTTCTTTGCCCTGACGCTCCACGGTTTGGTGCCGGCCGCCTCGCAAGAAGACTCTTCGGCGGCTGGCCCTCGACCCACTCCGACTCAGGTCCGACCGACTCCCACGCAGGGGTCGCCCCGGCCGACCGTGCCGCCCGGAACACCTCGGCCGACCCCCACCAACACCGACCCGTATCCGGGAGGAGTCTCTCTGCCCGTCCCGCCGGCCGGCGACTCGTTCTTCCGGGTGAGCGATGTGGCGCCGTCGCCCGGCGTCTCTCGCAACATGGCTTCGTTCATGTGGATCGCGCTCGTCCTGTTCGCGGTGGGCCTCGTGATCCGCTGGTTCTTCATCGCAGCTCGCGCCGAAGACGACGGCTGAGTCAGCCCGTTCGGTTCGAGTTCCCTTCGCGGAACACGGTCCGCGAGATCGCGTCCGCGCCCGACCCTTCGTAGCGAAGCACGTACAGGCCGTTGCGAAGGTCGACGACGTAGATCAGCCCGTTCGACACGATGGGCGTGCTCCACATCGCGACTTTGACCGAACCCGAGGTGAGGCGGGGATCCTCGGTGACGACGCGGGCGAGCGGCTCGGGGGAGAAAGTGGCCAGCGTTTCGAGCCGTTGTTCGTCGATGGCGGCCGCGACCAGTCCTGCGCCGTGCCAGCTCACGAGCGCGACACCTCCGACGACGGTCGGATTGTGCGACGAGAACGAATACGCTGGGGATTCCGGCGCCCCAGTACATGACTGCACGTGGTTCCTCTCGGTGCGGAGCTCTCCGAGTAGGCGGGGCCGGCGCGGCTCGGTGACGTCGATGAGTCGCATCCAGCCCCACGGACAAGAGCCGGCTCCTCCGTAGACCTCGTCGGTCGTGAGCACGAGCGAGGTCCCGGGCACTTCGATCGCCGAGTGCGGACCGGGGGACCAACGCAATGCGGCTTCGGGAGGCGTTACGAGGTCAACCTCGGGGTTCGGGGTGCCGCTTGCGAGATCGCTCGAATCCAGAACCGCGAAACCGCCGCCCAGATGCGCCAGGTAGGTGCGGGTTCCATCGACCGTAACTCCGACGGAATGGAGCTTCCCTCCGAGCTGCCGGTTCCCCGTCCATTCGGCTACCACCGCAACGGCGCCCGACCGCGCGCGCGAGATGTCGAGCACGAACAGACCGATGGCGCCCTCGCCTGGGGTATCGGTAGAGACGTACAACAGAGCTCGCTCCGGCCGCCTAGGATCGATCCAGAGGAACATCTCGTGCGCTGCGGATGCCGTCGGGAACTCTTCGATCAGGCGGGGAACGCGGCCTCGACCGCCGCGGATATCGTAGAAACGCAGCGACGAACGGCCCGGTCCGGAGCAATCGTGCGTCGAATGGCCGCACGGGAGATTCAACACGACGAGCAGGTCCTGGTCGGGCCAGATCCTCAGCTCACGGGAGCTCGTTCCGTCAGGCGGTGGTGCGGTCTCGCCGACGACCCGCGGCTTCGCCGGATCCAGAAGGTCGACGACGAGTACGCCGGGGTGCTGATGTCCGGCCGATCCGTCGGTGCGGTTCCCGATGTAGGCGTAACGCGGGCCCACCGCGAGGCCGGCGTTCATCCCCCGGCCCAATAACGGCTCGTGACCGACGAGAACGAATCGGCCTTCGGCGGGCGACGGTGTCGCGCTGGCCGAAGGTGAGCCGGGAGACGGTATCGGTCCGGCCGTGCCGTCGCATGCGGACAACGCGACGCAGAGACATAGCATTGCTCCGACGTTTCGTACGATCACCGCACCATCTCACCATGCGGAGGCGCCCTGGGCAGAAGTTGCGCCCGCCCGGAAAAGGTGAGGGGGCCCTGAGGGCCCCCTCGTTCTTACGGTGCGATCAACCGTTGAGGCCGAGGATCTCCTCGACCGAAACGACCACCGCGCAGTTCACTTCGGTTACGAGCCCTTGGTCGCCGCCGAGCGGGCTCGGCAATCCCAGGTCGAGCTCGTGAACGATGGCCGACGCGAGACCGCCTTCATTGTTCTCGGGTGCGAAGGCCGAATGCGGTTCGCCGTCGCCGTCGTAGTCGGTGGAGCAGGTCGTCGCTCCGCCACCGTTCTGGCAGTCCGAGTCCTCTTCGTCGGTGGCACCGTCTCCGTCGTTGTCGATCCCGTCGGAGCAGGTCTCGTCACCAGGAGGACCTTCGGGTTCCTGACAGTCGGAGTCTTCCTGGTCGGTGTCGCCGTCTTCGTCGTTGTCGATGCCGTCGGAGCACGTCTCGTCTCCGGGAGGACCTTCGGTCCCGGGGCCCCCGTCACTGGGGCACTTGTCCAGAAGACCCTTGGGCAGGTCAACCAGATGATTGTCGGCGTCACACGGCGGGTTGTCGGGCGGAGGATTCGGGGTGCCGTTGCCGTTACCGCCGCCGTTGCCATTGCCGCCGCCGTTTCCGCCACCACCACCGCCGCCGTCGCCACCTCTGCCTTGATCCGAGGCTGCGACCGCTTTGGCTCCGTCGCTCGTCGCCGCGACTGCGACGCCGAAAGCGGACAGCATCGCGACGATTACGAGAAGGATGAGAAACTTCCTGTTCATGGATCCCCCCTCTAGGATCGAGGTCGATTGAAGGCCCCAGCTTTCTCGTTCCGTGGGTTAGCGCTCGTCCTTCACCTCCCCGGCTGGCCATCTGCCTCCCACGGAACAAAATCTCCTTTACCCCTTTATTTCCTTCCTAGACGCCCAAATCCCTCCTTGATCGATTTTCCTAACGAAACACCTCAAATCGGTCAATAGACCGGTTGGGAAACGGCGAGAAGACCCCTGAGCGGGCGGTGCTACGACTGGTCGTGGGATCGAGCGGCCGGGTCGACGGCGCAGGCCTGCTCGCCGAGCATCCGTCCGAACCTCTCGCGGTTCCGGGCGACGACGCGGTAGAGGAGGTCGGTGCTTTTCGGGAACACCCCGGCCATCACAGCGAGCGGCTTGCCGCCCGGCAAGAGCCGGAACAGGGGAGCCACGCCCGCGCCGGCGGAGCGAACGGCGCCGTCTTCTTCGACCAGGTGCCAGGAAGCCATCTTCCGTTCCTCATCCATGTCGCCCAGGAGGGTCTGGCCCTCAGCGCTCTGGATCGGAAGCACGCGTAAAGCGCCGCGGCGATCCCATCGCCGGACTCGATCGCTCGTCCAGCGGCAGAAGCCGCAGTCGGCGTCGTAGAGGAGCGTTGTTTCGCTCATCACGCTTCTAACTGTACCTGCCTGAGCGAAGCTAACCGGAGACCGATGCCGCCTGTTTCGTCGCCGAGTCACGGCCGCCGGCTTCGGCGATTCGGCGGAACACGCCGAAGCGCGAGGCTCGCATCCGCGTCCGCACGCGTGCGAGGAAGACCTCCATCACGTCCTCGGGCACGAACGCGATGTACGAAGCGATCATCACGATCGAGAAGAACCCGAGCGCGAAGGTGACCTCGATGAAGAGATGGAGGGCGATCCCGGCGACGATCAGGTAGGGACGCCAGCGCCGGTTCCAGATGAACAAGGCGAGAGCGAGCTCGACGGCGAGTGTCCCGAACGTCAGGACGTTCGCGAGCAAGACCGAATCGGTGAGCGCGTCGGGCAGTGGAAGTCGCACGAGGTCATCGACCCGCAGCGACTCGGACACCGCCGTACCCCCGAACCAGCGTTCGCCGCGCGCCTTCGCCCAAACGGTGAAGAGGTACACCATGCTGATCTGGACCTGGACGAGACGGAGCGCCCACGGCGCGCGGGTGGGGAAGGTCCAGAACGATGCGCGAGCGGCACGCCGGCGATCGAGCGACAGAGCCTCACCGGCCGGCGCGAGCGCGATGAACAGTGCGATGTTTCGAAGGAGCGCGTCGCCCGAGTTGAATACGAAAGGATCGCGACGAGTGAGCGACATCAGCGCGATCCACGCGAGGGCGGCCGCGATCCGGGTGCGATAGCCAAGGGTGAGGCACGCGGAGGAAACCAGCAGCAACACGATCACGCAGACGACGGCTACATCGGATCCGAAAAGGGCGAGGAGCCCCCACTTCGCGCCCGCGGCGGGGTGCTCGGGAAGCACGCCGTGCGAGGAGAAGAAGCTCAGGACATCGGGCGCGACCGCCACCGCCCAGGCGAACATGATCAGCCCGAAGGCGATCCGCAGCACCGCGAGCGTTGCAACCGAGGTCGGCGTGAACCAGAAGCGATCCCAGAACGGCTCAGGACGTTTCACGGCGCGCCCTCCTGGTACTGGACAGTGAGAAGCACGCTCTCGCGCCACGGTTGTTTCGAAGGCTTTCCGCTCCCAAGCGGCGGGGCGACGTACGAGCGCTTGACCAACACGATCTCGACGGGGACCTTCCCATCTTTGGTGTGCATGCGTGCGATCCAGTCCGCGGTCGGCTCGAGGAGGGCTTCGTTCGAAGACGCGAGAACGTTCCCGGCCCACTTGCGCCACCGGAACGTGCGGTACACGCCGACGACCGGGTTGCCGGTCGGCGGGTGCCAGACTGTCGTTGTGCCGTCGTCGAAGGTGATTCGGGCCTCGAGTTGGAGCGTGGACCGCCGAGGATCGGGCGCGAACAGGTTCCAGTTCTGGTGCAGGCCGGTGGCGTCGAGGTACGGGTCGAAGATCTTCATCCCGGTACGGCGAAGCTCGGAGGCAGGCAGATTCGAGATGAGCATCGCTGCGAGCGTGAAGAGGATCACGCCGGATATGAAGGCGCGTCCGGTCGAGCTCGTCTCGAGACGGCGTTGGAGGCCCCCCGCGCTCTTCATATCCAGGTCACCCAAGGTTGACCTCGGCGGGCGAATGGTCCGACTTGAGAGAGAGAATGACGGTTCCTATCGGTTGGCTTCGGCGAGGGTCTCGAGAGTGCGACGCCGGCCGTCCAGATCGGGAGCCATCGGGCCGACGACCAGCGCGGTGCATCCGGACTCGGTGAACGCGGCAAGGCCGTCTCGAAGGCGCTCCTTGTCCCCGACCAGCGAAACCGCGTCGACGAGATCGTCGGACACGGCCCCGATCGCGGCACCCTTGTCGCCGCCGAGGAACAGATCCTGGATCCGCTCCGCCTCTTCGACGAAGCCGTACCGCCGCACGAGGGCGTTGTAGAAATTCTGTTCGCGCGATCCCATGCCCCCGACGTAAAAGCCCACCGCGAACCGGGCGATATCCCTCCCCATCTTCAGATCACCCGCGAACGCGGGGACGAAAGGCGCTATCTCGAGTGGCCCGAGCGAAGTCGAGCGCTTGGCGCGCCCCGCCGCCAGCGCGGGGCCGAAAACCTGACTCGCGTGCGCCGGCGAGTAGAAGGTGGGGAGCCATCCGTCGGCAAGCTCTGCCGTGAGCTCGACGTTGCGCGGCCCGAGCGACGCGACATAGATGGGCATGTCCGGCCGCAACGGCTTGTTCAACAGACGAAGGCCCTGCGTCAGGTTGAAGACCTCGCCCTCGTAAACGAGCTTGTCGCCGGCGAGCACCTTGCGGACGATGTCGATCGTCTCTCGCGTGCGTCGGATCGGCTTGTCGTAGGGGACTCCGTGCCACCCCTCGATCACTTGGGGGCCGCTGACGCCGATGCCCAATATGAATCGGCCGCCCGAAAGCTGATCCAGCGACGCGGCCGTTCCGGCGAGCATCGCGGGAGTACGCGCGTAGATGTTCGCGATGTTCGTTCCGAGCTTGATCCGGTCGGTGGCCGTGGCGATCTGGGTCAAGGTGGTGAATGCATCGAAGCTGTACAGCTCCGACGCCCACACCGAGTCGTAGCCGAGGGCCTCGGCCTCTCGGGCCAGCGCGATCAGGCCCTCGCGATCGTGTGTCTCGGTGTAGGGGAGCTCGATCCCGAGCTTGAGCGTCATCGAGCCAAACCCTACCGCCGCTCGACCCGGTCGGCGAAGGCCAACGGGTTCCCGACACATCGGGCGTACATGGACGGACCGGGCGCCCACGAGGGGAGCCGCATCGGGTGGTCACAGATGGCCCGTCTGGGGAGTTATCGAAACGGGTTCACCGGTCGATATGTGAGAAGGATCGATCGAGGGCAGCGGTCTGGGGCCGGCCCCTCCGAGGTGATGGCGTGGCGAAAAAGACCAATGCTCCACTATGCGACCGATGCGAAACGCCGTATCGGTCGGCCACGGCTTTCTGCCCTTCCTGCGGCGGACCCACCCCGTGGACGTCGCACGAGGAACGGGTCGCCTGGGAGGTTCGTCAGTGGCGCGCCAGCCGCGCGTCGACCGAGGGCGATAAGCCGCAGATGATGCTCGTGCGGACCGAAGCGGGTTATGAGCCCATGGCCGTCGCCCGGACCGACTACGTGTGGGATCAACCGCTCCATCCCGAGCGGGTGACCCCACCCGAGCCCCCTCGGCGTGCCTCGGTGCCGGCCGCGACCGTCCGGGCACCGACACCCGCTCCTCAGGCTCCGGTGACCGAACGGCCGGCGACCGAGCCGCATCCAACGAGCAACGGAAATGGGAACGGTCACGCGCCGGTGGCTCACCAACCGGACGCCGAACCGGCGGCGCACGTGCCCAAGCAGGTCCCCGAAGAGCCGCCGCCCGCCGTCGTCGTCCCGCGCGCGCCCACGCACCCCGAACCGGTTGCGTATCCCGAGCCTCAGGAGTTGCTGTTCGGGTCCGCCGACGACCGCGTCACTGTGTCGAAGAAGGCCGTCGCGCTCGGCATCGCCCTGGTCATCGGGCTTCCGTTCGGCGGGAAGATATTGGGTCTTGCCGGAAACACGCCGGTGGTTGCACCGCCCAAGAGCGTCGTCGCCTCCCAGCCCGCCGCCCTCGTCGCGGCACGCTCGGGATTCGAGCAACTCGGTCCCGATGCCGTGCGGTACGCGGTCGTCATCCACAACCCCAACAAGTCGTTCCAAGCTTCAGGAGTGACGGTTAACGTCGTCGTTCACGATGCGCGTGGCCGCCTCGTCGGTACCGATACCGAGCGCATCTCGGCGATCTCCGCCGCGGGAGCCATGGGTGTCACCGGTGCCGTCGGCGTGTCCGGCGCCGCGTCCCGGCTGACCGTGAAGGTCGGAACCACGGCGTTCCATGAAGCCCGCCAGACGAAGCCCTTCCGTGTCCGGGACGTACGACTGAGTCGGACCGACGGCCGGTTCGTCGTACGCGCGGCCGTTTCCGGCGTCGAAGCCGCGAAGGGTGCTCGCGTCCTGGTGATCCATCTCGATCGCAAAGGTAAGGTCCTCGGCGGCGACTTCACGTACATCGACGTTCCGCGCGCCCCGAAGTCGGTGATCGCCACGATCTCTACGGCCGGTGTTGCAGGCGCAGCGCGCGTGGAGGTTTATGTACTACCGCGCTAGGCGCGGGCTCCATTCGCATATGCGAGGATGCATGCGTGGGGGAACGCGAACATCCGGACCGCGGCGCGGAGCAGCGCGCCGATCTGAGCGGGCTCGGCAGGCTGTCGGAGCAACCGCCGTCTCCGCGTGGCGAACGCGCGGCGCCGATCATCCGGGGCCTCTCGATACTTCTGCTCGCGATCGCGGCCGCGGGGTTGCCGTGGTACTTCCTGACGCGAACGGGTTCGGATCGGCCGGTTCGAAGCACGTCGGCGCCGCCCGGGGGGGGGGGGGCCCCCGCCGCCCCCCCCGCCGCCCCGCGCGGGCGCGCCGCCACGAATGCATGGACACGCGTCCGATGGCGAGGTGCTCGAGCAGCGGCTCGCGCTGATCTCCGGCAC
>JBKKCR010000245.1:0-4743 GCA_046712825.1 Actinomycetota bacterium | reverse complement strand
CCCGATAACTCCGACCCTCCAGCACCACCGCGTCGACCAGGTATCGAGCTAGGTCCATGGACACCCCCGAAGTAGGCGTCCACTATGTCTTGCGACAGGTGTCCACTATCTCGTGAAACCAGACACCCCCTTCCCGACCAAAGAAGTTCCCGAACCTCTACAGGAGTGCGCACGCCGCCTTCGCGCAAAAAAGTGTCCGCCAGACTGAATCGCGTGCCGTCGCTGGGACGGGGTCCTTGTCATTTCTGGCTATTACTTTTTGCGCTTTCCTCCGGTCCGTATTCCACAACGCTTACACCTAACTCTATATCTCCACTGCTTGCCGGCTATTACAGTCGCTTCGACCAGGAGGCCCGCATGCCGATAGTGCGATCCGGAGACGCGGACATCGCGTACGAAACCGCCGGCGACGGCGACCTTCGGGCGTCCTGACGCGCGTCAGGGACCCGTGTCCCAACTGGGAGATAGATGCCGGAATGTCGTGCGGCCGAGAAATCGCTCGGAATGGGTAAATGGCTCCATTCTTCGAGCAGGGACGCACAGAGGGGCTCGGACGCGTAGCGGACGCGGGGAGAGCTTCTCTTCTCGGGGGGACGAGCTCGACGCCCTGAGGGGACGGCCCGGAGGCCGTCCCCTCGAGAAGAAGTGCCTGTTACTGGGGTCCCTGCATCAGCGAGCGAAGAACACGATGGTGAACTCGTGCGGCTCAGATATCCCGTCGAAGCCGGTGGTTTCGACGAGGGCAAGGCCGCCGTCGCTCGACTTGCATCCCGGCAACTGGGGCCACATGACGACGTGAGGCACGCCTTCGTCTGAACTCAAGATGGCGCCGGTGGATTGTGAAGCGGCTATGTCCGGTCTCGACGTGGCCACCACGGTGTCAAAGTGGAACGGCACGTGGAAGCAATAAAACGCCTCGTACCGAATGCCGTTCGAGTCGGTGTAGATCCTGATCATCGAGTCTGTAATTCCCGAATGGAATCCGGGGATAACGTGGCCGGCCGCGTCGATCGCAGCCCAGGCAATCGGCGATCCCGCTCCGGGCGGGCCTTGGATACCTTGCGGTCCTTCTGGTCCGACGAGACCCTGAATTCCCTGCGGACCCTCCGGTCCGACGGGACCCTGCGGGCCCGCGGGTCCCTGGGGCCCTGCAACTCCGGCGGCATTCCAGTCGAGGGGCGATTCACTCGTTCGACAGCTCTCGTTCGCCCCGACGATCCTGACAAGCTTGCTGTCTTTCGCGACGCACGAGTGGATCTGCGACGTATTGCCACCGTGCGCCGCAACGATCGCGGCCCCGGCGATCATGATCACGGCCAAAGCGGCCGCAACCGCTCCGATCCTTCTTGAACCCATCCCGGACCTCCCCCTTTGAATCCGTCCGGCGATTCGGACGGTAAGTCCACTCTAGCGGGGGTTCGATGATGCGTTACTCGTGGTCGCGACGCGGCCAACGTAACGGCCGCGACACTCGGCGACGCGCGAGACATCGGGGCTCGAAGAATTCTTCGGGCCCCTCCCTTTCGTCGCGGCCGCCGGAGTCCAGGACCAGTCGCAAGGCGATTGGGAGTACTTCATCACCGGCGACTATTCCGAATGACAGCATGTGAATCGATTCGTGTCAGCCTTCGAGCGCTTGAATAGCTCGGGTCACCTCGGACCTAAGGTTCAAAAGCTGTCCACTTAGGACGACCAAAGAAGTTCCAGGTCAGCGCCGATACGGCAAACGAGCGTCCAAGACCGTGAAGCCGTCGAGTGGCCAAAAAGTGTCCACCCGGCGGATTGGCCGCCTTGGCTTCGCGCAAAAAAGTGTCCACCAGACTGAATCGCGTGTCGTCGCTCGGGCGGGCACCTAATCGTCCCGGCTATGCTTCTTACGCTTGCCTCCGGTTCCGTAGGGGCTCTGGTTCGTCGGCTTCAACGAGATGCCCTCCGCCGATGCTTTCTGAGCTACCGCGCCCGGTGTGCGACCATGCTTCAGGCCGATCACCCTCGTCGGTTGTTCTGGTGAGCTTCCTGTTTCAGCCGCTTCACTTCCGAGGCTCTCCATGGCTTGCCCGAGTTCTTCGGTTGTTTCGGCATGAGGATCTCCCTTCGGGTTCTGGAGTTCAGTGGCTCCCTTCGTCGGTATCTTCCCCGTGACCGCCGCCGAGCCATTTCCCGGTGATCAGCCAGAGTTCGTAGAAGAACAGCCACTCCGAGATCCACGGGATGATCGTCCTCTCGATCGGTTGATCCCCGGACCACTCGCACGGGTAATGGAGGCAGAGGGCATCGCCTTCGAAGATGTGCGGCAGTTCTTATGTTCTCGAATCTCGAGCTCCGCTCGAGCCACCTGTATGACCGGCTGCTTGTGCATCTGGTACTCGATCCGGATCTTGTGCATCTTGCTGAGCGACGATGGTTGCAGCTCTCCGGCCCAGCGAAGCCTTCCTCGTGCGATCGTTGGTCGACGCCCCGGAAAGGCGCCGAATGCCGAATGCCTGCGGACGAGGCTACGACTTCGCTTTTCCTGTGGGGCGCATCCTCCCATATAACGACCCCGTGTGAACGCGGTGTCCTTCTCTTTTTGTGGTAAACCACGGACCAGCGACCGGCGCCAGCGAGATGCGGGCCGCCGCGAGGGAAAGGGTGAGATCGGTCCATGGAGGTTAGCCGTCAAGGCCAAAGACGATTCTGGCTCTGGCTGGCTTGCCTGGTGCTCGTAGCGGGGGCAGTGCGTGGGGGAACGGCGTCCCCTGCAACGGCGTGGAACGAATCCGACGTGCGCGTCAGCGATCCGGCGCACGGTTTCCCGGGCGCGTTCAAGGGGATCCGCGAGCCGACCATTGCGATCCATCCTGTCGAACCCGACATGATGATCGCCGCGGCGATCGACATGACGACGCTGAACCGCGACCCGAGCCAGTACGGAACGATTCGCGTCTTCCGCTCCATCGACGGCGGGGACACGTGGCTCGACCAGGGGCCGCTGGTATACCGCTCGGATCCGACCGAGGTGGCCTACAGCGGCGATCCCGTCGCTGCCTTCGGCCCCGACGGGACTGCCTACCTGGCCAGCCTCGCAGATTTCCCCGGCGCGAACGATGCCCGCGAGGGAGGGATCTACGTTCACCGCTCGGCCGACGCGGGGGCGACGTGGGGAGCTCCCGTGCTGGCGGTCGCGAATCGAAACGATCCTGCCGCGAATACGTGCAGCGGCACGGACAAGGAGTGGCTGACCGTCGACCCGCTGTCGGGTCGGCTTTATCTCGCGTACACCCTTTTCACGTCCGACATGTGCTCGTCGTACGGAGACCCTCTGGACCTCTCCGCCTACGCCGGGATCTCGGACATTGCCGTGTACCTGACCACGTCCGGAGATCGGGGAGCTACGTGGACAGAGCCACGCAAGGTATGGTCCGGGTACGCTCTCGGAGCGACCCCCCTGACCGCACCCGACGGGTCGGTCAGCGTGGCCTTCTGGGCGTCCTCTCTTGAACCGAGCGTCCCATGTCCGACCGTCGTCGGCGCCGTCCCCATCCGTGCGGGCGGCTCACCGTTCGCGGCGCTCGTCGTCGCGCGCTCGATTGACGGAGGCGGCACCTGGACCTACCACAAGGAGGGGACGTGCGGAGCGGAGCCCGCGCTGCTGATGCCGGGGAGCTTCGTCGGAGGAACGATCGTCCCGACGGGAACGGTGGATCGCTCCACGGGGATCGCCTACGTCGCGTGGCCGGCGTACTCAGTGGTCGACCAGCGGTTCTCGGTAAAGGTCATCGCCAGCCGCAACGGCGGCAGAACATGGTCGCGACCGGCCGTCCTCTCCCATCGTTCGGATCACGCGCTCATCCCGGCCATCGACGCGACCGATGGCGTCGCGCGCCTGGTCTACGTCACCGCGCAGCGGGATCCGGCGGCTCAGATCGTGGGACGCACGCGCGCGACGGGCGACACCTTCGTCGTGGAGTCGCGCGATGGAGGCCTCTCCTGGTCTCTTCCCGTGCGTATCTCGACCGTGAGCTCGGACTACTCGCTGAACGCGGACGTCAGCGATTACATCGGGATCGATGTCGCGGCAGGCCGGGTCGCCGCGATCTGGACGGATGCGCGAGACCCCTCGGACCCGCAGATCTGGGCTCGCGTCGGTTCCGCAGGCCCGGCCGCGAATTAAGTACCCGCGGCGGCCCCCGCTCTGTGCTCGCCCGGCGTGACGCCCGCCCAGCGTTTGAAGGCTCACTGGAAGGCGCGGTCGCTGACGTCTCGCCGACCTGCTTCCGATGGTTCGATGCTCGCCTCCCGCAACAGCCGCTGCTTTCAGGTACTCGGAGGACGTTGCTCCTCGGATCGCACGTCAGCAGCAGCCTCCGGCCTACGCTCACGATGGCTGACGATGAGCGGAGAGATCCATCCCGGCGTCCGTTCCGAATAGGTGGAGCAGGACCAGCAACGGACACCGGCCTGCAAAACGGAGGGGCCCCACATGCCCCCTTCTCCTCAGGGGACCCTCCATCTCGTGGAGGAAATGATGATCACCAGACCCAGGCGGTGGACCGGCGGCACTGTCGCCGTCGGGCTGGCGGCTGCCGCAGGCATCCATGCCGCGGTCATCGCCGAACATTACGCCGAGTCGGCGCTGGTGGGGACGTTCTTTGTCCTGGCGAGCTTGACGCAGCTCCTCCAAGCCCTGCTCGCCGCCATGCGGCCCACTCGGTCACTCTGGCTTATCGTCGCGCTCACGAACCTGGGCCTGATCCTGATCTG
>JBKKCR010000244.1:0-15249 GCA_046712825.1 Actinomycetota bacterium | reverse complement strand
CTTCGACACGTCAGACCACGGCATCAGCGCCGTTCCGCTGTAGCGGAGGGCGCCGAAGTCGCCACGCTTAGGGTCGAGCACGCACAGCAGACGGATGCTCGTGCGGTCCCATGTTGCGAGGAAGTCGCTGAGGTCTTGATCGTGCCAGCTGTCGGCGTTGGCAACCAGGACATCTCCTCCGGCGATCCACTCGCGGAGGTTCCCCAGCGCTCCGGCGGTCCCGAGCGCCTCGGGCTCTTCGATGGACAGGTACGCGCGGCCTTCGAGGTGCTCTTCCAAGAGCTCCCTGCCGTGGTGCACGTTCACGGCGACGTCTGGGACTATCTGGGTCACGCTCCGGAGCTTGAGATCGATGAGCGGTGCGTTGTTCACCGGGCAGAGCGGCTTCGGGATCATGTCCGTCAGCGGCCGTAGCCTCATGCCGCGGCCCGCAGCGAGCACGACCGCGGCTACGGACGCCTTCTCTTCCATGGGGAAAAGGACTTACCCCGAGTCGGCTCGTGCTATTTCGAAGCAAGAGAGGGGATACGTGTCCCATCGCAGCCCGAGTCTGGGGCACGCGAGGGGACGCTGCTATACTCTGTGACCGAAGCCCTTTAAGAGCGGGTCCTGAGAGGCCCGGAAGGGAAGGCAAAGTGAAGAACAAGCGAGCCTGCACGCGCGAGTCGCGGCAGGCGTTTTTTGTGCCCGGCCCAGCGCCGGCTCCCGCCTTCCCCCTCGGGGGGAGGCGACGAACCTGACCCAGACCTTCACGGCCAAGGCCACCGTGATGGACTCGAGCGATGTCGCTCGGGCCCTGGCGCGCATCGCCCACGAGATCATCGAGCGCAACAAGGGCGCCGCCCGGGTCGTGCTCGTCGGGATCCTGACCCGCGGCGTCTATCTGGCACAGCGGCTGGCTGAGCGGATCGCCGAGATCGAAGGCGTCAACGTCCCGACCGGCTCGCTCGACATCGGCCTGTACCGCGACGACATCGCGATGCGCGAACCGGCGCCGCTCGAGCCGGTCCGGATGCCCGACATCGACGGCAAGATCGTCGTGCTGATCGACGACGTCCTCTACACGGGACGCTCTATCCGCGCCGCGATGGACGCGCTCATCGACCTCGGGAGGCCGCAGGCCGTCCAACTCGCCGTGCTCGTCGATCGCGGCCACCGTGAGCTTCCGATCCGCGCCGACTACGTCGGCAAGAACATCCCCACGGCTCACAACGAGGAAGTGCAGGTCCGCATGAGCGAGGTCGACGGAGAAGACGCCGTCGACCTAGGCGAGGTCGAGGGATGATCAAGCACCTGCTGTCGATCCGGGACCTCGACGCCGAGGGCATCGAGCGGGTCCTCGGCTCGTCGCGCTTCTTCCGCGAAAACATGGGCCGCAAGTTCCCCACCCTGCGGCTAAAGACCGTGGTCAACTTCTTCTACGAAGCCTCGACCCGCACGCGCACCAGCTTCGAACTCGCGGCGAAGCGCTTGAGCGCCGACGTCCTCAACTTCGCAGCAGGCGGCTCCAGCGTCGAGAAGGGCGAGTCACTCAAGGACACAGCGCAGACGATCGAGGCGATGGGCGTCGACTGCATCATCGCCCGGCACTCCTCGGCCGGGGCGCCCAACCGGCTCGCCGAGTGGGTCAGCGCCAGCGTGATCAACGCCGGCGACGGCATGCACGAGCACCCGACGCAGGCGCTCCTCGACCTGTTCACGATCCGCCAGCACTTCCCGAGCTTCGAGGGCCTTCGTGTCGCGATCGTCGGCGACGTGGTTCACAGCAGGGTCGCGCGCTCCGACGTGCTCGGCCTTCAGGCCATGGGCGCAGACGTCACGATCTGCGCGCCGCCCACGCTGCTGCCGCCGGGCGTGGAAACCTGGGGCGTGAACGTCACGACCGAGCTCGACCCGCTCTTGCCGGATCTCGACGTCTGCTACCTGCTGCGGATGCAGCTCGAACGCCAGAAGCGGGGCTACGTCCCTTCGCTGCGCGAGTACGCGCGACTGTGGGGACTCGACCGGCGCCGCGCGGCGCTACTGCCGGAGCGGTCGCTGATCATGCATCCCGGCCCGATGAACCGCGGCGTCGAGATCGCCGCCGACGTCGCCGAGTTCCCGCGCAGCGTCATCACCGATCAGGTGACCAACGGGATCGCGGTACGTCAGGCGCTGCTGTACTTGATGCTCGGCGGGCCCGAGGCAAAGGAGGAGGGCCCCGATGCCGTCTAAGGCGATCCTCCTCAAGGGCGGACGGCTCGTGGATCCGGCGAGCGGGACGGACGGGACGCTCGACCTCCGGATCGAGAAAGGTCTCGTCGCCGAGGTCGGCTCGTCGCTGTCCGAAGACGGTGCAACGGTCGTGGACTGCACGGGGTTGGTCGTCGCACCGGCGCTCGTCGACCTGCACACGCACCTCCGCGAACCGGGGCGCGAGGATGCCGAGACGATCGAGTCGGGCTCCCGCGCCGGGGCCCTCGGCGGATACGGCGCACTCTGCGCGATGGCGAACACGACTCCGGTCGCGGATTCGGCGGCCGTGGTGGAACAGGTCTTCAATATCGGGCGCGCGGTCGGCCTCGTCGATGTGTTCCCGGTCGGCGCGATCACGGCCGGCCTGGAGGGCGAGAACCTCGCCGAGATCGGCGAGATGCACTCGTCCAAGGCGCAGGTGAACTTCTTCTCGGACGACGGCAAGTGCGTCCAGGATTCCGGTCTGATGCGTCGCGCGCTCGAGTACGCCAAGGCGTTCGACGCGATCATCGCCAACCACGCCGAGGACCGCGGGCTCGCCGAGGGCGGCGCGATGAACGAGGGCGAGGTGTCGGGGATCCTCGGCATCCCCGGCGTCCCCGACGAGGCCGAGGAGCTAATCATCGCCCGTGACCTCGCGCTCACGAAGCTGACCGGCTCCCGCTTGCACGTGCCCCACGTGTCGACGGCCGGAAGCGTGGAGCTGATCCGCGTCGCGAAGCGCGACGGCGTCCGGGTAACGGCGGAGGTCACGCCGCATCACCTATCGCTCACCGACTCGCTGGTCGCGTCTTTCGACCCGGTCTTCAAAGTCGCGCCCCCGCTGCGCACACGCGCCGACATCGAGGCGCTCAGCGCCGGGCTCGCCGACGGAACGATCGACTGCGTCGCGACGGATCACGCGCCGCACGCGCAAGAGGACAAGGAGAAGGAGTTCGACAAGGCGCCTCCCGGGATGCTCGGACTCGAGACCGCGCTCGCGGTGTTGATCACCGAGCTCGTCGTCCCCGGCCGCCTGAGCTTGAGCGATCTCATCGACCGGATGAGCACCGCCCCGGCTCGGATCCGCGCTCTTGAAGGCCACGGCGGCCCGGTTGCCGCCGGCGCGCCGGCCACGCTGGTGGTCTTCGATCCGGAAGTGCGATGGGTCGTCGAGCCGGCTCGCCTCGCGTCGCTGTCGGACAACACACCGTTCGCCGGCCGCGAGCTCCGGGGCAAGGTCGTTCATACGATGCTGAGAGGCAAGTTCACCGTCCGAGATGGGGAGGTCGTGCATGGGCAAGGGTGATAGGGCGAAGGTGCGTTGGGCGAAGGATCGCGAGCGGGCGAAGCGCGCGCGCACGAAACGCAAGGCGATCGCGAAGGGCAAGGCGCGGAAGGGCAAGTAGTGGGCGACGCGCTCCTCGTCCTCGAAGACGGCACGGCCTTTCGCGGCCGCAGCTTCGGCGCGCGTGGAACGACAACCGGAGAAGCCGTCTTCAACACGAGCATGTCCGGTTACCAGGAGGTGCTGACCGATCCCTCCTACCACGGCCAGCTCGTGACGATGACCTATCCGCACATCGGCAACTACGGAGTCAACGGCGAGGACGTCGAGTCCTCACGCGTACGGGTGGCGGGGTTCGTCGTCCGCGAGGCGGTTCGCACCTACTCGAACCACCGGGCGACCGGCTCGCTGCACGATTACCTCTCCGACGCCGGCGTCGTCGGTATCGAGGACGTCGACACGCGGCGGCTCACGCGCCACATCCGCTCGCTCGGCGCGATGCGCGGCGCGATCTCCACCGACGTGCTCGACGCGGAGGCGCTGCGCCGCGAGGTGTTGCGCAGCCCCGAGATGACCGGCCTGAATCTGGTCGACCCGGTGACGACACCCGAGCCGTACCAGGGAACGGACCCCGAACCGCGCGTCGGCGCACGGATCCTGAAGGTTGCGGCGTACGACTACGGGATCAAGACCAACATCCTGCGGATGCTCGCTGCGGCCGGCTGCGACGCGACCGTCTTCCCGGCTTCTTTCCCCGCGGAGGACATCTTGTCGCAGGGGTTCGACGGCATCTTCCTCTCCAACGGCCCCGGCGACCCGGCTGCGGTGCGCGCCGCGATCGACAACACGAAGAAGGTTCTGAAAGCGGGGACGCCGTTGTTCGGCATCTGTCTCGGTCACCAGATCCTCGGGCTCGCGCTCGGCGCCAAGACCTACAAGCTCAAGTTCGGACACCGCGGCATCAACCAGCCGGTGAAGCGCCTCGCTACAAACACAGTCGAGATCACGAGTCACAACCACGGCTTCGCCGTCGACCCGAGCTCGTTCGAGATCGCCACCGAAGTTTCCCACGTCAACCTCAACGACGACACGTGCGAAGGGCTGCGATGCGTCGATGCGCCCGCGTTCAGCGTTCAGTACCACCCCGAGGCTGCGCCGGGCCCGCACGACGCCTCGTACCTGTTCGGCGAGTTCGTTCAACTGATGGAGGCGAACGCGTGACCGAATCTCGCAAGCCGACCCTGCGCACGCTCGGATCGCCCGGTAAGCCGGCCGAGCCGCCGCCCGCGCGCTCCGAAGCCGAGCAGGCGCTCGCCGAGAAAGCCCTCGAGGTCCTGCGCGCCGAGTTCGAGAAGGCGATGACGCTGAAGGCGAAGCTGACCGACGAAGCCAACGTGTCTTCCGAATCGAAAGGCCGGAGCCCTTCGGAGAAGCTGCGCTCGATCGTCGCGTCGCTCGAAGGGATGAGCCGATTCGCGATCGCGATGGGCTTCCTCACTCCGGCCGAGAATCGGGCGCTCTTCGCCGAGTACATGGGCAAGGGCCTCTACGAGGGCTGGCGCTGATGGCCGAGCCGTTCGTGTCGAAGCCCGGCCAAGGGGAGCGCATCGCCTTCATGGGCCAGGTCTCGTTCGTCCGGGCTCGCGGCGAACAGACCGGTGGCGCGCTGAGCTTGAGCGAGACGCGCACGCCCGCCGGAAGCGGCCCGCCGCCGCACGTCCACGAGCGCGAGGACGAGATGTTCTTCGTTCTCGACGGCGAGTTCTCCGTAACGATCGGCGAGGAGACGTTGACCGCAGGCCCCGGAACGTTCGTGTTCGCACCCCGGGCTATCCCACACTCCTACGTTGCTATCGTCTCGTCGCGTCACCTGACGATCGTCTCGCCCCCAGGATTCGAGCGCTTCCTCGCCGACGCCGGCGAAGCCGCGATCGCCG
Organism: Actinomycetota bacterium; assembly: GCA_046712825.1. Taxonomy (GTDB): domain Bacteria; phylum Actinomycetota; class AC-67; order AC-67; family AC-67; genus DATFGK01. The sequence continues at coordinate 9,810 of JBKKCR010000244.1, read as the reverse complement.
GCCCGCAGGCGATGGCCGCCGTTGCCGCCCGCTACGGAGTGACGATGCTGAGCTCGTCGAGCGATGCCGATGCCTAGTCGTTCAGAGTCTTTGGTCGCGCTTTCCCCCTTCCCAGGGCTGTCTGACAAGTTGACGTCAAATTGTCTGACAAGCGCCGGAGAGGTATGCCGGCCCTGTGCCGGGACCGGATCGCGCCGATCGCGAGGAGGTGACGGCTAGTGCCGCGCCGCGACGACATCGAGACGATCCTCATCGTCGGCTCCGGCCCGATCGTGATCGGGCAGGCCTGCGAGTTCGACTACTCCGGCACCCAAGCCTGTCGCGTGCTCCGGGACGAGGGCTATCGCGTCGTGCTCGTGAACTCGAACCCGGCGACGATCATGACCGACCCCGAGTTCGCCGATCGCACCTACCTCGAGCCGATCACCGCCGAGACCGTCGCGAAGGTGATCGAGCGCGAGCGGCCGCAGGCGATGCTCCCGACGCTCGGCGGCCAGACCGCGCTCAACGTCGCGGTCGAGCTCGCGGAGTCGGGCGTCCTCGAGAAGTTCGACGTCGAGCTCATCGGCGCCCGCCTCGAGGCGATCCAACGCGGCGAGGATCGTCGCTTGTTCGCCGAGGCGATGACCCGCGCCGGGATCGACCTCCCGCGCGGCGGCTGGGCCTACACGACGGCCGAGGCGCTCGCCGTCGCCGAAGACATCGGGTATCCGGTGATCGTGCGCCCGAGCTTCATGCTCGGCGGCGGCGGCTCGGGGATCGCGTGGACACCCGAAGACCTTCAGCGTCTCGCCGGGGACGGCATCGCACGCAGCCGCATCAGCGAGGTGCTCGTCGAGGAGAGCGTGCTCGGCTGGAAAGAGTACGAGCTCGAGGTGATGCGGGACACGGCCGATAACGTCGTGATCATCTGCTCGATCGAGAACCTCGATCCCATGGGGGTGCACACCGGCGACTCGATAACGGTGGCGCCGGCGCAAACGCTCACCGATCGCGAGTACCAGGCGATGCGCGACGCATCGATCCGCTGCATCCGCGAGATCGGCGTCGACACCGGCGGCTCGAACATCCAGTTCGCCGTCGATCCGACGACCGGACGCCAGGTCATCATCGAGATGAACCCCCGCGTGTCGAGGTCGAGCGCGCTTGCCTCCAAGGCCACCGGCTTCCCGATCGCAAAGATCGCGGCCAAGCTCGCGGTCGGATACCGGCTCGACGAGATCCAGAACGACATCACCCGCGAGACACTTGCCAGCTTCGAGCCGACCATCGACTACGTCGTGGTCAAGATCCCGCGCTTCGCCTTCGAGAAGTTCCCCGGCACGCCGGCGATCCTCGGAACGAGCATGAAGTCGGTCGGCGAGGCGATGGCGATCGGCCGCACCTTCAAAGAAGCCCTCCAGAAAGGGATCCGCTCGCTCGAGCAGGACCGCATGGGCCTAAACGGCGACGGGAAGGACCCGGAGGGCACGAAGGAGGAGCTGCTCGAGCGGATCGGTAGACCGAGCCCCGACCGGATCTTCGGGGTCGAGGCCGCGCTCCGCGCCGGCGCTTCCGTCGAGGACGTTGCGCTGGCTACCGGTATCGATCCCTGGTTCCTGCACCAGATCGCGGAGATCTCCCGTGCGCGGAGCGAGATCGCGGTCGCCGCCGCGCTCGACCCGGATTCGCTCCGGCGCGTGAAGCGGATGGGCTTCTCCGATTTCCAGCTCGCCCACCTGACCGGCCGCGTCGAGGACGAGGTTCGCGAGGAGCGCTTGATGGCCGGGATCGAGCCGGTCTTCAAGACCGTCGACACGTGCGCCGCCGAGTTCGAGGCGTACACGCCGTACTACTACTCGACCTACGAAGAGGAATCCGAGGTCCGCCCCGGGACGAAGCCGAAGGTGATGATCCTCGGGTCGGGTCCGAACCGGATCGGCCAGGGGATCGAGTTCGACTACTGCTGCGTCCACGCCTCGTTCGCGCTACGCGAAGCCGGCTACGAGACGATCATGGTCAACTGCAACCCCGAGACCGTCTCCACGGACTACGACACCTCCGACCGCCTTTACTTCGAACCGCTCACGTTCGAGGACGTGCTCGCGATCGTCCGGGCCGAGAACCCCATCGGTGTGATGGTTCAGCTCGGCGGGCAGACGCCGCTGAAGCTGGCCGGCCGGCTCGCCGCCGCCGGCGTGACGATCCTCGGGACGCAGCCGGACGCGATCGACCTCGCCGAGGATCGCGGCCGCTTCGGTGAGGTCCTGAAGGAGCTCGGCCTGGCGCACGCCCCCTGGGGCCTCGCGCGCTCCGTCGAGGAAGCGGAGAAGATCGCCGAGCGGATCGGCTACCCGGTGCTCGTGCGTCCGAGCTACGTGCTCGGCGGCCGCGGGATGGAGATCTGCTACGAGCCGGACACCCTGGCCGGCTTCGTGACGACGGCGACGGCGATTTCGCCCGACCACCCTGTCTTCCTCGACCGCTTCCTGGAAGACGCGATCGAAGTCGACGCCGACGCGCTCTACGACGGGACCGAGCTCTACCTCGGAGGCGTCCTGGAGCACATCGAGGAAGCCGGCGTGCATTCCGGCGACTCCGCTTGCGTGCTGCCGCCCCACACCCTGTCCAAGTCCCAGATCGGTCTGATCCGAGACGCCGTCGAAGCCATCGCCCGCGGGCTCGATGTCCGTGGGCTGATCAACGTTCAGTTCGCGGTCAAGGATGGTGCGCTGTACGTGCTCGAGGCGAACCCTCGGGCGTCGCGCACCGTGCCGTTCGTCGCGAAGGCAACCGGCGCGCAGCTGGCGAAAGCCGCCGCGCGGGTGATGGTGGGGGAGTCGATCGCCTCACTGCGAGCGGCCGGGATCCTGCCCGAGCACGACGCGCTCCACGCCGATCGCCTCAAGCACACCGCGGTGAAGGAAGCGGTCCTCCCGTTCGCGCGGTTCCCGGGGGTCGACACCCTGCTCGGGCCCGAGATGAAGTCCACCGGCGAGGTGATGGGCATCGACCGGACCTTCGGGGTGGCCTTCGCCAAGGCAGAGGAGGCCGCCGACGCCCGGCTGCCACGGTCCGGGACCGTCTTCGTTAGCGTCCGCGACCGCGACAAGCGCGCGATCATCCTTCCGATCAAGCGCCTCGCGTCGCTCGGCTTCCGCATCCTCGCGACAGAAGGAACCGGCGCCTCGCTGCAACGCAACGGCGTCCCGCTGAAGATCGTGCCGAAGGTGGGGGAGGGGAGTCCCCACGTCGGAGACCTGATCGCCGCGGGCGACATCGCGCTCGTGATCAACACGCCGTCGGGCAGCGGGCCCCGTCGCGACGGCGACTACATCCGGACCGCGGCCGTTCGGTACGGCATCCCGTGCATCACGACACTCTCCGCCGTACAGGCCGCCGTCCAGGGGATCGAGGAGCTGCTCGCGGCCGACACGACGGTGATGAGCCTCCAGGAGTACACGCGGTGAGAGCAGCGCTCGCGGAGGCGACCGTCGCCGAGCCGCGCGTGATCGGCGTCGAGCGCGTCGGCGACTACCAGGTGCTGTCGCTTCGCGCTCCGGAGATCGCCCGACGAACGATCCCCGGACAGTTCGTGATGCTCTCGTCGGGCGCGTTGCTCCGTCGCCCGTTCTCCGTATTCCGCGTGGAGGGAGACGCGGTCGCCGTGGCGTTCGACGTCATCGGCGCCGGGACGAGTTGGCTCGCCGGCCGCGCGCTCGGCGACGAGGTGTCCATCGTCGGCCCGCTCGGCACCGGATTCTCGATGGACGGGCCCGGTCCGGTGATCGCGGTCGGCGGGGGATACGGCGCGGCCCCCTTGTTCTTGCTCGCCGAGCGGCTGCGCGGAGCCGGGATAGAGGTGCACGCCGTGCTCGGGGCCGCCCGCGCGGCGCGGGTGTTCGGCGCCGACATCGCGGATCGGATCTTCGACTCGGTCACGTTCACGACCGACGACGGGTCACTCGGGATCAGCGGCCTCGTCACCGACGCGCTCGACGACCTGGCCGCGCGGACGGGCGCGTCGCGCATCGCCGCGTGTGGCCCGATGCCGATGCTTGAGGCGGTCTCGACGCGGGCCCGAGAGCTCGGCGTGTCGTGCGAAGTCGCCGTCGAAGAATTCATGGCTTGCGGGATCGGCGTCTGCTGGACGTGCGTCCTCCCGGTCGCAACCGGGAACGGCGAGCCGCGTTTCGATCGGTCATGCACGGATGGGCCCGTCTTCGACGGATCGGCGTTGGCGTGGGGATGACCGCACCCGACCTCACCGTCGACCTCGCCGGGATCCGCCTCTTATCGCCCGTGCTAACCGCGTCGGGCTGCTTCGGATCCGGCAAGGAGATGAGCCGGTTCGTCGACCTGACGCAGCTCGGCGCCGTCGTGTGCAAGACCGTCACCCTGAAGCCCCGGCGCGGTATCGCCCCGCCGCGGGGAGCGGAGACACCGAGCGGGATGCTCAATGCGATCGGCCTCCAGAACCCCGGTGTAGACGCGTTCATCGCAAAGGACCTCTCTTGGCTCGATAAGCGCAACGTGCCGGCGATCGCGTCGATCGGCGGTCAGTCCGTCGAGGAGTACGTCGCCTGTGCGGAGCGGCTCCGCGAAGCGCCTGCGCTCGTGGCGATCGAGCTGAACCTCTCGTGCCCGAACCTCGAGGACCGAGGCTTCATGTTCGCCCTGTCCGCCGAGCGCACCGCCGAGGTCTGCGCCGCGGTGAAGGAACGTGCCATGGTCCCGGTCTTCACGAAGCTCTCGCCCGACGTCACCGACCTGGTCGCGATCGCCGATGCCGCGGTCAAAGCCGGCGCCGACGGCATCTCGCTGATCAACACGACGCTCGGGATGGCGATCGACACCAAGACCTTTCGGCCGAAGCTTTCGACGGGAACCGGCGGCCTTTCCGGTCCGGCGATCCGCCCGATCGCGGTGCGCTGTATCTGGCAGGTGCACAACGCGATGCCGCACGTCCCGATCATCGGCATGGGCGGCGTTGCGACCGGAGAGGACGCGATCGAACTGATCCTGGCGGGCGCGACCGCCGTTGCCGTCGGGACGGCCAACTTCTACGAGCCCCGCGCGACCGAGCACGTTCGCAAGGGCATCGAGCGCTTCATGGACGAGAATGGGATCACGCGCCTCGACCAGATCCGCGGACGCGTCAAGGTGGAAGGATGACGAACCCGCTCATCGTTGCGCTCGACGTTTCCACGCTCGAAGAGGCGTCGGCGCTCGCCGAGACGATCGGGGACGCGGCGGGGGGCGTGAAGGTTGGGCTTGAGCTTTTCTGCTCCGAAGGACCGCTCGCGGTCACGGCGTTCGACGCACCGGTGTTCCTCGATCTGAAGTTGCACGACATCCCGACGACCGTCGCGCGTGCGCTTCACGCGCTCGAGCCGCTGGCGCCTTGGATGGTCAACGTCCACGCGCTCGGCGGCAGGTCGATGATGCAGGCCGCCGCGGAAGCGAAGCCGTCGTCGACGAACCTGCTTGCCGTGACGATCCTCACCAACCTTGCGGATGATGACCTGCACGAGCTCGGTCTGCCGCCGGCGAGCGAAGCGGTTCCGATGCTCGCCAAACTCGCCGCAGAGAGCGGATGCGACGGGGTCGTTTGCGCGCCGCTCGACGTCGAGCGGGTGCGGGCCGTCGTCCCGTCGCAGTTCCTCATCGTCACACCGGGCGTGCGGCCCGCCGGCACCGCCGAGGACGAGCACGCGCGCAGCCTTGACCCCGCGCAAGCGATCGCCGCTGGTGCAACGCATCTCGTCATCGGCAGGCCGGTCACGCGTGCCGCCGATCCACGTGCTGCCGCTCGAGCGATCGTCGAAGGGATCCGCGCGTGAATCCGAGCGAGGTACGCGAGCTTTTCGAGCGGCACGGTGCGATCTCGTCGGGTCATTTCAAGCTTTCGAGCGGGCGCCACTCCGATACCTATGTCCAGTGCGCGCGCGTCCTGGAACACCCGCGTGTAGCGGCATCGCTCGCGAACGCGCTCGCCGACCGATGTGGGGGCCGGGTCGGCGTGGTGGTCTCGCCGGCGCTCGGTGGGTTGCTGATCGGCTACCTCGTCGCGCTGGAGATCGGGTGCCGGTTCCTGTTCACCGAACGGGTCGACGGTGCGATGGCGCTTCGACGCGGCCAGGCCCTGGGCCCCGGCGAACGCGCCTTGGTAGTCGAGGACGTGATCACAACCGGAGGCTCGGCTGCCGAGGTGATCCGTCTGGTCGAGCAGACCGGGGGAGTCATCGCGGGCGTCGCCTCGCTGATCGACCGCTCGCAGGGACAGCCTCCGTTCCACCTCGAAGCCCTCCTCGAGGTGGCCGCAACCTCGTGGGATCCCGCGGAATGCCCGCTGTGTGCCCGGGGGGAGCCGCTGCATACTCCGGGCAGCCGATCACTGTCAAACCCGACGGCCTCAGGGTCGGCAAGCCGCTGACCTGCGCAAACGTTTGGAATCGTCCCACCCGGGTGGTATAGTCGCGCCGTCCTTAGACGGCCTCGCGAAGGAGGATTGGCCATGGCGCTTCCTCAGCTAACAGAGGAGCAGCGCAAGCAGGCCCTCGAGAAGGCCGCAGAAGCCAGACGTGCGCGCGCCGAGATCAAGCAACAGCTCAAAAACGCCACTCTGACCCTGCCTCAGATCCTGAGCCAGCCCACGAACGAGACGACGATCGGGAAGATGAAGGTCGCGAGCGTCCTCGAGTCTCTCCCGGGGGTCGGCAAGGTTCGGGCCCGCAAGATCATGGAGCGGCTGGACATCTCGTCGACCCGTCGGGTTCGCGGCCTCGGAGCCAAGCAGAAAGAGGCCTTGCTGGCCGAATTCGGCGCCGGCAAAGAGGGCGGAGCCGCGGAAGCAGCACCGGCAGCACCGGCACCGGCGACCCCGGCAGCACCGGCTCCCGAAGCTCCGATGGGAGGAGCCCCAGAAGGCGGCACGTTTTAGAGGCCGGCTCATCGTTCTGAGCGGCCCTTCCGGGGTCGGCAAGAGCACCATCGCCGAGGCGATCCTGCGCCGAAGGCCTGATCTGGAGACGGTGACGTCTCGCACGACCCGTCCACCGAGACCGGGAGACGGCCTCGGAAAGGCCTACGAGCACGTCTCGCCGGACGAGTTCGAGCAACTCCGCACTGCCGGCGGGCTTCTGGAGTCGGCCGTGGTTCACGGCGAGCTGTACGGCACGCCCCGCGAGCCCGTCGAGCGGCTGCTGGGCGAGGGCCGGGACGTGTTGCTCGAGATCGACCTCCAAGGCGCCCGGCAGGTGAAGGCCCAGCGTCCGGACGCCGTGACGATCTTCCTCGAGCCCCCCTCGTGGGAGGCCCTCGAGGGCCGCCTCCGTGCCCGCCGGACCGAGGACGACGAACGGCTCCGGCGAAGGCTCGAGACGGCCGAGGAGGAGCTCGCGGCGGCGGGGGAGTTCGACCATCGGGTGGTCAACGACCAGCTGGAACGAGCGGTGGATCAGGTTAACCGTATACTGGAGCAGGGTCGGGGCCCCGAGAAATGAAGCGTTAGGCCCCGCTCGACGAGGTGATGAAAAGATGACGATGATGGAACCGAAGATCGACGAGCTGCTCGACCAGGTGGACTCCAAGTACACCCTGGTCATCATGGCCGCGAAGCGGGCGCGCCAGATCAACGCCTACTACAGCCAGCTGGGTGAGGGGATCGGCGAGTACGTTCCGCCTCTCGTCCCGCACGCGCCCGACGACAAGGCGCTCTCGACTGCGTTGAAGGAGATCTCCGCGCAGAAGGTCGCCTACGAACGGCTGGCTGAAGGGATCAAGTGACCGGCCGGCCCCAGATCGACGCGGGCGCCCTCCGGGGCGCCCGGATCCTTCTAGGGGTCTCGGGCGGTATCGCCTGCTACAAAGCGGTCGAGGTCGCCCGCCTGCTCACCAAGCGAGGCGCCCGGGTTCAGGTTGTGATGACCGAAGCCGCCACGCGGTTCGTCGGCCCGATCACGTTCTCATCCTTGACGAAGCGTCCGGTCTACACCGGCCTCTTCGAGGAGCAGGATCGAGTTCTCCACGTGCGCCTGGCGAGAGAAGCCGACCTCGTGCTCGTCGCGCCGGCCACCGCGAACGTGCTTGCGAAGATGGCGAACGGTCTCGCGGACGACCTCCTGTCTGCGGTTCTGCTCACGGCGACCTGTCCGATCGTGGTAGCGCCGGCGATGCACACCGAGATGTGGGAGCACGCGGCGACCCGTGCCAACCTCGCGATCTTGCGTGAGCGAGGCCTGACCGTGATCGACCCCGAGGCCGGGGAGCTCGCCGGCGGCGATGAAGGCATCGGTCGACTGGCGGAGCCGGCATCGATCGTCGAGGCGGTGGCGGCGACCTTCGCGCACGGCCGTGACCTCGCCGGCGTTCGGGTGCTCGTGACGGCCGGCGGAACGCAGGAGCCGATCGACCCGGTGCGCTTCATCGGGAACCGTTCGAGCGGCAAGATGGGCTTCGCGATCGCGACCGAGGCAGCCCTGAGAGGCGCCGCCGTTACGCTGGTCACCGGACCGACATGGCTCGAGGATCCAGACCGCGTCGAGGTGGTTCGGATCCGCACGGCGGCCGAGATGCGAGATGCGGTCCTCGGTCGATTCGCCGAGGCGGACGTCGTGGTGAAGGCCGCGGCTGTTGCGGACTTCCGCCCCGTGAACGCCGCCGGTTCGAAGATCAAGAAGGACGAGGGGCTTCCCACGATCACGCTCGAGCGGACCGACGACATCCTGGCGGAGCTCGGCCGGACGAAGACGCGCCAGCTGCTCGTCGGGTTCTCGGCAGAGACCGACGACGCCGTCGCTCAAGGGCGGAAGAAGCTCGCCGCCAAGCATCTCGACTTCATCGTCGTGAACACCGTCGGGCAGGGGAAAGGGTTCGAGGTGGACGACAACGCCGCGGTCATCCTCGGGGCCGACGGAACCGAGGACGAGCTTCCGCTCCAGACGAAGCGTTCCCTGGCTCGCGCGATCTGCGATCGCATCGCGCAAGCGCGTCGCCGCTAACCGAACTCGTACGGCGGTCCGGCGTGCCCGATCGCCTTCTGGTAGCAGTCGTCCAGGAAATCCGGGAGCCGTCTCGGAGACCAGCGCGACGTAGGGGCGAACCGGGCGGGGACCGACGCGAGCGCCGCCGCCATCCCCGCCACGATGTCGTCCTTCGTGGACACCAATACTCCTTGCCCTTCCCCGACGAGAGCCGCCGGACCGCCGTAGTCGAGACAGATCACCGGCGTTCCCATCGCGAGTGCCTCCGCCACCGCGAACGGGGGCGCATCGTGCATCGAAGGGTGGACGAACGCGTCCGCCTTCGAGATCGCGCTCTCGAGCTCCTTGATCGGCACGTGTCCGAGGAAGCGGACCCGCGATTCCACACCGAGCTTGCGCGCGAGCCGCCGTGCCGGCCGCTCCTCGGCGCCTTTGCCGTAGACGTCTAGCGTCCAGGCGGCGGCCCCGGGCCTGCTCAACGCGGCGATCGCGAGGCGCAAGCCTTTCCACGGGGCGAACCGTGCGCCGAACACCGCCTTCTTCTGTTCGCCTTCGGCGTCGCTCCGTTGCGCCGCCGGCGGGAGGCGGAACATCGGGACGCAGACAACCGGTTCCACGACGACGGGGTTGTTCGTGTGCTCCCGCGCCCAGCGACCCACCTCGTGATTCTGGGCGAGGACGAGCGCGGCCTTGCGAACCGGATAAGAGCCGAACGCGCGCCGCGCGATGGGTAGAAGCGTCTCTCGAACGGATTCCTGAACGCGTCCTCGCCAGCCGAGCCAGCGATACAAGGAGCGCGGCGTCCCGGTCATGCCGCTCACCGGGCCCCACACGAATGGGAGGCCGG
>JBKKCR010000243.1:0-8676 GCA_046712825.1 Actinomycetota bacterium | reverse complement strand
CGTTGGCGAAGTTGTCGTTCGCCGGGGCCGCGAGGGCCGTGGTGCTCGGCAGGAGCGAGAAGGCGATGGCGAGGGCGGAGATCACGATCACGATGCGGTAGCGCATGGCTGAACCCCCAAACGTTCGTCTTCCATGGCCGACTCAGGCGATATTACCGATAGTGGTCGCTCGGTGTCTATTCGTGTCCATCTGAGAACTTGAGAGCAACTTTGATCGCGGTCTGTGGTCACGTTGCCCACCGGAATGGGCCCATGGAACCGGAGTCCTTCCCGGCCTTGGCGGATCCGACGCTCGAGCCGCCGACCCCAAGCCCGGTCACGGCGCCGTCCCAGTCGCCCGCGATCGGGAAGTCGGTCGAGCTTGCGAAGACGAAGCTCGAGAAGATCGAGGTGGGGGGCGTGGCGTTGGAGAGATACCAGGTGTTTCCCCGGACCGCCCCGGGACTCATGCTCCCGTCTCCGTCCCAGTCGCCGACGACAGGGAAGTCGGACGCGCTCGCGAACGTGAAACTCGTGACGCTCGCCGGCGGTATCTCATTCGACACGTACCACCTGTTCCCTCGGATCAGGCCCGGCGTCTCGGTGCCGTTGCCGTCCCAATCGCCGACCACCGGGTAGTCGGTTGAGAGACCGTGCTTGAAGGTGATGAGGCCTCCATCGGTGCTGTCGATCAGGAACCATGTGTTGCCTCGCACGACACCGGGGGTCGCGAGCGTGTCGCCTTCCCAGTCCCCGAGGATCGGGAAGTCCGTCCAGCGAGCATGAGTCAGGGCAAGCTCGGGGAAGTCGTCGAACCAGAAGTTCAGGAACCAGACGTTGACGTTCCGCACCACCGGCTTGGAGATACCGTCTCCCGTGGTCGTTCCCACGAGCGGATAGTCGGGGGATCCGGGGGTCCCGTACGAGAACGACTCGACCGAGCCGGCTCCGTTGTTAAGGAACCAGGTCTCGCCGCGGACGACGCCGGGCAAGAACTTCCGGACCTTCGCGTGGACGTGGAGGGTGCCGGTATGCGGTGCGACCGGCGACCCGTCCACCTCGCCCGTCCAGGAGCCGACCTGCACGTAATACGTCGTACCACCCTGCAGGGGGACTCCGACACGGGAGTGGCTCCCGAAATCAGGTCCGCTGTCATCGCTGCAGGCGACCTCCGTCAACGCGGTAAGCGTGGTTCCTTCCCAGAGGACGATCACGCTGTCGTACGCCCCGCCCCCGGTCTTCACGCTCCCGAAGGTGTCGGCCGCGAAATTGACGTCGGCGACCGGCACGAACTTGTACCAGACGGTTTTCGCGACCGAATCGTTCGTCGGTGCCTCGCCCGTTACACAGCTGTTCGTCACGGGCTCGCTGGCTTCTGTGGTCGCGTCGGTCGTGACCGTGTTCTCTTCCGAGAACGGAAGGCTCGAGATCAGCGTTGCGCTCGCGAATGCATCATTCGCCGGAGCTACGGCTTGAGCCGGCGAGGCCAGCGTCATCAGCAGGACCATCGCTGCAGCAGTGATGAGGGCGAGCTTACGCATGACCGACCTCCTTGCCGTCCTCGTACCCACCTCGGAAGAGTCTAGTCAGATCGCCATCGCGTCCGCAGGGCAGCTTTCCAAGCGCTCGCGTCGACCGGTATCGTGTGCCTTCGCATGCCCACTCAGGAGACCGGCGCGACCATCGACAACGTTCGAGAGTTGCCCGTGCGCCCGGTGCTCGATCCGTCGGAGCTCGACGCCAAGACCCGGAACATCCTCTACCACGACTGGGAGGCGACCCAGTACGACGACAAGTGGTCGATCTCCTTCGACGAGCGGTGCATCTCATACGCGAAGGAGAAGTTCGCCAAGGTCGCCCCCGTCCAGAAGTACGGCAAGGTGCTCGAGATCGGATGCGGGACCGGGTTCTTCATCGTGAACCTCTGGCAGGCCGGGCTCGTGCGGCAGGCGTTCGCGACGGACATCTCGCAAGGGATGGTCGACGTCTGTCAGCGCAACGCGCGGCTGGTCGGTCTCAAGAACCTCGAGGGACGGGCGGCTGACGCGGAAGCGCTGCCCTACAAGACCGGTACGTTCGACCTCGTCGTCGGGCACGCGGTCCTGCATCACCTCCCCGACGTCCCGGCCGCGCTGGCCGAGTGCTACCGCGTGCTGAAGCCGGGCGGCGCCCTGGTGATCGCGGGTGAGCCCACCCGCATCGGGCATGCGGTCAACAAGCTCGCGCGACGCGCGACGGCAACGGCCTTCAAGGCGATCGGGCGTGTCCGGCCCGGTCTGATCAACCCGGACCGGAGCGTGACGCAGCACGACGACCCCGCCGCCGCTTTGGAGCGGCACGTGGATCTCCATGAGTTCCACCCGCACATGGTTGAGGCTTGGCTGCGCGACGCGGGCTTCGGTCCGCTCCGGATCCGGACCGAGGAGTTCGTCTCCGGATTCTTCGGATGGAGCGTCCGAACCGTGGAAGCGCTCGCGGCGCCGGGGCTTCTCGGCGAACGGTGGGCCTACTGGGCGTACCGGAACTACCTCCGGCTTTACCGCCTCGACGACGCAGTCACGCGGCACGTGGTTCCCAAGCCGCTCTTCTACAACCTGCTCTTCTACGCGGAGAAGCCTTCGACGGCGCGGTAGTCTCGCACCCGATGGAGGACCCGAGACCGTTCATCGCTGAGGCCGCCGCGGGCGCCGAGCCCGTCGTCCCCGAGGCCGCCGAGGTCCTGTCCGCAGCGGGGCCGGAGCTCGCGCCGGATCCGCCTCCGCCCGGTCGGGCCGGTTCGTTCCCGGTCCGCCTCGGACGGACGCTGCGGTTCATCTGGTCGCACCGGCTGTACACCTGGCGGTACTGGATCCTCGGCATCCGGTTCTTGAAGTTCAAGATCACCCACCCGCATATCAAGACCGAGGGATTCGTCTTCCTCGGACCGAAGGTCGAGGTGTACGCCCGTCGCGGCTACGGGCGGCTGACGCTCGGACGGTGGGTCTGGATCGGCAAGGGCAACGCGATCCGCTGTCACGAGGGCAACCTTCGTATCGGCAACAAGGTCGTGTTCGGAGCCAAGAACACGATCAACTGCTATCTCGACATCGACATCGGAGACGACTGCATCTTCGCGGACTGGATCTACGTGTGCGACTTCGATCACATTTACGACGACATCAACGTGACCATCAAGAAGCAGGGCATCGTGAAGTCGCCGGTGGTGATCGGCCGCGACTGCTGGATCGGAGAGAAATCGACCGTGCTGCGCGGCGTGACGGTGGGGGAGGGCTCCATCATCGCGTCGCACGCGCTCGTGAACAGAGACGTTCCGCCACGCTCGATCGTCGGCGGCGTGCCGGCGAAGGTGCTCAAGACCCGCACCGGCACGGGACAGCGCGGGACCTAACCGCACGACATGGCTTTCATCTCAGACAAGTACCGCTTCCTGTTCGTCATGGCGCCGCGTACCGGCTGCACGGCGATCGCGTACGGCGTACTGGTCCCGCACCTCGGCGCGGTGCGCGTGCCGTGGAAGGACATCCTCGACGCCGACGGCAAGACGATCGTCGACTCCAAGCACGGAACGCTTCAAGATCTTCTCGATCACCGGTTGGTTCCGCCGGAGAAGGCGCAGGACCTGTTCAAGTTCTGCGCGGTTCGGAACCCCTTCGACTCACTGGTTTCGCTCTACACCAAACATCGGACGACCTACGCAGACCTGGTGAACGATCCGAAGTCGTTCCTCCATCGAAAGCCGGGAGCGCTCGACGACCTGAAGCGCGCCGAGTCGCTCACTTTCAGTGAGTGGGTGGTCGAGCGATATACGCGAAGGGCGTCGTGGAAGCGTCCGTGGAGGATGCTGGGCCGGGTCCCGGCGCGGCCGCAGCACATGTATCGGCGATACATCGACGGCATGGATCACATCATGCGGTTCGAGCGGATACAGCAAGAGCTCGACGAGGTGCTCGAGCGAGTGGGCGCTCCCTCGGGGATCGAGATCCCCAACCTCAACCCCACGCCCGAGCGAGAGAAGGACTACCACACCTACTACACAGACGAGGCGCGCAGGCTCGTCGAGCAGGTGTTCCGGCCCGACATGGAGCGGTTCGGTTACCGGTTCTGAGGCGAGCCGCTAGCGCTTGATGCGGAACGCAAGCCAGATGAAGCCGATGACGGCGATGGCGAGGAATCCCGCCGAGGCGGCGTAGACCGCGGGGATCTGGGTGCTGCCGGCCGGGCAGATGTTGTTGTCGCCCTTGAGACAGAGCCCGGCCAGGAAGGCGATCATCTCCCTACGATTGTCGCCCTGAGCCGGCGGTGGCTTGAGGAGCTCGGAGTCCCGACTTTTCGGCTGGGTCCTAACCGGCGGGTTCGCCCGCGAGCCCAAGGATCTCGGACCGGCCGAGGATGACGCGGAGCGGCGCTCTCTCGTCTCGACGGTGGGTCCTGCGGAGCACCCGCTCTTCGCGGATCGCTCGTTCGTAGACGTCCACCGTCCGATCGGCGATCGACTTCCAGGAGAACTGGTCGTTCAGCATGCGTCGCGCGTCGAGCGTGAGACGCCGGTCGAGTCGGGCGTCGGTGAGCAGGCGCAAGATGGCGGCTGCGAGCGACGCCGGGTCGCCGGGCTCGAACCGCAATCCGGTCGCGTCGTGAACGACGAGCTCGCGCAGGCCGCCGGTATCAGCGGCGATGCACGGCGTACCGGCCGCCATCGTCTCGAGGGCGACCATGCCGAACGGTTCGTACAGCGAGGGCACGACCGCGAGATCGGCGGCGGCGTAGTACATGGCGAGCTCCTCGTCGGGTACGAAGCCGAGGAACTCGACACGGCCGTCGAGGCCGTCGCGCTCGACGTGCTCGCGCAAGGCCTGCTCATGCGTGCCGACTCCGGCGACGAAGAATCGAACAGGAACCTCTTTGTCCACGAGCGGCAACGCATCGAGGACCGTCTGCACGCCCTTCTCGTACTCGAGCCGGCCGGCGAAGAAGATCATCTTCTCGCCATCGGCGAGACGCTCGGCGCGGAACTCTTCGATACCTTCGGGCTTGTGCACCGCCTCTAGGTCGACGCCGTTCGAGATCACGTCGAGCTTGTCTGCGGGGAGTTGGAAGATCTCCTTGATCTGGTCATGCATGTACCGCGAGCATGTGATCGTGCGTCGTGACTCGTAGGTGAGCCACCATTCGATCTGGTGGATCAGCTTGTTCATCGGGCCCGGCAGGTACCCCTGATGGCGTCCGTACTCGGTGGCGTGGACGGTCGAAACCAGCGGCAGGTCGAAGAGGTTCTTCACGGCGGCGGCCGCGTATCCGACGAGCCAGTCGTGCGCGTGGACGAGATCGACCTCCTCCTCGAGCAGGATCTTCGTGGCGCGCTCGAGGACGCCCACGTTGAACTGCATCACCCAGGGGATCAGCTCTTCGAAGGGGACCATCGGCGGGTACTCGCCGACGCGGACGACGTGGACGCCGTCGATCTCTTCCTCGGATGGGGCGTCCGGGTGGTCGCGGGTGACGACATGGACGGTGTGGCCGGCCTCGGCGAGGGCGAGCGACAGGCGGTGGACGTGCTTCCCCAAGCCGCCGACGATGCGCGGCGGGTACTCCCACGAAAGGATGAGGATCCGCAAGACGGCGAATCCTGTCACGCGCGTCCACTGCCGGGCAAAACGGAGACGCATCGCCGGGCAAGTCGCTCTCGAGTCCGTCACTGAATATCCTTTCGGGGCTCGACTCTTAGGGGGATCCTTCTGAAGAAGTTCAAGTTCGGTTGGTGGCCGGTCTATATCGGCGCCCTGATCGGGTTGCTGTTCGGCTTCGGGGGCGGAGCGGGTTCGGCGATCCTGGCCGAGGCCGGACGACCGCAGACCCGGGCGGTTGCCGTCTTGCCGCCGGGCTCCGCGATCACCCCCACCCCCTCGACCAGCCCGGCCCCGAAGGCGAAGCAGCCCAAGGTGCCCGTCAAGAAGTCGGTGGCCCCGGCTCCATCGTTCCTCGCGAGCAGCGGGCCTGCGCAGCCCAGCAAGACCTGCGGCACGCCGGGCGCGAAGCTCGTTCGTTTCCGGGTTCTGGTCGAGGACGGGCTGGCCACCACGGCCTCGCAGTTCGTGGAGGACCTGCTGTCGGTGCTTTGCGACAAGCGTTCGTGGATCGCGAGCGGCGAGGTGCGTTTCCGGTACGACCCGGAGGGGTCGCTGCTCGTCGGCCTGCGCAAGCCGGCCTCGGCGGAGAAACGCTGCATGCAGCTGATCGGGTTGAGTGTGAACTACTACTACTCATGCGCCGGTTCCAAAGAGGTCGTGCTCAACTCCGACCGGTGGTTCAAGGGATCGGACCATTGGCCGGGAGCTGTGCCGGTCTACCGGCAGATGCTCGTGAACCACGAGATCGGCCACACGCTGGGCCAGCACCATCGAGGCTGCTCGAAGGACGGGGCGTACGCGCCGGTGATGATGCAGCAGTCGAAGGGCATGACCACCAACGGATACACCTGCAAGCCGAACCCCTGGCCGAGGCCCTACGAGCTGAACGCCTTGTAGCCCAGGTCCGGGAACGGGTTATCTAGCTCGGCCAGCTCCGCGGTCAGGCGATCGAGCGGCGCGGCCGGCATCCTTCGGAGAAGCGCCTCGGCGAGCCGCGACCAGCGCTCGCGATGCCCGTCGAACCGCTCGCGTGCGTAGCCGGCGTTCTTTCCTCGCAGAACCATGAACGGCCAGTCACTCGACTGAAGTAGGAAGAGCTCGCGAGCGAGCTGCGAGAGCGCGCGCTCCTGAGAAGGGCCCGGCTCGGTGAACTTGCGAGCGATCCGCACGGTCTCCGATTCGGTCTCGGCGAGGGCGCGCCACATCTCCTCGGTCTCGGGCGCGATCCACGAGCGCAGGTCCTTGCGGAACCCCCATGACCCTTCCGCGAGCTCGACCGAGCGTTCGGGCGGAACCTCGTCGAGCGCGCGGCCTAGCGACATCGGCCTGATGCGCGGGTGGCCTTCCAGCAGCGCGTAGACCTTCTCGAGGAACGCCGGGCCTTCGAACCACCAGTGCCCGAAGAGCTCGGTGTCGTAGCACGCCACCACGATGCCCTCGGCGCCGGTGCGTTCCTCGTGCTCGGTCAGCGACCGGTCGACGAGCGCGACGAAGTCCTCGGCGTCCTTGGCCGCGCGTTCGGCTCCGCGGGCCGGGTCGTACGGCTTCTTGCCCGCGATCGGCGTGTGGACGGAGGTCACGCGCCAGTTCTTGAAGCCGGCCGTCATGTCGTAGGCGAAGTACTCGCGGTACCACTTGTTGCCCGGGTAGCCGCCCGTCGGCGACCAAACGCGATACGTGACGTCGAGGTTGCGCGCGAATGCGGCGACGTTGCTCGAGCCGATGCGACGCGGACGGAACGTCGCGCCGGGGCCGTCGCTCCGGAGCATCGTCGGACCGTCGACGACGACGTGCGTGACGCCCGCCTCCTCAAGGAGCTCCTCTATCCCGAGGCCCGGCCGGTAAGCGCACTCCGGAAGCCACATCCCGCGCGGGTGCTTCCCGAAGTGACGCTCGTGCTCGGCGACGCCGTGGAAGACCTGGGCGCGCGTGATGCTCGGCTCGCCGATCTCGGGCAAGACCGGATGCGACGCGGGCCCCCCGGCGATCTCGATGACGCCGGCCCGCTCCAGCGCTCCGAAGGCGCCGGCGATCCCGTTCGGGAGCGACTCCAGCCGGGCGAGCTGACGACGCGCGTGTCGCGCGTAGAACGCGGCGATGTCCTTGAACTCCTCGGCGTAGACGTCGTCGTAGTTGGCAACCTGCCACCAGGCGCGCAGCTCGTACCGGCCCAGATACAGCTCGAGCTCGCGGAGCATGTACGGGTCTTGGAGCTGGTGTGCGATCAGCGGCGTGATGCCGACCGTCAGCGCGGGACCGCCGGAGTTGTTCTCGGCGACGCGCTCGAGCGTTTCGAGCATCGGCAGGTAACTCTCGGTCGCGGCTTGGTGGAAGAAGTCCTCGCCCGACGGCCAGACGCCGTTGCGCCGCACGTACGGTAGATGCGTGTGAAGGACGAGCGAGAAGACGCCCACGGACCGTCGCTACCGGCGGCGCGCGACCGCGACGAGGTCGAGCCCGCGCTCGACGCGCTTGGAGCGGATCCGGAAGTCCCTCGGCTTCACGGCCGCGACGGTCCTCCGGAGCCAGGCCGGCCACTCCGGTGCCGGCTGGGAGACGAGCCGCTCGGGAAGGCTGTCGCGCATCAGGCGCTCGATCAGCGACAAGCGCGCTTTGTGGAAGGTGCCGCCGAGCATCTGAACGTCGAAGCTTTCCTCGAGTACCCCACGAAGCTCCGCGGGGGCGAACTCCACCGTGTGGAACGGGTTGCGGACCCCTTCGGGCGAGAACGTGAGCCGGTTCGGGGTGGACAGGATCAGTACCCCGCCGGGTCGGAGGACCCGCGCACACTCGGTGACGAAGCCCCGTGGGCTCTGGAGGTGCTCGATGACTTGGAACGACACGATCGCATCGAACGATCCCTCCGGGAAGGCGAGCGAAGAAAGGTCGCCGACCTCGAAGCGCACGTTCGGGTAGCGCACGGCCGCGTGATCGATGACGTCACGCTCGAGGTCGATCCCGAGCACAGAGGCCGCGCGTCCGGCGAGGATCGAGGCGCCGTAGCCCTCACCGCAGCCGGCGTCGAGGACGTCCATCCCGGCGACGCGCTCGGCGGCGAATTGGTACGTCA
>JBKKCR010000242.1:0-15691 GCA_046712825.1 Actinomycetota bacterium | reverse complement strand
GCAACTCGTCTGCCCTAGGCTCGGCTGACGGCTTCCGGATGCCGAAGTAGCGCGCATAGATCAGGAGGTTCTCGATCACCGACACCTCTTCGTCCAGGTTGTTCTCCTGGGGGACGATGCCCATGCGGGCTTTGATCTCACGTTGACGCTCGGTCACGGGCATGCCCAGGACTTCGAGCGTGCCCGCGCTGGGCGGCGAGATGCACGAGATCATGCGCATCGTCGTCGTCTTCCCGGCCCCGTTCGGGCCGAGGAAGCCGAAACACGTGCGCTCCTCGGCGCTGAAGTCGATCCCGCGCACGGCTTCGAAGTCGTCGTACCGCTTCGCAAGGCCATGCGCGACTACCGCGGACATGCGTGAACCCCCTCGATCGTCCAGATGCCGCCCATCGTAGCAACCCAGTCGAAGCGCCTTCTGCGTTTTCCGGAAGCCCTTCGTCGGCCTCCATTGATGTCTCAGGGGATAGATAGCCTGGAGCGTGTCTGACAAGTTGACGTCAAGTTGTCAGCCAGGATGACGTCAACTTGTCAGACGTCGCCGAAAACGACTTGTGGAGGGCGTTCATGGAAGTGACGTGTGCGGACAGATGTATCCCGATCCGGGAGTTGTCCCGGTCGACGGGCGAGGTTATCGACGAAGTCGAAAGGGACGGCAGGGTGTTCGCCGTGAGTAGGCACGGTCGCATGGTCGCGCTCGTGATGCCGCTCCCCGAGCGGCTCATCATCGAGATCGAGAACGGCAGTCCCGTCCCTGTGATCGATGGAGGCGATCCTACGGACGGGTTGGAGCTCGGCGACCTCGCGGTTCAGTTTGTGATCGATGCAGCGACGACCCGCACCGGCTACTGGCACGCGCCGGAGGCCGCGATCGTGACCGATCGCCGAGCGCTGTTCCGGGCTCTCGAGGAGCTCGACTCAAACGGACTGACGGAAGTGTTCTCGGCAACGGGCAGACGGATAACCAAGAAGGGTCGAGCGGTGGCAAAAGTGCAACGGGAACGAGGGAAGAAGGGATACGGAGAAGTCTGCGACGATCCCTATCTTGAATCATGAGCAGCGAGGTATCATCCGCCCGAGCACGATGGCGGGAGGAGCCATGACGACGCAGCGCATCTACACGCTTCCGGTGGAGCAGACGGGGTGGGCGGTCAACGGGTCCTTCGAGACCGTCTTCAACTGGGAGTACGACGAGATGCGTGAGCGTCTCATCACGCTGTACTCGAAGGGAAAGCAGAAGCAGTGGGACGCCGAGGTCCGGATCGATTGGTCGCAGGATCTCGATCCCGAGAACCCGATGGAGCTCGCGGACGAGTACCTCGGCATCTACGGGACGGACCTTTGGAACAAGATGACGCCGAAGGAACGGGTCGAGCTCCGTCATCACGGCCAGGCCTGGCAGATCTCGCAGTTCCTGCACGGCGAGCAGGGCGCCTTGATCTGCGCCGCGAAGATCGTCGAGACCGTGCCGGACATCGACTCGAAGTTCTACGCGGCCACCCAGGTGATCGACGAGGCGAGGCACGTCGAGGTCTACTCGCGACTCCTGCACGAGAAGTTTGAGCTCGCGTACCCGATCACGGAACCGCTCAAGGAGATGCTCGAGCAGGTGATCCGCGACTCGCGATGGGACTTCACGTATCTCGGGATGCAAGTGCTGATCGAAGGACTCGCGCTCGCGGCGTTCGGGTTGATCCGCGACTTCTCCGCGAATCCGCTGGCGAGCGCGGTCAACGCGTACGTGATGCAGGACGAGGCGCGGCACGTCGCGTTCGGGCGGCTCTCGCTCAAGGACTACTATCCCCAGCTCACGCAGAAGGAACGCGACGAGCGCGAGGAGTTCGTCGTCGAAGCCTCGTTCTTGATGCGCGATCGGTTCCAAGCCGCCGAGGTCTGGCAGCGGCTCGGTTTTCCAGAGGATGACTTCCAACAGTACGTCGACAACGCTCCGATAATGGTCGAGTTCCGCAAGCTCTTGTTCACCCGGATCGTGCCGACGATTAAGGACATCGGGCTGTGGGGGCCGAAGGTGCAGCGCGCCTACGCAGAGATGGGAGTCATCGACTTCCAGTCGATCGATCCCGACGAGGCTTCCGCCGCGGACGAGCGATTCGCCGACGAGCTCGATGCCCGTAAGGGCGAGATCGAGCAGACGATCAGCTCGGCGTCTGAGTAACCAAGAAGCGCCGCCGTAGCGCGGCCACCGCGAACGAGCCGATCACGATCGTGCCGATCGCGATCCCGGCGAGCGCGAACGCGCCCAGGCCCCCTCCATCACCGAAGGATCCAGACGCCGCCACGTCGGCCGGCTCTGGGCTCGGCGACGACTCGACGTCCGTCGGCGACGGAGTCGTAGATGGCGTCGGAGTTCCCGGATCGGAGCTCTCAGGGACGACCGGGTCCGGTGCCGCTCCCGTCGACGGATCGGGCTCGGAATCGGGAGGCGGGTCTGATCCTTCGTCTCGCGTCGGCGAAGGCTTCGGTTTGGGGTCGTCGTCTTGGATCGTGACGGATGCATCGGGCCCGGGCTCGATGCATCCGTTGGTCGGTCCGGGTTTCACCTCGACCTCGAATCGCTCGGCGGGCTCGTGCGTCGAGTCGTCTTTGATCGAGATGCTGAACGTCTTCGTGTGGAAGCCGGGGGAGAACGTGACTGAGCCGGTCTCGGCGGCGAAGTCGACTCCGCTCTTCGCGGTTCCGGTCTTGGTCTGATAGCCGATGGTGCGCGTGCGTGACTCGGGGTTGTTCAGGGCCAAGGTGAGGGTCAAGGTGACGTGCCCTTCGTTCTCGCCGACGCCGTAGTTCCCCGGTGAGAACGAGGCGGTGCCGCATGCCCAAGCGGGTACGGCCGGGAGGATGAAGAAGCTGGCAAGGGACGCAAGAAGGAAAACAAGCATCCGTCGATTGGTTCGCATCAATGAACCCCCGCCCCCGACCCGGCCTTCAGGATACGGGACAAGGAGACCCAAAAGGCAAGATCAAATCAGGAAACGGCGGCGAACCCAGAACGCTGCGCCGCCGCCGAGCACCACCGTCGCCGCCACGATGCCAGCCAGCGCTCCCCCGGAGAGCCCTCCGTCGCCGGACTGGACCGCTGCGATCGGCGACTTCGATGTCGTCGGGGTCGGGCTGGGTGAGGTAGGCGTCGGCGAGGGCGACGCGCTCGCGGTCGACGGCTTGGGCTTCGGGCTGCTCGTTTTGGTCGGCGTGGGCGTCGGCGTCGGTTGAACGATCGCCTTCTCGTCGTTGTCCTCGATCGTGACAGTGGCAGTGTCCTCCTGGATGAACGGCGCCGGATTGCAGCCGCCGTTGCTCTGGTTCTTGAGGCGCACCGCGAACTCTTCGTTGGGCTCGTCGGCGGAGTCGTTCGTGATCGTGATGTCGAACGTCACGTCGCTGTCGCCCTCGACGAACTGGGCCGTGCCGCTGGACTTCACGTAGTCGGACCCAGCCTTGGCCGTCCCGTTGACCGTGTCGTAGTCCACCGTCGGCGTCCCCTGGCCTCCGCCGTTGCTGACGGTGATCGTCACCTTCCCGGCGCCTTCTCCGGCCGAATACGGGTCGCCGTCGAAGGTGATGACGTGACAGGGGGCGAATGCGGGAGTCGCGGGCAACACGACCACGAGCAGGATCCCGCTGAGGATCCCGAGCCACCGCGTCCGTCCGCTCAGGCGCCGCATTGCATCCCCCTTCTCGGTCTCGGGCTTACGGCTCGACCTTACAAGGGGTCACCGGTCGCCGCCGGGGTTCGCGCTCCAGCCCGTACAATCCGGCCCGTGGATCAGAAGATCTCGCGCGACGAGCAGTTCGATCTGGAGCTCCTCGCCGGCGCCGTGCGATACCAGAAGTGGGTGCTCTCTGCTTTCGAGCCGGTCGGCGGATCGGTCGTGGAAGTCGGAGCCGGGAGCGGAAACTTCACGCGTTTCCTCGCCACCCGCGCTACCAGGGTGGTGGCGGTGGAGCCGCACAACGGTCTGGCCGACCGCATCGAGAAGCTCGCTCTCCCCGGAGTGGAAATCGTCCGCTCCCGGGTCGAGACCCTGGCCGGGCGCGAGGACTTCGATATGGCCGTGTCGATGAACGTGCTCGAGCACATCGAGGACGACGAGGCCGCGCTGCGATCGATCCGCGACCTCGTGAAGCCGGGCGGGAGGATCGCGATCCTCGTCCCTGCGCACGCGGCTCTTTACGGGAAGCTCGACCGTCGCTACCACCACGTGCGTCGCTACTCGCGGCGGCAACTGACCGAGGCCCTCTCCCACGCCGGCATCGAGATAGAGCGGGTGCAGTACTTCAACCCGATAGGCGCCATCGGATGGTTCGTGTTCATCCGGCTTCTGGGCCGGACCAGGCTGACCCGTATGACGATCCGGTTGTCGGAGTCGGTGGCGGTTCCCGTCGGCCGGGCCCTCGACCGGATCGGATTCCGACCCTTCGGCCAAAGCGTCATCGCCATCGGCAGACGGCCACTCTGAGCCGCAAGGTTCGCTTTCTCCCCAAAAAATTTCCGGTTCTGGCAGTTACGGAGAGTGTCTGTATTGACACGTTCCGGAGTCGGGCGTTTACCATCGATTCCGGACACAAGCGCAACCCTGGCCGTCTTGGTGCTCGATGCGCCTTGATCCCACTCTGCGTGTTTGTCGTCACTGAGAGCGGGCGCCCGGCGTTAGTTGAGGCAAAGGCGGCCAGGATTGAGGAGCAGCACATGTCGGTCGAGGTGCGACTGCAGAACACCCCTGAGAAGCCTCCTCCCGCCGCGCGCGGCGAGGGCGGGGCTGCAGCCGTCGAGCTGGCCATCGTCCTCGGCATCCTGCTGATGTTCGTTTTTGGAATCATCCAGTTCGGGATCGCTTTCAACCGCAATCAGGGTCTCCACGCCGCTGCCCGGGAAGGGGCGCGAATCGCATCCGTCGGCGGGGCCGAGGCCGAGGTCAGGAATCGTGTTCGCGACGCCCAGAGCCTGTTCGACGCCAGCGATGTTCAGGTCGCGATCGATTACTCCACGGACAACGGGGCGAGCTATCCGGGCGGGAACAAGATCTGCGACGACACAGGCGGGACCCAGTGCAACGACGCGGGTGCGCCTACTCCTTGCGGCATAGCCGGGATCGGGAACCTGGTGCGCGTCACGGCCACCGTTCCGGGCGCCGGCGGGAAATACGCGATCGTCATCCCCCTCTGGGGCAATCACAACGTGACGTTCTCCTCCAGCGGCGTGTTCCGGTGCGAGGAAGGAAACTGACATGAGCCTGATGTCGAAGCTCCGCGGCGACCAGCGAGGGATCTCTTCGATCATCACCGCGACGTGTGTCTTCGCGTTCATGGGCGCGGCGATGCTCACGCTCGATGCCGGAAATCTCTTCGGCACGCGGCGGATGATCATCACCGGAACGGATGCGGCCGTCCTCGACGCCGCCCAGCAGTTCAACTTGGGCCTGCTCGACCCGTGCTCGACAGCCGGTCGGTTCGCCGCCGAGACGCATGCCACGAACGTCTTGACGCAGAACCATCCCGGATCGCTTCACAACCCGACGGACACCCCGGACGGTTTCGAGGTGACGATGGCCGATCCTGCCCTGTGCGGCACGGCTTCATATGTGCCGGGGAAGGTGCGCTACGACGGGCGACTGACTTCTCAGGGCTTCTTCTCCCGCGCGATGGGGTTCGGCGACGGAAGTGCGATCTCGAGCTCGACCGCGGCTTGGGGCTACGTCCAGAGCATCGGAGAAGGTCTCCGGCCGATCGCCATCTGCGACAAGACCGAGCAGTACACGCTCTGGAGCGACTACTTCTTCGCTGGGAAGACTCCGGAGGCTCTGGCGACCTACAACAGCTACTTCGGCCGGGACGAGTATCTCAACTTCACCGGTGCGACCGAAGCAGAGCTGACCCAGATCCACTTCCCCTCGACCAGTAGCGGATACGTGCGTGGAACGTCGGCGCACAACCCCAACAAGAACAAGTCGTACATCGTTCCGGATGGGACGCTCGGTCACACGACGATCCATCGGATCACCATGCCCGAAGCGTTGTGCGGCGCATCGCCGGGCAACCGCGTCTGGTTGGATTTCGAGGACGTAGGTGACGGCACGGTCGGCACCTCGGAGCTCGTCGACCAGATCCTCTACGGCTATAAGGGCGAAGTCGCTCTCTCGCCACACGACTGCAACCCTTCGAACGATAATCCGACACCCGAGGACTGTGGCGCGGCATCGGGTAACCGCGCCTCGCTCGAGCGTCACCTCGGTACGATCACGTGCAACCGGAACACGCCTGCACTCTCGTGCCCCTACGTCTTCCCGGTCCTCGTCGTCGACGAGGTCACCCAGGCGGGAGGGGCGAACGCCCACTATGTGCAGGTGGCGTTCCTGTTCGTGGTCCTGCGCGGATTCGGCAACATCGAGAATCACGAGGCTTCGGTTCAGTTCGACTTCGAGTTCGTGGATGTACAGACCTCGGGCGAGATCGGCGCGGCACCGCCCTCCGGCTCGCACCCGTATCAGACGGGCGTCCAGCTCTGCGGGGCCGATCACGACCCCGCCGGCGACCGCTGCCCCTTCTAAGGAGCGCAACTGAAAAACGGGCCAACAAGGCCTTGAGCAGCCCTGCTCCTGAGCCGATGGTACGCTCGGAGGCCCGACTACAGGACCGTCTACGCGTGAGCGAAACCCCCGTCGTCCAGCTAGAAGGCGTCGCCCGCTCGTTCGGGCGTGTCCTCGCCATAGCCGAGCTAACCCTCAACGCTCCAGCGGGGTCTGTAGCCGTTCTGGTGGGCCCCAACGGCGCGGGGAAGACGACGGCGGTCCGCCTGATCACCGGCGCACTCCGGCCGCAGAACGGGACGGTTCGGGTCTTCGGGTTGGATCCGCTCGTACAGGGCGAAGCGGTCCGCCAGCGGTGCGGCGTGGTCTCCGCGAAGCCGGCTCTCTACGATCGCCTCACCGGCCGGGACAATCTCCGTTACGCCGCCGACCTGTTCGGCGTGGGGCAACGTCGGATCCCGGAGGCGGCCGAGCGTTTCGGCATCTCCAACGCTCTCGATCTTCGCGTGGGCGGCTACTCGACCGGCATGAAGAGCCGCCTCGCCCTCGCGCGCGCCGTCCTGCACGATCCCGACCTGCTGCTGCTCGATGAGCCGACCGCCGGGCTCGATCCGGAAGCCGCCCGCTCCGTGCTTGCCCACATCGATTGGATGGCGACAACCGGTAAGACCGTCATCATGTGCACTCACCTCTTGCTCGAGGCCGAAGGGATCGCCGATCAAGTCGTGATCATGGAACGCGGCCGCAGCGTCGTCTCCGGCTCGCCGGCCGAGCTCGCCAGTCGCTACTGGCCTCCGCAAGTCGTGCTCGACGCGGAGGACCGCGACCGGCTGTTCGCCAAGGTCGAACGTCTGAAGGGCGTCGTATCGTGCGAGCGCAACGGTCACGCGCTCGTCGAGCTGGATGATATCGGGCGAGTGCCCGATATCATCGCCGCGCTCGCCACGGGCGGCGTTCGCCTCACCCGGGTCGAGCCGCGCACGCCGACGCTCGAGGAGCTGTACTTCGCGGTTCAGCGCGGCGAGCATGGAGACTCGGTCGACATCGGCGGGATCGAGGAGGACGTGTCGTGAATTGGCGCCGCGCGTGGGTGATCGCCCGCACCGACCTGAAGCAACTGCGGGACAGCAAGGACTTCTGGATCCCGATGATGATCATGGCCGGGTTGTTCTTCGTCGTCATGCCGACGACGCTGCTGTTCGCGATCTCCCGCCTCGAGGACATCGAGATCATCCGAAAGGTCGGAGAGACGCTCGACGTTCTGCCGCCGCGCGTGCAAGACGCCGTTCTTGGCAACACGCCCGCGGCTCGCGCGTCCTACGCCATGGCCGTGTATCTGTTCGCGCCGCTCGCGGTCGTCGTGCCGCTGACGATCTCGTCGGCCGTCGCGGCGAACGCGATCGTCGGTGAGCGTGAGAAGGGGACCGGTGAGTTCCTCGCCCACTCCCCGGCCGACGAGCGAGAGATCTATCTCGGCAAGCTGATCGCGAGCATCATCCCCGGCTATCTCACCACGCTTGTCGGGTTCGCCATTTACTCCCTGGTCGTAAACATCATCGTCGGGCCCGATGTCGGGGGTTGGTTCTTCCCGACCGCGGATTGGTGGCTCCTGATGTTCTGGGTTGTGCCTCCGTTCATCGCGCTCGCTCTGTCGTTCGTCGTGCGCGTTTCGTCGAAGGTGAAAAGCGCCGCAGCGGCGCAGCAGGCCTCGGGGCTGATCACGCTCCCACTGATCCTGGTTGCCGCCGCGCAGTCGTCGGGATCGCTGTTCGGAGCGGCCGCCGCCGGATGGATCCTGGGTTTGGTGGCCTGGTTGGGCGCGCTCCTCGGCCTGATCCGTGGCCGGCACGCCGTCAACCGCGAACGGCTGCTGGGTGTGGATCCGAACGGGTGACGGTTCCGGCGCCAAGCGCCGCACGTCGGCCGGAAACCGATGTTACGGTTGCTCGTGATCACGTGGAGACCCTCGGGGAGAGCATCCGTGCGGCGGACGAGCCGCCGGAAGACACGCGCGAGCCGCATCCGCCGTGGAGGTCCCCCGTCGTGCGGCGCACGCTCGCGGGGTGTCTCGTCGTCTTGTGCGTCGCGATCGTCACCACCTACTGGGATTTCACAAAACCTCCGTACTTAGCGGCCAACGACTTCTCCCCGGACTACGCGGCGGCCAAGGAATGGCGCGCCGGCGGCGATCCATACACATCCCTTGCGGCCTTGCATAGGAAGTACTTCGACGACGACACGTTCGCGGCGCAGTACGTCGGCGGGCAAGGGAACCCGCATCCTCCCACGGCGATCGCACTAACCGCTCCGTTGACCGTGTTCGGATTCCGGACCGCGCGCATCATCCATCTGGCTCTGATGCTCGGGGCGGTCGGGGTGGCTCTCGGCTTGTTCGCCCGGCGTCTTGGGCTCAACAAACTGACGACGGCGGTCGTCGTGCTCGGCGGGCTCGCGCTGCCTGTGACCGAGTACGACGTGCGCTGGGCGGGCGCCAGCGGATTGATCCTTCTCGCCCTCGTGTGGGCATGGTCGGATCTGAGGCGAGCCCGCGACGCCCGGGCGGGAGCGGTCCTCGGCGTCGCGACTGCCTTCAAGGTGTTCCCGATCATGCTTGTGATCCCGCTCATCCGGATGCGGCGATGGAAGGCCGTGGGCTGGATGATCGGCACGACGGCCGTCCTGTCGGCTGCTGCGGCCTTCGCGATCGGCATCGGATCATCGTGGGACTTCGCGACCGAGGCGGTGCGCGACAACTACCGGAACTGGAGCGCAGCTCCCCACAGCGTGTCGCTGGTTTCGCTGCCGTTCCGGCTGTTCGCATCCGGCCGGTGGTTCGATCCGAACGCGAACGTCCCGGGGTTCGTTCCGCTGCTGTCCGGTGTGGCGCTTGCCGTGTGCGTGGTCGCTGCGATCAAGACGTCGGGACGGCTGTCCGGCGATCGTTTCTGGGCGACGGTGCCCTGGATGATCCTCGCGTCGCCGATCGCCTGGCCCCACTACCTCGTGATGTTGATCCCCTTTGGGGTCCTGATCTCCGTGCGTACCACGCTTTGGAGACCGCTGAAGCGCATCCCGCTGCTCGCGGCGTTCGCCGTTCTCGCGCTCGGAGTGACATTCGTTATCTGGTCGAGCGATCTGCTCGGGTTCTCGCTCGGATACCGCAATCAAGTGGCAGCGATGACCGTTCTGCTCCTAGCGCTGCTCGGCGTGGGGCTCGCCGACATCAAGTTGCGGGCGCGAGGCGGATGATCGCATAGCCGTTGGCGTCTGGGATGGTGACCTCGATCCCCGCCCGCAATGCATCCGCGGTCATCGTGCCCAGGGAGGAGGCGGCGCCGGTCGCCGGGTCGATCAGCGTCAGCGCGAAGGACCCGTCGCCTCGAACGCCCCGCAACGCGATGGTACGCGTTTGCTCGGGAGCGCTTTGCCGGTAGGCGAGCAGGAAACCCTCGCCGGTCTCCGGGTTCCACGGCTGCAGCGCCGTCCAGTCACCCAACAGAGGGTCGGCCAGCAAGGGATAGGTGAAGGTCGCGAGCCTTTCGCCGTTCGCCTTGTAGAAGTCCGTCCACCGCTTGACCTGCGCGCGCTGAGCCGCTGAGAGTTCCCCGTCGATCTCGGACCAGAAGGTGATGTGGGATCCGAGCGCGACCGCCATCAGCCGATCGACGCCGAGCGCGCCGAGCTCGGTCGCGTTGCCGAGCGCGTGCTGCCCGAGCGAATAACCGGGAACGTAGGGCGACAGGTTCCAGATGTTGTGGAGCAGCTGCGATGCATTCGGCGTGCCGTTCTGGAACCACGACGGGCCGCGCGCGACGGACTCGAAGGGGAACATCCGGTAGTCGTTGGTCTCGTCGATCTCGAACGTGACCTCCGGGTGGGCAGCTTGGAGGCGGTCCATCATCGCAACGAACGAGTCGCGGTAGCCGTACATGTCCACCGGCTCGAGGCCGAGGCAGTCAAGCCATACCAAGAAGTCGAACTTGAAGTAGGTGGCGCCGTACTCCTCGATCATGCGCACGATGCGGCTTTCGATGTAGTCGATCAGCTTCATCGGCTCGTTCGTCTCCGGATGCGTGCCGAGCGCCTCCGGGTTCCACACGCCGATCCCCGCCTCGTTGGAGCCGTCGTCGGGCTGCGCCTTGTTGACGATGGCCGTCGCGAGCCCCGTCGGGATGCACGTCCACTCGGGGCTCATGCCGAACGCGCGCGAGTCCGGATGGAACTCCATCGGGTTCATCCACAGGCCCAAGCGCATATCGTCCGCCGTGCCCGGCTCCCCGGCGAGCACGGCCTGAACGGCCTCGAAGCGCGCGTCGGGGAACCGTGGACGGTGCGGGGACTCTGGAGAGCCATCCCAGCGGGGCTCGGGGCACTCCGGCGAGTCGGGACACCAGTCGCCGGAGGCGGCTTGCCACCCGTCGTCGAAGATGAACGTGTCGACCCCCATCTCGCGGGCCGCATCGGCGAGCGTCAGGAATCGCTCGAAGTCGACGTCGTCCTTCGCGCCCGTGGAGATCGCGTTCTCATCGACCTGATTGGTGTTGAACGTCACCGCCTTCGGGTAGGGCGTCAGCCGGTGACCGGCGAGGTAGGAGTAGAACTGCCAGGGCTCGTCGTCTCCGTCGGATCCCAAGCCCGTGAACACGCGCTCGAGCTCGAGCGGACGGCCCGGGACGATCACCCGATGACGCGCCGGCAGCGGGGTCGGGTTCTCGACGTGTGCGCTCTCCTCGAGCGGTCCGATGTAGATGACGTCGCGCGAGAGGTCGACGAGCGCGCTCGCCGTTCCCGCGGCGTAGGACATGCGCGAGGACGCGTAGTCGCGTCGCTCCATCACCATGAACACCCGCGCTCCCGCCGGACCGGCGAGCGACAGCCACTCGCCGGGCGCCTCCAGCGGCTGTCCCGTTGCGGCCGTCGCCTCGACGCGCCAGTCGCCCAGGTGGGGATCGCCGATCGCGAAGGGCTTCCAGCCTTCCTCCCGCCAGTCGGCTCCGGCGCGGAACGCGTGCACGGTGGCGGCGTACTCGGGTCCGGCCGCGACCTCATCGAGCGTGTACCCGGAGAAAACCAGCGGCAGCGGCGAGCTCAGGGTCATCCGGCTCGAGAAGCCGGCGACGCCCGGGTACGCCTCGACCACTCGCTCTACGGTAACGAGGCCGGCGAGCTTGAGCGTGAAGGTCACGCCGAGCCCGCCACGCTCGAGCATGGCCACGTCCGCCGAGGAGGTGGAGAAGCGGTCGCTCGTGACGCTTGCTCCGTCGAGCAGGATCGAGAAGTCTGGATGCGCGCCGAACGATCGGCCGTCTCGCTTGTCGACGATCGCCTGGGTCGAGAACGCGTTGAGCGTCCAGCGCCGTTCGATCAACGCGTTGCCGAGCACGACCTCATCGGCCGAGACGTTCGCGTACACGTCGGCATCGCTGAAGATCTCGGCGGCGCGGCCGGGCACCGGCCCCACACACAGGGCGAGTGCCAGCACGATCGCGAGTCGGGTGCGCACCGTATCCCCTCGGACGAAGGCGTATCGATCTGAGGGTTTGGGTTCGCTCCGGTGAGGCTCTATCCCTGCCCGTGGCGCTCCATGCCGGCCTCGTCCCGTTCGGGGCGCGGGCGCGCCAGCACGGCGGGAAGCAAGGCCAGCGGCAGGGCGGCCTCCCGGACCAGGTCCTTCGGGTAGAGGATCCCGAGCCAGTTCAGCGAGAAGATAAGCAGGGCGTAGAGGATGAATACGGTGTCGAGCGGGCTCCGCAGGCGGGCGGCCCGGAACATCCCGACGAGCAAGGCGGCCCCGACGACGATAAGGAGCGCAAGGCTCGCGCTGCCGATCTGGCTCGATTCGAAAGCCCCGGTCGCCATGCCGGCCGCCTTCTTCAAGGAATCGGCCCATCCGGTGAAGGGCACCGTCAGGAAGTCCCCCGCCTCTTGCTCGAGCGGCCACACTCCGAACGCCGATCGCAAGTAGAGGTACCAGGCCCCGAACGCCACCGGCCCGACCGACAGCGCCAGCACCTTCGCGCGCGCTCCCGGCACCCGGACGCCTCGGAGCCACCGGATCGCCTCCCAGGCAAGTAACCCCGCCGGTACGAGAAGCAACGGCTCCTTGATCAAGCACGCGGCGGTCAGAGCCACTGCGGCGGGCACCAGCCGTCGGCGACGCCAGGCCAGCAGCGCGCAAGCGACGGCGGCGAGCGCGACCGGCTCGCTCGTGTCCGCGGTCAGGGCGAAGATCACGCCCGGCGAGAACGCGACGACGAGGCCTCCCCATCCCGGCCAGCCCATCTCGCGGGCGAGCAGGCTCGAGGCATACGACGCGACGGCGACGCCGGTGAGGCCGACGATCAGGAGGGCGGCCGGCACGGCAGAAGCTCGCCCTCCGCCGCTTACGAGCCAAGCCAGCCATCCGTAGCCGGCGTGCCCATAGCGGTACGCGGCCCGGTCGATGAGCCGGTGAGCCTCACCGCGTGCGAGCGGGTCTACGGCGATCGCGTAGAAGTAGACGCCGTCGTAATGCGCGCCGACGTCCACGAACGAGAAGCCGGGATCGGCCTCGAGGGCGAGCGAGGCGATCGGCTCGTCGGCGGACATGCGCACGAGCCCGCTCAACTCCCCGTCATGAGCGGACAGCGTCGCAAGCACGGCCACGCCGCTCACCGCCAGGGCGACGCAGGCGCAGGAGAGCGCCACCCGCTGCTCAGTCGACATCGCGACCATCCTAGACGCGCTTTGTCGGGATTTCGGGCCTCTTCGGCTTGGTCATGAGGACCCCGGCGAGCCGGTAGCATCACCCCGCGATGACTTCGCGCCGTACGAGGGTCTTCGTGTTCGCGCTCCTTTTCGGGGCGCTCGTTGCCTTTTATGCGGCCACCCACGATCCCCGGAGCATCACCGACGCGGACCTCAACAGCCTCCAGACACGTGCGCTCGCGCTCCATGGAGATGCGGATATCGCGCGGTACGACCCGAACCCCAAGGCCCTATGGGTGGACTGGCGCGGTGGGAAGTACTCGATCTACGGGGTCGGCGTCAGCTTGCCGGCCGTGCCGTTGTACGCGGTGATGGCACGCATGGACGTGTCCGATGGGACGCTTCAGGCAGCGGCCGCGATCCCGTTCGCCGCGGCGGCGGTCATCGTTCTGTATCGGGTCCTGCTCGCGCTCTTCTCACGCGTGAACGCCACGATCGGAGCCGTGCTCTTCGCCTTCGGGACCACGATGTGGCCGGTTGCGTCGATGGCCTTCTACCAGAACGCAGGGACGGCCCTCTTCCAGGCGATGGGCCTTTGGGGCCTGTTCTCGAAGAACGATCGAGGCCCGCTCCTCGCCGGTCTGGGATTCGGGTTGGCCACGATGGTCCGGCCGATCTCCGCCATCCCGCTCGTCTTCGTTGGGGTCTTTTATCTTCTGAAGGAGCGTCGTTCCATTATCCGATACGGGCTCGGTGCCATGCTGCCGATCCTCGTCATCCTCGTGCAGAACCGCTGGATCTGGGGTGGATGGTTGACGGGCGGCTACTCGCACAACATCGCCGGCTACCAAGGGGACGTCCCCCACGCGCTCTGGGGGCTCATGTTCGGCTGGTGGCGCGGCCTGCTCGTCTACTCGCCGTTCCTCATCGCCGGGTTCGTCGGCATGGTCGTTGCAGCGCGGCGCCGCGCCGGGTTCTTGGAGTCGCGGCTCGTTCTCCTCGGCGCGATCGTGATCGCCACCATCCTGCTGTACGCGCGGTTCACCACCTGGCATGGGGGCCTGAACCAATTCGGGTATCGGTACCTGCTCGACGCCGTTCCCTTCTTGATCGTGCTCACCGTCTACGCGCTCGATCGGCTTCCCCGGCTGCGCCTTTACTTCATGGCGCTCGGGGCGCTTTCGGTCCTGACGATGATCTTCGGCTCCGAGCCGAACCGGTTCTCGTGGGACTTCACGTATCTCGCGACCCGCTTGGTGGATACTTCGATCGGGCAGGCCTGGACGGTTGCGGTGAACTATCCGGTCGGCAACCTCGTTCGCGCCGTCGGGGTCGCAGCGGTCGCCTACCTGTTCTTTGTGGCTTCGCGATTCCTGTCGCCCGCCGGAGTTGATGCATGAGGCGGTTCAACGCTCCCGCGATGCGACGCTTCGCCGCGTTCGCGTTGCCGTTCGTGGCGATGGTCGCTTTCTTCGCTGCGACCTCTTCGAACCGAAACATCACCGACACGGATCTCAACAGCTTCCAGACCAAAGAGTTCGTGTTGCACGGAGATATGGATGTGAGCCGCTATCCGATCGCCAACAGGGCCTTCGCGTTCGAAACGAAGGGCAACCTCTACTCGGTCTACGGGGTTGGGATCAGCGTCGTGAGCGCGCCGGTTTACGCCGTGCTCGCCCGGACGGACGCGTCCGATCGTGTTCTGCAGCAAGCGGCCGTGATCCCGTTCGTCGCGGCGTCGATCCTCGTCATGTGGCGGGTTCTCTCGAGGCTCGTCTCGCCCGAGCTCGCCGTGGCCGGCGCGATCGTCTTCGGATTCGGAACGACGATGTGGCCGCTCGCATCGATGGCGTTCTATCAGCACGCTTCTGTCGCGTTCCTGTTCGGGATAGGGCTGCTCGGCTTCTTCTCCCGGCATCCGCGCGCTCCGGCGCTCGCGGGTCTCGGCTTCGGCCTGGCCGCGTTCGTGCGGGCACCCGCTGCCGTGCCGCTCATCGTGGTCGGGATCTTCTATCTCTTCCACGGCAAGCGTCAGGTTGCCCTGTATGTGATGGGGGCCCTCGCGCCGGTCGCCGGGATCGTGATCCAGAATCGGTGGCTCTGGGGAACGTGGCTCACCGGTGGCTATTCGTTCGCCGGCATCGGCTTCCGAGGAGACGTGCGGCGCGGCCTGTGGGGACTGCTCTTCGGATGGTGGCGGGGCTTGCTCGTCTACTCGCCGGCCCTCGGTCTCGGCTTCCTCGGTTGGGGCGCGGCGCTTCGGAAGCCGAGAGGGTTCGTGGAGCGAAGGATGGTCGCCCTGGGAGCCTCATCGATCATCTCGATCCTCTTCTACGCGCGCTGGAGCACCTGGCACGGCGGGCTCAACCAGTTCGGCTACCGGTACCTGCTCGATGTCGTGCCGTTCCTCGTCGTTCTCGGCGTCTGGTTCGTCGCGCGCGTTCCCCGGATCCGGCCGCTGGCCT
>JBKKCR010000241.1:0-3130 GCA_046712825.1 Actinomycetota bacterium | reverse complement strand
AAACGTCCAAGGATGTGGGGATCCCTCCTGAGCTTCAACGCATCGTTCGCCGACCCGGTGACGGCGGCCGGGTCGCTCCCTCCGGTCCAGATCACCTTCCCGGACGGCTCGGTGCGTTCGAGTGATGACCCGTCGATCGAGGACGCGCTCGCGGCGACGCTCGGCCGTCCCGTTCGGCTCGCGGCGTCCCACGACGAGATGCAGTACATCGAAGAGGTCTGGTACGGGAGTCTCAAGGACGGCGCCGAGCCCTACGGCCCCGTGATCGGCGAAGAAGACGGGGAGCAGCTCATCGACGTTCCCGCCTCGCTCGCCGCGCTCGAGGGCTTCTTCGACGCGGCAGCCGTGCACTTCATCACATCGGCGTCGCTGCGGAGCCTTGCCGACGCCGCGCCGGCCAGCCGGTTCGAGCCCGAACGGTTCCGGCCGAATCTGGTGATCGACGTGCCCGGCACCGAGGGCTTCATCGAGAACGACTGGGCGGACCGCGTCGTCGAGATCGGCGACGTCAAGTTCAAGGTCCTCATGTCCGTCCCGCGCTGCGTGATGACGACGCTGCCGCAGGGCGACCTGCCCGAAGACCGCGATGTGCTTCGGACCGTCTCCCGCACCAATCGCACGGAAGCGCTCGGCGGGGTATTCCCGTGCGCGGGCGTGTACGCGACGGTCGTGCAAGACGGAGAGATCCGCGTGGGAGATCCGGTCCGGCTGGCCTGACCTGAGCTAGTGACTCGTCGTCGACGAGAACTTGAAGTCGCGGATCTTCAGCGCCGGAGCGCGCGAGCCGCCGAAGAACAGTTCCGTCGAGATCTCGGTCTTGTCGCCTACCGCCTCGACGTTCGACAGTGCCTCGAGCGCGTTCTGCGTGTAACGAAGGTTCTTGACACCGTGCTCGATGCGGCCGTCCGAGATCATGAACGTCCCGTCGCGGGTCATGCCCGTCAGAACCGTCTCCTTCTCGTTCACCACGTTCGAGTAGTGGAACCTGGTCACGAGCAAACCCCGCTCGGTCGAAGCGACCATGTCGTCGACCGTGCTTCCTCCCGGCTCCATCCGGAGATTGAGCGGGATCGGGCCGTACGAGTTCGGCGGCGGCAGCCCCTGCCCGGTCGAAGAGACGCCGGCTTTCTTCGCGGTGGCCCGGTCCCAGACGACGCCCTTCGCGATCCCGCGGTCGATGAGCACCACGCGCTGGGCGGGGACGCCCTCGAAGTCGAACGGCAGGCCGAGTGAGTCTTCGGCGATCGGGTCGTCCACGATCGTGATGAGCTCGGCGGCCAGCTTGTCGCCGATCCGCCCGCTCATGAAGGAGCGCTCCTCGAGGAAAGCCTTCGCGCCGAGCCCCAGGTATCCGAGGAACTGCATCAGGGTAGACACCGCGGCCGGTTCGAGGATCACGGTGTAGGTCCCGGGCTCGATCGGCTTGGGGTCGCGGCTGCGCTCTGCCTTGTCGACCGCGCGCGTCGCGAGCGAGGTGGGGTCGAGGTCGGTCAAGCTTCTCTCGAGCCGCTCCGCGTACCCGCTCGAATCGTCGGTCATGGCCAGCACCGAGATCCCCGCGCGAGTCGTGCGGCCGAACGCGCTCACCCCCGTTGTGGACGCGACGAGGACCTCGTCGGCGACGGTCTCGACGTAGCCGGCGGCCTCCATGGTGCCGGGGACCTCCGAGAGCGCTCGGCGGACCGCTTCGGCTCGGTCGGCCGGCGTCGCGCTCGCCGTGGCTTCGTCGAAGCCCTTCTTCTCCGGGTAGGAGGCGGCCGGCGCGAGCCCGGGGAAGCCGGGGTCTCCCGGCGCGACGCGGGCGATGGCGACCGCGTCCTCCGCCGCCCGCCGGACCGCTCCGGGTTCGAGCGAGTGCGTGGATGCCACACCCATCTTCGTCCCGTCGACCACGGCGACCACGCGGAACTCCATGTCTTCGCGCCAGGTGTTCTGATGGATCCGCGACGATGCGAAGCGGGTCAGCCCGCCGATCGAGTGGATGGCGATGACCTCGACTCCGTCTGCTCCCACCGTGAGCGCGGCGTCCGCCGCCTCCGCGAGTCGCTCCCGTCCGAGCTCTCCGGGTGTCACCCGCGGACCCCTACGTTCACTTTGCGGAACCGTGCCGGCGCGGTGCCGTGGGCGACGCGTGCCGTTTGGCCGGGCTGCCCCTTGCCGCAGTTGGGCGTTCCCCACACGGCCCACTCGTCCGGCCCTGCAACCGCGTCGCACGAGGACCAGAACTCCACCGTCTTACCCGCGTAGTTCGGGTTCCGGAACATCCGTCTCCGCTTTCCCTTGCGGATCTCCCACGCGATCTCGCACCCGAATTGGAAGTTAACGCGCTTGTCGTCGATCGACCACGATTGGTTCGTCGACATGAACACGCCTTCGTCCGTTTCGCCGATCATCTTCTCCAGCGAGGACGCGCCGGGCTCGAGGTTGATGTTCGTCATGCGGATAAGAGGGATCACGTCCCAACCGGACGCGCGCATCGTCCCGTTCGAGCGCGCCTCGCCGATCTCCGGCGCGGTCTCGCGTGAGGAAAGGAACTGCCGGAACACGCCCTCGGTGATCACCTCGGAGCGTTGTGCCTCGACACCCTCGTCGTCGAACCCGAATGAGCCCAGTGCTCCCGGTGTCGTTGCGTCGGCCGTGATGTTGATCACCTGCGAGCCGTACCGGAGGTTCCCTCGGTCCGGCGGGGCAAGGAACGAGGTGCCGGCGTACGCGGCTTCCATGCCGAGCACCCGATCGAGCTCGATCGGATGGCCGATCGACTCGTGCACCTGCAACGCGAGCTGCGGGCCGTCGAGGATGAGCGTCGTCTCCATCGACGGCAGCTCCGGCGCCTTCAGAAGCGCGATGGCTTCCTCGGCGATGCGCTGCGCATTGCCGGTCAGGTCCATCGCGCGGATGTGCTCGTAGCCCATGCACGCGTAGTGTCCCCGGAAGGAGTTGGGATATGAGCGCTGCTGAACCTCGCGCTCGCCGCCCGCGAGCGCACGGATACCGGCACCCGAC
Source organism: Actinomycetota bacterium (assembly GCA_046712825.1). Taxonomy (GTDB): domain Bacteria; phylum Actinomycetota; class AC-67; order AC-67; family AC-67; genus DATFGK01. Next base: position 124 of record JBKKCR010000241.1, on the reverse strand, counting down.
TGGGTTACCCCCTGGTCGATGCGTCCCCCCTCCCACCTAGCCAGGAAGGAGGATCGCCGCCACAGGTCGATGGAGGCCTCCGCGATCCCGAGGCCCGGGACTTTCTTCATGCGGCCCGACGCGT
>JBKKCR010000240.1:0-20846 GCA_046712825.1 Actinomycetota bacterium | reverse complement strand
GGTCGCGGTAAATGGCCCGATTCAACTACGCAGAAATCCTCCTAACGTCCCTTTCCCACGCGAGACGCGGCCACGTAAAGTCACAGGTCAGAGCGGGGTGCGATGCGACGGGGAACAGCGATCACCTTGGTGGCGGTGCTGGTGCTCCTTCTCGGCGGCGTCACACTTCAACTATTGCTGAACCGCTGAGGGCCGGGAGCGACTCAGCTCGGCCAGGAGAAACATGGGTCTTGAGGCGGTCAACCCGCAGATGGCTGAAGCCGAACCTATCGAGGAAGGTCGTATGAGCGGACCCCTCGGTGTGGTAACCGACGCCGGTGCCCCAGATGAGGGGGGTGCCGTAGGTGAGGTGGAGGTCGTCGCCCTCGTCGACCGTGCTCGAGAAGGGGATCCGGAGGCCTTCGCCGCCCTTTACGACCGTTACGTCGAACGGGTGTACCGCTTCGTCGTCTACCGGGTTCAGGGCGACTCGGCCCTCGCTGAGGACATCACCTCCGAGGTCTTCCTCAGAGCTCTTCGCAAGATCAAGGGCTTCCAGTGGCAGGGGCGCGACGTCGGGGCCTGGTTCCTGACGATCGCCCGGAACCTCGTCCTGGACCACTTCAAGTCTGGGCGGGCCCGCCTGGAGATGCTGGGCATCGAGACGCCGATCGAGGACGACCGGGTCGTCGACGCGGAAGACGCCGCGCTGGCCCGGGTTTCTCAGCAAGACCTCTATAAGGCCATCAAGCAATTGGGGACCGAGCAGCAAGAGGTCATCTACTGGCGGTTCCTCCAGGGCTACTCCGTAGCGGAGAGCGCAGCGGCCATGGGCAAGACAGATGGGGCGATCAAGGCGTTGCAGTACAGAGCGGTCAAAGCGCTCTACAAGCTGGTCGTGGTGGGCGAAGATGCGTAGTCGGTTCGAACTACCCGAAAAACCACCCCTTCGTCGGTCGTGTCCCGGGCGGGCATGGATTCGTTGCATTCAGTGGAGCCCCCGATGAAGAAACCCACGAGAGACGAACAGGCGTTCGCCGAGCTGCTGGAAGGGATGCAGACTGAGGCGCCGCGGCAGCTTGCCCGCATGGCGGCCTTGGCCGATGCCCTCCAGCACGCACGGCCGACGACGGGCCCGGCGCCCGCGTTCCGCGACGCTCTCCGCAACCGGCTGCTCGTCGAGACCGCCGTCCGTCGCCCGTGGTTCGAGGGTGTTCGCTCCGGTTGGATCGAGCGGAACGCGCGGATGCGGCGTTCGTTCCGCTTCGTCTTCGCCAACGCGGTTGCGGCGGCCATGCTGCTCGCCGGCGGCTCGATCATGGCGGTGGCACAAGATTCGGTACCCGGCGACTGGGACTACTTCGCAAAGCGTCTCCACGAGGACGCCCGGCTCTTGGTGACCCGGGCGCCCGAGCCTCGCGCCGACCTTCAGATGCAGCTCGCGCGAACGCGTCTGAACGAGGTTCGCGAGCTCATCAACCGCTCGGAGACCAACATCGAGCATTACTCGACCTCGCTCAACGACATGGACTTCCGGACCCTGGACGCGACCAAACTCCTCATAGGCGTCTACGGCGACACATCGGATCGGATCCCCTTGGACCGGCTGATGAAGTTCGCGGTCGCCCAGCGCCAGGGTCTCGAGGTTCTCGTCGACAAGCTGCCCGCGGGCGCCAGGCCTCAAGCGCGCGACTCCATAGACATCCTGGAACGCGTCTCCGAGCGGGTCACCGGGATCATGGGCGGGTGCCTCTGTCCGGCGAACCCCCTGGTGCCCGGTCAGAATCCCCCAGCCGTGGGCGGGGACGCCGGCGGAACCGGCACGGCCGGACCGCAAGCCCCGCTGTGCCCGTGCTCCGAATTCCGCGGCGACGATGAGCCGGCCGAGGACCCGAACGCACTCGGCCCGCCGGCCCCCGGCGATACACCGCCGCCGACTACTCCACCGACGGACGACCCGGATGCGCCGATCGATCTCCCCGAGCTCCCCGTCGGCGACGACGTCGACGACATCGTGAATGACCTCATCGATGAAGTGCTCGAGCCGCTCGAACCGATCGTCGGACCGATCCCCTTGCCGACGATCTCGGTTCCGCCACTCCCGCTCGGCTTCGGCAACTAGCCGGCGCCGCGCGAAACCCTCCTCAACCAGGACGCAGGTCCCGTATGCCTCGGGACGGTTGATCGCATCAGAAAACTCCCACTAGTCAAACCTAGGGATGCGCGGCATACTCGCGTTACTTGAGTAACTAGTCCCTCGTTACCTGGGGGACGCTCGAGACAAGCGCCAACATTGTTCGGGGGTACCGACTCGGTTCCACTCGACGCAGTTGTCCGTAATTGCGTTAGAGGGAACAAAGGACGGGCGCCAGAACCAGAAGGTGCTAAGGGCGACCAGGGAACCGTGTCATTCGGTAGGGGCCTCATAGGAGGGCGAGATGCGCAAAGGGGTAAGCAAGACCCGCCGCCTTTCGGCGGTGGTAGCGGTAACGATGGTCGCCATGCTCGCAATGGGCACGGGCGCCAACGCCGCATTGCCAAAGATTTCGGTTCAGAACTACGTCGCCCAGGCCAACGCCAGCGTCCTCGACGTGAAGCTGGCCCTGCCGACGGCTCTCAACGCGGTTCTCGGTGCCGCCGGCATCGCGAACCCGATCAAGGAGAGCATCTCGTTCAGCCGGGCTCTCGGCCAGGTCGACAAACTTGGCGACAAGGGTCACGGCCTCGGCCAGATGTTCGACGGCACTTTGAACGAGACGCTCGAGACGGTCTCGACCGCCCTCCTCGGCAAGAAGCTGCCGAAGGCGTTCGCTCCGCTCGGGCTCGTCGAAAAGGTGGTCCACGAGGATCTCCTCGCTCTCGACGTACAGGGCCTCGTCAAGGTCGGTATCTCCGAGGTCAACGCCTCCAGCACCCTCAGCAAGCTGGCGGACGGGCAGCGCGTCATCAAGAGCGTCAGTGACTCGAAGCTCGCCGGCATCACGGTCGGGCTCACCGCCGACCTGGTCAACACCCTCACGGGCGTTCTCCAGCCGGTCCTCGACCTCACCGACGCACCGAACACCGGCATCGTCGACACACTCAACGGCCTCCTCTCGCCGGTTGAGCAGCTCGTCGAGACCACCCTCGGTGTTCCGGTCAACCTCGACCTCCCGAAGATCGGCGAGCTGCTCAGCCAGCCGCTCATCTCGATCGGGCTCATCGAGACCAAGTCGGCCACCGACTTCGCGAGCGGCGTCCGTAACGCGACCGGCTTCTCGCGCATGGTCGATGTCGACCTGTTCGGCAAGGGCGAGAACGCGCTGGTGCACATCGACGCGCTCACGACCAAGACGTTCGCTCAGGTCGGCGTGAACGCGTCGGACCGCAAGGCCACCGCGATCCACGAGATCGCCGGGCTGCGCGTTCTGAACAACACGATCAGCCTGATCAAGGGCGACCAGCTCGCGATCAACGTCAACGGCAAGGAGATCGCGCTGACGGATCTGGCCGGCATCAACCTCGATGCCGTGCTCGACCAGCTCAACGGCCTCCTCTTCGACACCCTCGGCCTCAAGATCAACGTGCTGGGCACGTCGAAGTCCGTGACCGCGACCACGTCGACCGCCAAGGCGCGGACGATCGAGGTCGGCATCGCACCGAACATCGCGGGTAACGTGCTGTTCGACCTGTCGATCGCCGGTCCCGGTTCGGACGTCTTCGCCCAGGCCAACACGATCGCTGGGACGAACATCCCGCCGGCGCCGCACCCGACCACCGGCCTCGCCACCAACGCGTACCTGTTGGCCGGCCCGGCTCTGATCGGCATGGCGGTTCTGGTTCGCAAGTTCGCACTGTCGAAGTAAGCTCGGTCGCAAGCATCGGAGGGGCGGCTCACAGAGCCGCCCCTCTTGCTTTTCCCCTCCGCCGCGCGCCGTGTCCGATTCGTTCGGAAAGACCACCTCGAACGGGGAGGAATCGGTGATCCCGTGAGGAACCTGGAACGAGTCGGCTGGGCGGCCAGGGGGGACCATGGCTCGGATCCGTCTGTTTTCGTTGATGCTCGTTGTCCTTGCGGTCTCCGTGCCGAGTGGAGCCTCGACCTCCCAGGGAGTCGGCTGCGCGAAGAACATCCCGGCCGGCGGGTCGGCGACATGCGTCACGACCTTCCGGATCCCGCACTTCGACCCCGACGACGCGATCGACTACGAAACCCTCGTTGCGCGGATCGTCTCGCCGCAGGCCCACAGCTGGAAGGTCCACGCGAAGATCCAGGACGGGAAAGGCAAGGTCTACTTCGCCTGGGAGTGCGTCGTCCGCCGTTCGTCGGTGACCGCGGGAAATAGCACCTACTTCGACCGCACCTGCCATGCCTGGAGACGGACCGTCACCACGACCCGCCACGGCCAAACCTCCTCGACCTATTACACCGCCACCACGTCGAAGCCGCAGGTCCTTACCGTAACCGCCTGGGTTGGAGGCTGCGCGCCCTCGGGGACGAGCCCCTGTCGTTTCGAGGCTGCCGCGACGTATCTGTTGCATTGACGCCGGGCGCCGGCTGACAGCTCGGGCACCAGTAGGTCACCCGCTCCCCTGTTCGCTCGGGGGTCTCTTCCCCGGGTTCGATCCTGCGACGTACCGGCGTGCCGCATCGTCGGCAAGGCTGCCCTCCCCGCCCGTAGACCCAGTGGCGCCGGCCCCGGCGCGGATCGCCGGTCGTGACCTGATTGCCCGTGGTTCGGTTCGCGAGGAGCAGTCGACGGGCCAGCGCCACCAGGCCCTCGAGATCGGCCACGTCTTCCACCGGCGTGGCGGGGTCCACGCCGCGCAGGAAGCAGATCTCGGACTTGTAGACGTTGCCCAGCCCGGCCATCACCGTCTGGTCCAGTAGGGCGTCGGCCAGACGCCGGCGAGGGTCGGCGCCGAGCCGGCGGAGCGCCTCGGCCTCGTCCCAGTCCTCGCCCAGCACGTTGGGGCCGAGATGGCCGACGGCACGTCTTTCCTCGGCGGTAGGGATGAGCTCGACGATGCCGAGCTCCGACCCCACGGCCGTGCAAACGGCGGTCTGGATGACGACCCGGATCTCGTCCCGCGTGTCGCGTGGGCGGCGTCCGGCCGGCAGGAGCCGCCAGGCGCCATCCATCTTCAGATGCGTATGAAGGGTCAGGCCGGCGTCGGTTCGCATCAGCAGATGCTTGCCGCGGCTGACCACCTCGGTGATCGTCTGACCGGCCAGATCGACCGTAGCGAGGGCGGGGACGCGTAATTCGCTTCGGAGGATCATCCGACCGGCGAGCGCTCGACGGAGCGCGTCTGCCGCTTTGGCGATGGTGTCGCCCTCGGGCACGATCAGACCCGCAGCCGCAGGCCCTTCGGCGTGCGCACGAAGCCTGCCTTCGTCATCGCATTCCCGATCGGAGAGTCGAAGACGACCGGGGCGCCGTTGACCCGCTCGACGGCGAGGAGGCCGAGCGTGCCGGCCCGAGCTGCCGCCGCCAGGGCCGCGAGGGCCGCGTCCAGCGCCGCGGGCTCATGGTTCTGCGCCAGCAGGGAGCGACCGCCCTTCTCCACGTACAGCGCCGGCCCTCCGTCGACCAGCACGATGTAGGCTCCGGCCTTGCGTCCGGCTCGGTGGCCGCCGTTCTCTGCGGGCGAGTCGGGCCATGCCAGGGCCGCGCCGTAGGGGTTGGCCGGGTCGGTGGCCGCGAGCACCACCGCATGCGGTTCCGCAGGGGGGGTGGTGCGCATCCGGTCGACGGCTCCGGGCAGCGCGAACTGGGCACCGCCGAGGCCCTCGACGAAGTAGCCCCGGCGGCAGCGACCCGCATCCTCCATGGCTTTGAGGACCGGATAGACGGCGGCGAAGCCCCCGTGGGTCCGCTCGGCGGCGACCGCGCCTCGCGTGAGCACGCCGTGGCGTCCAAGGAGCGCGCGAGCGGCCGCGTGGAGCCGCACGGTGGCGTCGGGCTCGCGCTCGGGTAGCAGGCTCCAGCGTCCGGCGGCGGCCGGCGGTCCGAGCCGGGCGGGTAAGGCGGGGCCGCGATGACCGCGACGCCGGGCCGGCTTCCGCGATACGCCGCCGGCCGCGATCAAAGCCCGCAAAGCGGTGAGCGAGTCGTTGGTCACGATCCCGGCCCAGACGAGCTCCCACAGGGCCAGCACGAGCTCCGTGTCGTCGGAGGAGCCCGTCGCTTCGCCGATCTGACGGAAGAAGAGCGCCCCCCGATCGCCGAGAGCTTCCCGGACTGCGACCGCGGTCGCGGACAGGTCTGCCGCGGCGACGGGCGAGATCAAGAGCCGTCCCTGATCGGCAAGACACAGCGTGATCCAGCCGTCGTCTGGGCCCAGCGCTCCCGCGCCCGCCCACACGACCTCGCCGGAGGCGCAAAGCTGGTCGAGGAGGCTCGGCGTGTAGCCGCTCAGTCGAGCGGGCAGGATCGAGCGCTCGAGGGCGCTCGCCGGCACCAGGACGCCCTGGAGCTGCTCGACGATGGTCAGCAAGGACTCGACGGTCGCCCTCCGGTCGGAACCGACGTCCTGCCAGGCAGGCAGGAACCGGGCGAGCCCCTCCGGCGGAACGGGTTCCACTTCCTTGCGGAAGGCGGCCAGCGACCGACGGCGAAGGATGCGGAGAACCTCGGCGTCGATCCATTCGCGACCGGACGCCATCGGCCGGAAGGCACCCTCGAGCACGCGACTCTGGGAGCCGAGTCGGCGCAGCGTCTGCTCGACGACGGCGACCCCCAGACCGAGCCTCCCGGCCGCATCGGCGGCGAGGAACGGCCCGTGTGTGCGTGCGAAGCGGGCCACGAGGTCGCCGAGCGGATCGGTGACCGGCTCGAGGAACGCCTCGGGGACCCCCGCGGGAGGGACGACGCCGAGCGCGTCGCGGTATCGGGACGCGTCCTCGGCGGCGATCAGACGCTCCTCGCCCGCGACGCGGAGGCGCAATGCCCGGCGCGATCGTTCGACCGCGTCCATGAGCTCGCGCGTCGCGCCGCGGGCGGAGGCTTCGTCTTCGGTCAGGTCGCCGAGCACCCGAAGGGCGTCGTGAAGGTCGTCGGCGTCGCGGATCCGGCGCTCGGGGCTCAGCCGCTGGAGGTCGAGCTCCAGATCGGCCAGCGCGCCCGGATCGACCAGCTCGCGAAGCTCGGCCGAACCGAGGAGCTCGGCGAGCACCTGACGGTCGAGCGACAGCGCTTGCGCCCGGCGCTCGGCGAGCGGGGCATCGCCTTCATACATGAAGGCTGCGACGTAGCCGAACTGCAGCGATGACGCGAACGGCGACGGCATCGAGGTATCCACCTCGACGACGCGGATCTCGCGTCGCTCGATCGCCTGGAGCAACTCTTGCAACGCCGGGAGATCGAACACGTCTTGGAGGCATTCGCGATAGGTCTCGAGGAGGATCGGGAACGACCCGTACCGGCTCGCGGCCTGGAGCAGGTCGGCCGAACGCTGGCGTTGTTGCCACAGCGGAGTGCGCTGCCCGGGACGGCGCCGCGGCAGCAGGAGCGCCCGCGCGGCGCACTCGCGGAAACGGCCGGCGAACAAAGCGCTCGAGCCGACGGATCCGACGACGAGCTCCTCGATCTCCTCGGGCTCGATGATGATCGAGCCGGCCGCGGGGGTCTCGTCCGCCTCGGGCAGACGCACGACGATGCCGTCGTCCGTGTACATGGTCTGCACCTCGATGCCGAGCCGCTCGCGAACGCGGGTCTCGATCGCTTGTGCCCACGGCGCGTGAACCCGCGCACCGAACGGCGAGTGGATGCAAACGCGCCAATCCCCGAGCTCGTCCCGGAAGCGCTCCACCACGATCGTGCGGTCGTCCGGCAAGGTACCGGTGGCCTCGCGCTGTTCGGTCAGGTACTGGACCAGGTTCCGCGCCGCGTTGTCGTCGCAGCCGAGGTCTCGCAGGTGTTGCTCGGCTTTGGCGGGCTTCATCGCGGCGATCTCTCGGGTGAAGGCGCCGAGCGCCCGACCGAGCTCGACGGGACGCCCGATCGAGTCGCCGTGCCAGAAGGGCATCTTGCCGGGAACGCCGGGTGCCGGGGAAACGATGACGCGATCGCGCGTGATGTCCTCGATCCGCCAGCTCGAGGCGCCGAGCACGAAGACGTCACCGACGCGCGACTCGTAGACCATTTCTTCGTCGAGCTCGCCGACGCGCGTCGGCTTCTCCGAGGCGGTGAACACGCCGTAAAGGCCTCGATCGGGGATCGTTCCGCCCGACGTGACGGCGAGTCGCTGCGCGCCGGGGCGGGCGGTCAGGCGTCCGTCGATCCGGTCCCAGTTCAGGCGCGGCCGGAGCTCGGCGAACTCGTCGGACGGGTACCGCCCGGAAAGCATGTCGAGGACCGCTTCGAACGAGCTGCGCGGCAGATCCTCGAACGGCGCCGCGCGGCGGATCACCTTCTCGAGGGTGTCGACGTTCCAGTCGTCCATGGCGACCATCGCGACGATCTGCTGCGCGAGCACGTCGAGCGGGTTGCGCGGGTAACGCATGGCCTCGATCCCGCCTTCGCGCATCCGCTTGACGACGAGCGTGCACGGGACGAGGTCCCCGCGATGCTTGGGGAACACGATCCCGCGGCTCGTCGCGCCGACGTGGTGGCCCGCGCGGCCGATGCGCTGCAAGCCCTGCGCGACCGACGCCGGCGCTTCGACTTGGATCACCAGATCCACCGCGCCCATATCGATGCCGAGCTCGAGCGAGCTCGTCGCGACGACGGACTTGAGGCGCCCGGCTTTCAGGTCCTCCTCGATCTGCGTGCGCTGCTCTCGCGCGACCGAGCCGTGGTGGGCGCGGGCCACGGGCTCCTCGTTGAGCTCGTTGATCTGGCCGCAGAGGCGTTCGGAGAGGCGGCGCGAGTTGGCGAACACGATCGTCGCCTGGTGCTCGGCGATCAGGTCGGAGATGCGCTGCTCGACGTGAGGCCAGATGCTGGTCCGCTCGACGGCGGACAGGACGTCGCCGGGCTTGAAGTCCTCGGTCGGGCGCCCGAGCGCGGCCATGTCCTCGATGGGGACCTCGATCCGGAGGTCCCAGCTCTTCTCTTGCTTCGGCTGGACCACCGTGACGGCACGGCCGCCGCCGAGGAATCGAGCGACTTCCTCCGTGGGGCGCACCGTGGCGCTCAGGCCGACGCGCTGAGCCGGCTTGTCGAGCAGCTCGTCCAGGCGCTCGAGCGACAGAGCCAGGTGGGCGCCGCGCTTGCTTCCGACGATCGCATGAACCTCGTCGACGATGACGGTCTCGACGTTCCGCAGGGCCTCGCGCGCCTGGCTCGTGAGGATCAGGAAGAGGGACTCCGGCGTCGTGATCAGGATGTCGGGCGGGTGCTTCGCGAAACGCCGGCGGTCGTCGGCCGGGGTATCGCCGGTTCGGATAGCAACCTGGACGTCGCGGAGCTTCGTGTCGGTCCGCTCCGCCTGGCGCGTGATCCCGGTCAGCGGCGCCCGGAGGTTGCGCTCGATGTCGTCGGCGAGCGCCTTGAGCGGCGAGACGTAGAGGACGCGGAGACGGCGCTCTTTGGTTTCGGGCTCGGGCCCGGTGAGGAGCCGGTCGAGCGACCAAAGGAACGCCGCGAGCGTCTTGCCCGAGCCGGTGGGCGCGACGACGAGCGCGTTCTCGCCCGAGGCGATCGCACCCCAGGCCTCGGATTGAGCCGGCGTGGGCCCGGCGAAGGTCGCGTCGAACCAGGCCCGGACCGGCAGCGAGAAGGACGATCGGGGGTTCATCGCGCGACCATCTTGCACCACGTCACCGACACCTTGCTCGGGGCCAAGTTCGCCGTCGACAGGAGCCGCGGATATCCTCGTGCCTCGTGGATCTTCCCGCTCTTTCTGCTCTCACTTTGCCCGGCGCGGACGGTGAGGACCATCGTCTCGGCGACTACTGGGCCGACCGGACGGTCGTTCTCGTCTTTCTCCGCCACTTCGGGTGACTGCACTGCCGGGAACATGCCGCGCAGTTGCGCGACGCTTACGACGAGATCAAGAAGACGGGCTCCGAGGTCGTCGCGATCGGCACGGGTAACGCCCGGTACGCGAGCGGCTTCGTCGAGGAAGAGCGCATCCCCTTCCCGGTTCTCGTCGACGACGATGCCGTCGCGGCGAAGATGGCGAGCGTCAAGCGCGGGAGCGCGTGGAACGTGCTCGGCCCGGGGACCTACCGCGCTTCAATGCGAACGCGACGCGCGGGCCACAAGATCCACATGGCAGGCAAGCGCGTGTTCCAGCTCGGCGCGACCTTCGTTGTGGGGCCCGGCGACGCCGTCCGCTACGAGCACATAGACCAGACGACCGTCGATCACGCCCCGTTTGAAGAAGTATTCGAGGTCCTCAGCAGATAGCGCCCGGGGGCGGCAAACCGCCTCGAAAGGCTATCCTTCGCGTCGATGGACCTCGCAGCCATAACCGACTTGACGCTCGCCGACGTGGACGGCGAGGAGCATCGGCTCGGCGACTCCTGGGCCGACCGACCCGTCGTTCTGGTTTTTCTGCGCCACTTCGGGTGACTGCATTGCCGGTATCACGCTGCGCAGTTGCGTCAGCATCACGAGGAGATCAAGGAGCACGGTGCGGAGATCGTTGCGATCGGCACCGGGGATGCCCGCTACGCGCGCGCCTTCATCGACGACGAGGAGATCGACTTCCCCGTCCTCCTCGATGAGGACGGGGAAGCGGCGGAGATCGCATCGCTTCGCAACGGACGTTGGTACGAGCTCGCCGGGCCGAAGACCGCAGCCGGAGTCCTCAAGGCCACCGCCGCGGGGAAGCGACAGCACCGGCTCGGCAAGCGACCGAAGCAGCTCGGCGCGACGTTCGTGATCGGCTCCGGCAACGTGATCCGCTACGAGCACATAGACGGGTACGTTTCGGATCACGCTCCGTTCGAAGAGATCATGGCGGCACTGAAAGAGGGGGACGCATGAGCAAGATCTTCAACATGCCGCTGTCGACGGCGGCGCAGGTCCGCCGGGTCGGAGAGATGCTCGGCGGGATCTGAGCTCCGCCAGGTCTCCCGGGGCCCGGCGTCGAACCTAAGGGCATGGATCGACGCTCGTTCCTGAAGATGAGCGCAGGCCTCGCCGGACTGCTCGTGGCTCGGCCGCGGCTCGGCGGTGCGGCGACCGACGGCTGCGTCGACACCTTCGGCGTGTCGCGAGCGTCGAAGCTCTTCCCAGGTCGCTTCGTCGTCCACTCCGATCTGCACAACCACTCGATCTTCTCGGGAGACGCGGTCGGCAACCCCGACGCGGCCTACGAGCAGATGTTGTGCCAGGGGCTCGACGTCGCCTCGCTCACCGAGCACGCAGTGATGGGCAAGGAGCACCTCGACCTCGTCTGCTCCACCGGGAGCCCGTGCGCGATGGTCGTCGGGATGAGCGAGGAGTCATGGGCGCGCTCCGCCGAGATCGCCGACGCGGCCGACGCGGCAGGCACCTTCGTTGCCATGCGCGGATTCGAGTGGACGACGGGGACCCTCGGGCACTTGAACGTGTGGTTCACGCAGCAGTGGACCGACCCGATCCAAAGCCGAGCGCTGATCACGCAGAAAGGGCTGCCCGAATTCTTCAACATATTGCCGGGCCCCGGCCCGCAGATCAGCGACGCGATCGAGCCGACGATCCGCGCGACGCCGGAGATCCTCGCGACGATGCACGGCTTCTACGACTGGCTCCGCGCGGATCCGCGACGGCCGCTGCTCGGCGGCGGAGCGGACGGGCTCGCCGGGTTCAATCACCCGAACCTGTACGGGAACTTCAACGACTTCGAGTTCGTCGCTGCCGCGCGAGACCGGGTGGTCACCTGCGAGGCGCTCAACGGGTTCGACGACTACCTGTTCTTCCGCGCGTTCCCGGACCAACCCGAACCGATCTCGGCGATCCTGAACGCGGGTTGGCGCGTCGGGATGATCGGTGTGAGCGACGAGCACGGCGAGGCGTACGGCGTCGCGGGGAAGGCGCGCGGCGGCTTGTGGGTATCGGAACTGACCCGCGAGGGCGTGCGCGAGGCGATGGTCGCTCGGCGTGCATTCGCCACAAGGGAGGCCGGACTCCGGCTCGACGCTTCGGCGAACGGCGTCCAGATGGGCCGAACGCTGACGCATTCCTCCGGGCCGGTGACGTTCCTGCTCGACGTGGCCAAGGGCGGCTGGACCGGCAAACCGCTGAACGTGCAGGTGCTTCGACCCGCGTCCGACGGCGTCACGATCGCCGCCGCTTTCCCGGCTCTCGTCCCCGCGGACGACGCCGCGCCGCTGCAGTTCCAGATCGACATCGACATCGGTGAGGGCGAGTGGGTCCTCCTCCGCATAACCGATCCTTCGCGAACCGCCGATGTCCACTTGCCGTCCGACGTCGCCGCGCTCGGCGGAGCGGTCGCGTACTCCAGCCCTTGGTTCCTCTCCCCGTAAGGGCTCAAGCGCCTCGGGGTGGCACACTAGCCACGTGACACCCGAAAAAGCCGGTGAGCCGGGCGGCGAGCGACGCCGCGTGACCGTCCTTTTCTGCGACCTCGTCGGCTCCACGTCCCTCTCGGACTCCCTCGACCCCGAGGATTACAGCGACGTCATGCACGCCTATTACAACTCGTGCTCGCGGGTGATCGAAGGGCACGGCGGGTGGATCGCAGACTTCCTCGGCGACGGGCTGGTCGTGTATTTCGGTTACCCCACGGCGCATGAAGACGACCCGATCCGCGCGGTGCGCTCGGGTCTCGGCCTGATCTCGGCCGTTTCGGATCTCGGGGCCCAGCTCGCAGCCGACGTCGGGCTGTCGTGCCGGGTCGGGATCGAAACAGGCCTCGTGGTGGTCGGCGAAGCGCCCAACGAGTCCCGCGAGCCGATCTGGGCGCTCGGCAGGACGGTGAACCTCGCCGCACGCCTGCAGGCTATCGCCCCGGAGGGTTCGGTCGTGATCGGCCAAGGCACGCGCGCTCTCGTCGAGGGGTGGTTCAACCTCGCGTCGCTGGGCTCGCATGCGGTGAAGGGGATCGCCAAGCCGATCGACGTGGCCAAGGTCGAATCGGAGACGGGCGCGAAGGACCGGCTCCAAGCTGCGAAGCCGCTCGGCCTTCCGCCGTTGATCGATCGCGAGGCCGAGCTGGCGGAGCTCAGATCCGCCTGGACGGAGGCAGAACGAGGCCACGGCACCACGATCCTGTTGCGGGGTGAGGCGGGGATCGGCAAGAGCCGCATCGCTCTCGCCTTGCTCGACGCCGCACGCGAAGCCGGCGCGCGCATCGAAGACATCCCCTGCGCAGCCGACGATGCCGTGAGCCCGCTGGCGCCGGTCGTCGATTACTTGCAGCGGAACGCCGGCCTCGATCCGGCCGAGGATCCTGAGGGTCGCCTGGCGCGCCTCCACGAGCACCTCGTCAGATCCGGACTTTCGGATCCGGACGCCCCGGCACTGATCGCGGAGATGCTGATCCCCGAGGCGCGAACCCCTGCCGTCGAGGCATCGCCGGAGGAGCGGAGGTATCGCGTGATGCGCGTGTTCGCCGAGTTGATGCTGAGCCGGGCCGAGCCGACCATCATCGTTGTCGAGGATCTCCATTGGGCGGACCCCTCGACGATCGAGCTCCTGGGATTGCTGGCCGACCGTCTGTCTTCTTCCCCCACCCTTCTCCTCCTCACCGCCCGCCCGGAATTCGAAGCCTCCTGGCTGAGCTCTCCGCACGTCGACCGGGTCGACGTCGGCAACCTCGAAGCCGCTCATACGGCCGCGCTCGCGTCCTCGATCGCCGGCGCGAACCTCCCACGGGAGGCGCAGGCGCTCATCCACGCGCGCAGTGAAGGTGTCCCATTGTTCGTCGAGGAGCTGACGCGATCGGTCCTGGAGTCGGGGCTCGTGTCCGTCGGGGAGGGTGGAGCCGTCATCCACGGCCGCCTCGATGAGACTGTTCCCGGCACGGTCTACGACCTGCTCGTCGCCCGCATCGGCCGGTTGGGGCGTGACGCCGGGCTGGCGCAGCTCGCCGCGGTTCTGGGCCAGGAGTTCAGCGCGGATTTCCTCAAAGCCGTGGCTCCAGAGGAGCGCGAGCTCGACGAGAAGATCACTCGGTTGATCGCCGCCGGGATCGTGCAGCGGCGCGGCGAGGGCGGCACCGAGACCCTTCGGTTCTCTCATGCGCTCATGCGCGACGCCGCCTACGGGTTGCTGCTCCGGAAGCGCCGGCGCGAGCTGCACGGTCGTGTCGCCGACGTGTTGCTGCGGGACTTCCCCGACCTGATCGACGCGAGGCCGGAGCTCGCTGCACCCCATTTCACCGAATCTGGCCGGGACCTCGAGGCGATCGAGTACTGGCTCAAGGCCGGGGGCAGAGCCGTCGCGCAGTACGCGTTGCACGAAGCGATCGACCACTACCAGCGTGCGCTGGAGCTCGTTCGCACGCTTCCCGGCTCGCCGGACCGCGTGCGGCAAGAGATCGGGATCCTGTTCGCCCTTGGGCCGCTGATCCAGAACGCGTCGGGAGGCGGGGACCCGCGCATCCTCGAGCTTCACGAGCGGATCTCGGAACTGTCCCACTGGTTGACCAGCGACGCCGAGCGCTTCACGTTCCTCGCGTATGGGTTCGCGACCCAGATGGTGCCGGCGAACTATCAGGCCGCGCGGCAAACGGCCGCGCTGCTGGTCGACGTGACCGACGCCGGTGCGTCGAAGAGCCGCGCGCTGGTGGCGCATTGCTTCTACGGAACGACGCTGTTCCAGCTCGGCGAGATCGAAGCATCGCGCGCCTCCATCGGCAGGTGTATCGAGCTATACGATCCGGTCCGCCACGAGGCCCTGATCAACATCGCCGCGATCGATCCCGGTGTCGTCGCGTGGGGGTATCGCGCGTGGACCGAATGGCACCTCGGCCGCTCTGATGCGGCGCGGCGCACCGGCGACGACCTGCTGGACCTTGTCGCAGCACATCCGCATCCGTTCCGAACCGCGACGGCCCTCGTGTGGGTGGCCGGGCTCGCATACCGTTTGCGTGATCCGGAAAGTGTCGCTCGGCATGCCGGTGCAGCGATCGCGATCGCCACGGACCGAGGCTACGAAGAACTGGAGCGGTACGCGACGTGCTTGCGCGGCTGGGCCATCGCGATCGCGGGAGACGCGGATGAGGGGACCGAGACCATACGTCGCGGACTGGCTCTCGTCCCGCACGGCGGCAGCCGGGCGCACACCTCCTGGTACCTGATGATGCTCGCCGAGGCCGAGCGCGCCGCCGGGCGCCCGCTCCAAGCGCTGGACGCGGTTTCGCGCGCGCGGGCGTTCGCCGACGAGACCGGCGAGCAGGTCTTCCTGCCGGAGCTGATCCGCGTCGGATCCGAGCTGCGGAACGAGCTCGGGCTCGCCACCGTCGACGACACGATCGCCGAGCTCCAGCGCGCCATCGAGGTCGCCCGCGAGCAGCCGAGCCTTCCCTTCGAGCTTCGCGCGACCGCGAGCTTCCACCGGCTCAAGGGAGACGATCCCTCGCGCCGCGCGCTGCGCGCATGCCTCGACTCGCTCCCCGAGCCCGGCGAAACGGTTGACGCGATCGAGGCGCGGGCGCTGCTCGACGGCTAGAGCCTGATCGGCTTCCAGAGCACGACGTCGGTGGCAGGAGAGTAGAAGACCAGCGGATCCTCGCCGCCCAACTTCACGCCCATCGCGCTCACGAGATCTGCTCGCCGCAGCTCCATCTGCGCGCGACGGAGGGTCCACGGCGTGTGCTGGATGTCCCCACGGTACAGACGGCCGTTTCGCATCGTGCAGTACATCGAGTAGCGCTCCGTCAGGAAGTGCTCGATCGTTCCTTCCGCCGGCTCGAAGAGCTCGCCTTCCGGGCGGTACTCGACGTCGAGCTCGGCTTCGCCGCCGGCCCGCGCGGACCGGAAGCGGAACGCATCCACGGCTCGCTGCATCGAAACGCGTGCGAAGTGATACGGGAGCTGGAAGCCGTACCGGGCGATGGCCACGTTGATGCGGCTCTCGGTGTCGAGGCTCAGGAACCAGACGCCGGGGATGCCGTCGGCGCGCACGTACGTGCGCAGATTCACCTCGGGGAACGTCGAGATGAACGGCAACGGCGGCAACCGGTAGAAATGCGCGTCCTCCATCCACATCGGGACGACGCTGATCCACGCGCTCCCTTCGGCGGTGTCGATATCGAGCCCGTCGGGAACGAGATGACGGACCGCCTCGACGGAGACCTGCCAATTGCAGAACAGCAGATCTTCCCAGCGCTGTCCTTGGATCCAATGGCCGACAGGAGTGGGGATCGGCGAACGCTCGCGCCGCTCGGCCACGGCGCCGTAGCGCTCTTTCGCGACCGTTCGCGTGCTCATCGCCGTCCGACGCGCATCGCGATACGCCGGGTCCTGCCGGGCTCTCTAACGCCCTGCAGCGTCTTGGGGATGTCGAAATCGGGCCGGTCGCCGCCACGGTCGAACGTGGTGTAGGACTGGAGCAGCGCCCGGCTGACCGTCGCCGCCGTCTTGCGGAAGAACCACGAGCGCTGCTGCGTCAATCCGGCGGCGCTGGCGGCCAGCGAGGCCGAGCGGAAGAGGGAGCGCGCCTTGCTCGGCGGCGGGACGCCCAGATCGTCGGCCACCTTGTCGCCGACGAAGTGGCGGATCATCGTTGGGCCGAAACCGGGAACGAATCGGCCGGGGAGCGATCGCTCGAGCACCTCGAGGAGCGCCTCCGTCATCTCCCGGCCCTCGGGGCTCGGAGCCCAGTGCCGGGCGCGGATCTTGGCCGCGAGCGCGGCCGCATCCGGGGAGTCCTTGGGCAAGAGTTCCTCGCGGATCCCGAGCATGGCACCGACCACGTTCCACGTGTGTAGGAATGCTTCCGTCTCTTCCTCAGTCACCGGAACGCCCAACGTCGTCAGGCCGGTCAGGACCGTCCAACTGAAGGCCGTGAGCGTGCCGGCCATGTCCTCCTGGTTGATCGGCGCCCCCCAGTCGGTCAGCCAGCGGGGGCCGATCGTCGCCTCCGCCGTCCGGATGATCCGCGGGTCGTTCTCGATCAGATACCGGACGCCGGCATGCATCAATCGCACTTTGCGAACGGTGCGGTATCCGGGGGCGCCCGGCTGCATCCCACCCGGCGCCATCACGTCGAGCACCATCTGGGCGGTCTCGACGACGCGGCGCTTCGTGTCGCTCGCCAGCCGCGCGGTGAGCTGAAGTACCTGAACTCCTTTCGCAGCCGCGTAGCACTCCGGCAGCGAGGAACACATCAAGACGAGCGGCACGTAGAGGCCCCACCTGCCGAAGAAGTCCTCGCCGAGGCGCATCAGATCTGGGTCCGCCCAGTGCGGCAACGCGGGCCGCTCGGCCAAGTACTCGGCGACGGCCGGCGAGCATTCCTCCGGGGGAAGCTCGTGATGCTCGACGAGTTGGCGGAAGAACGCGTGCGGACCGCCCGGCGCAGCACTCTCGAAGTAGCTTTCGACGATCTCGTCGGCTTCCGGATCCTTGATGTGCCGCATCCGGTCCAACAGCTGATCGCTCCAACGGCTGTCGGCGGCGAGCTCGGGAGCGAGCCACGGCAGCCAGCGCATGCGGCCTTCGGGATCCGGTTCGGTGAGCAACCCGTGCGGGTAGCACGGAAGCTTTCGGTCCACGAAGCGTGCGATGTCGGGCAGGGCGAGCGACTTCGCCGCGAACTCGAACAGCACGTCGAGGTTCGCGCACGGCTCCAGATCGATCAACGCCAGAGCCTCGTCCTCACTCGAACGCGCGCGACGCTCGAGGAGCCCTTCCTCGAGCGCGTTGAGCGGATAGCTACGCGGATAGAAGTCGGGGATGTCCATCACGACGGGCACGGCCGGCGAGCGCGGGTCGGAAAGGAAGCGGGCGATCATCGGGTCGCCGCCGACGGCGAACGACTCACCTTCGGCGAGCGCTTGCGCGTACAACACCCGCGCGAGCACGAGGTTCATCAAGAATTGCTCCGAGGGCCGCTCGCGGGCGGCGAGATGCGCCGCCTCGGTGTACCCGGCGAGCACGCTCGCGTTGTGCGCCCGGTACCAGGTGACCGGCGAGGGCGCATTGAGGAATCCCAGCCAGAACGTGACGGCTTCGGACGAGACATCGCCGTCACCGGCCTGCGCGATCAGACTCGCCTCGAGGGCGTCGCGGATGATGCGCTCGTTGACGGCGCGCCACCAGGGTGAGCCGGGCCGCACGCGGGCGTGCGGCGCGTGGAGCACGCCGCGCTCGATCTCCCAGCGCATGAAAGCCAGCTCGGCACGGCCGTATCCCTCGATCTCGGGACCGGATGTCGAGTCGTAGAAGGCTTTGGCGAGCCGGTAGCGCTCTTGAGGGTCGTCGCGAACCGCGGCGACGCGCTTCGCGGCTTCGATCACGAACCTGCTTGCGGTCATGAGACCCCCGGTCGCGGAGTATTCCACGGGAACTCGGCTCTGCGAAAGGGCGGTGTGAGAAATCGCTCAGCGGATCAGAAGAAGACGCCGCGGCGATGCATGAGGTTCCGGTACAGGGTCTGCTGGATCGCGTCCCGGACCTGGTCCGTCAGGTTGAAGACGAACATCGGGTCGTTGGCGGCCTCGGCGTCGAACCCGGCGGTCTCGATCGGCTCGCCGTACTCGATGATCCACTTCGACGGAAGCGGGATCGCGCCGAGCAGCCCGAGCGCCGGGAAGAACGGCGTGATCGGGAAGTACGGGAAGCCGAGCAGCCGCGCCAGCGGCTTGATGTCGGCGACGATCGGATAGATCTCCTCGGCGCCCACGATCGACACGGGGATGATGGGCGCGCCGGTACGCAGCGCGACCTCGACGAAGCCTCCACGGCCGAAGCGGCGCAGCTTGTAACGCTCGCGGAACGGCTTGCCGATCCCCTTGAACCCTTCCGGGAAGACGCCGAGCGCCTCGCCGGCGCGCAAGAGCCGGGTCGAGTCCTCCTCGCATGCGAGCGTGTTGCCGCTCTTGCGCCCGATCTCGCTGACGACCGGGAGCGTGAACACGAGGTCGGCGGCCAGCAGACGGACGTGGCGGCCGGTCGCCTCGTACACGCCGTACTTCATCATCAACGCGTCCATCGGCACGGTGCCCGAGTGGTTCGAAACCAGTAGCGCGGGTCCGGCGGCCGGGATGTTCTCGACCCCGATCTGGTCGACGCGGAACCAGCGCTCGAAGAGCGGCCGGAACATCGGAAGGAGGACGTTCTCGGTGAGGTCGCGGTCGAAACCGAAGTCGTCGATCGGATAGTCGCCGGTCAGCCGGCGACGCGAGAACGCGAGCACGTCGGCGAGCCAGAGCTGGAAGGCGGTGGGGGTCTCCTGCGCCTCGCGGCCGGTGTCGCGGTGCCGCCGGCAGTAACCGGTCTCGTCGGCCAGGTTGCGGCACAGCTTTCCGTCGGCGTTGCGGGCGGCACAGCGCGGCCGTTCGACGCGACGACCTTGCTCGATCGGGACGACGCGACCGTTGGCCACTAGACGCTCTCTTCCGCGGAGACGAACCCGCGTCGCGCGAGGAACTCGTACAGGTCGCGCTCCCACTGCGCGGCCTGCTCGTTCGAGAAGATCTTGGCGAGCTTGCGCTTCGCGATGAAGTCCTTGAAGGCCTCTTCGGTCGTGAACTCGGGCGTGTAGCCGAAGCGCTTCTTGAGGCGGTCAACGTCGGCGACGCGTCCGTAGAGGAGGAACTTGATCTGATCCGACGAGAAGTCGACGAGGCCGGTCTGGCGAACCGCCGCGGCCACGAGGCCCATGAACGGCACGAAGACCGGGAGCGCCGCCTTACCGGCCATGCGCACGGCCTTCGACATGTAGATGACGCCGTCGCCCGACGCGTTGTAGATGCCGGGGTGGTCGTTCCGGGTTGCCTGGTAGAGGATCTCGATCGCGTCCTGCTCGTGAAGGAACTGCATCCGCGGGTCGAACCCCAGGGCCGTCGGAACCACCGGCAGCGAGAAGTAGCGCGTCAGCGGCGTGTCGATCCCGGGACCGAT
The DNA here is from genome assembly GCA_046712825.1 of Actinomycetota bacterium. Classification (GTDB taxonomy): domain Bacteria; phylum Actinomycetota; class AC-67; order AC-67; family AC-67; genus DATFGK01. The sequence goes on along the minus strand of JBKKCR010000240.1, from coordinate 919 downwards.
GAAGTTGGTGAACCGCAGCAGCGACAGGGTCACGTCCGGCCGGCGCCGCCCGAACCCACGGACGTAGCCCTCGACCTCGACAGCGTCCTTGGCGTAGCCCGTCTTGGGCAGCGAGCGTGGCTCGACGTCCTCGGTGAACAGCGCCGGGTCGCGCGGGCTCGAGCCGTAGACGGCGGTGGTCGACTTGACCACCAGCTTGCGCACGCTCGGCGCCTTCTGGCAGGCCGCGAGCAGCTGCATCGTGCCGATGACGTTGATCTCCTTCATCGCCGTCCGGCCCCCGGCGCCCAGCGGGGTGGCGATGACGTTCATGTGCACGACCGTGTCGACCTCCGCCTGCGCGATCACCTTGGCGATCAGCGGGTTGCGGATGTCGGCGCGGACGAACTCGGTCCGGCCGAGCTGGGCCATGACCTCGTCGCGAGGCGTCTCGGTGTCGACGCCGATGACCCGCTCGATCGACGGGTCGGCCTGCAGCTCGGCGGCCAGCCGGCTGCCGAGGTACCGGCTGACGCCGGTGACGAGGACGACGCGGGGGGACACAGCGTGGGTCCTCTCAAGTGGTGGAGCCGAGTGGCCATGCTACCGACGTAAGGCGTATCCGAAATGCCGGAAATCTCTCAGGCCGTGACGGGGCTCGGCGGTCGGTCGTACATCGAGATCGGGACCGCACTGGCCGTGGGCGTCTGCTGGACGCGGGAGATGACCAACGGGTCACCCCGGCGGGCGCGCAGGGCCGCGGCGGCGCTGCCCTGGTTGACGGCGATCGTGACGGTCCGGAAGGAGTCCTCGCACACCGCGACCCGACCGCGCGCGACCTCGCCGTACGTCAGCGTGAACGGGACCGTCATCGACTTGCCGCCGCAGCGCAGCTCCACCGTGTCGCCGAGGTGGATGCCGGCGGCCTCGAGCTCGGCCC